>NZ_SSXE01000236.1 GCF_021699195.1 Nonomuraea sp. MG754425 | reverse complement strand
GCCGGGACACCCGGTTCCAGGGCATCCGGCTCCGGGGTGTGCGGCTCCGGGACATCCGGCTCCGGGAGGTGCGGCCCGGTGGTGGCGAGGTGGTGGATGGCGGTGGTGAGCAGCAGGTCGCCGGTCAGGACCGTGCGGCCGACGCCGAACACCGCCCACGCCGCCGGCCGATGCCTGCGGGTGCGGTCGCCGTCCATCACGTCGTCGTGCAGCAGGGAGAAGTCGTGCACCATCTCCACCGCCACGGCCGCCGGGAGCGCGGCCCGCTCCGCGCCGGGCCGCCCGCCGGCGGCGGCGCGGGCGCAGGCCAGCGCCAGCGCGGGCCGCAGCGCCTTGCCGCCCCCGCCGGCCGGGCGGCCCTCGCCGTCCCACCAGCCGGCGTGGTAACCGGCGATGTGCCGCAGCTCGGCCGGGAACCGGTCCACGACCGCGCGGTGGGCCGGCTCGACCAGCAGGCGGGCCCGCTCCAGGATCCCGGCCACCGCCAGCCCCTCCCTGGGGGCGGGCGCGGTGGTGCTGCCGGTCATCGGCTCACCAGCTCCCGAGCCGGCCCGAGGTGGACGGGGATCGACTGCGGCCCGTACGTCAGGAAGGACCGCGAGTACGGGATCCCGCCGAGCGGGACGGCCGCCCCGATCCCGGGCAGCCGGTCGAACAGGCGCGCCAGCGCGACCTCCGCCTCCAGCCGGGCCAGCGGCGCGCCCAGGCAGGTGTGCACCCCGTGCCCGAACGCCAGGTGCTCCCGGGGTTCGCGGGTGAGGTCGAACGTGTCGGCGGCGGGCCCGTACCGGCCGGGGTCCGTGGCCGCGCCGCCGAAGCAGACCATCACCGGGTCGCCCGCCGGGATCGGGACGCCGGCGATCTCCACGGGCTCCAGCGCGTACCGGAAGATCGCGGCGCTGATCGGCGGGCGCAGGCGCATGGTCTCCTCGGCGACCTGCTGCCACAGGCCGCCCGCGCGGGCGCGGGCGAGCTGGTCCGGGTGGGCGAGCAGGTTGACGACGGCGTGGCCGAGCAGGTGCACGGTCGTCTCGTGACCCGCGATGAGCAGCAGGAACAGCGAGTCGACCAGTTCCGGGGTGGACAGCCGGTCCTGGTCGTCGCGGGCGCGCACCAGCGCGGTGGTGAGATCGTCGCCCGGCTCGCGCCGTTTCTCCTCGGCCAGCCGTCCCAGGTACGCCATCAGCTCCTGGCCGGCGGCGTGGGTCTGCCCGGCGGTGCTGTCCTGCGACACCAGCGTCCTGGACCAGCCGCGCAGCGGGGCCCGCCACTCCTCCGGGACGCCGAACAGCTCGCAGATGACGGCCGTCGGCACCTGCTCGGTGAACAGCGGGACGAGGTCCACGGGCTTACGGCCGCCGGCGCTCGCTTCGACGAGGTCGTCCAGCAGGCCGTCCACCATGGCCGCCAGCCACGGGCGCAGCGCCTCGACGCGGGCACGGGTGAACGCCTTGGCCAGCAGGCCGCGCAGCCGCCGGTGCTCCGCGCCGTCCCGGACCAGCATGTGCTCGCCGAGCACCAGCGGCAGCAGCGGCCAGTCCGCCGGGACGGCCCCGTCGCGCAGCGCCGGCCAGTGGGAGGAGTGCTTGCCGAACAGCTTGTCGTCGCCGCTCAGCACCTCGCGCACGGCGTCGTACGTGGTCACGGCCCACGCGTCGATCCCGCCGGGCAGCCGTACGGGGACGACCGGCCCGGCTTCGCGGAAGCGGGTGTGGGTGCGCGGCAGCGGCTCGCCGGGCACGGGGAGTTCGAAGGGGAGGGCGGTCATCGGCAATCTCCTGAGGTGGGTCGGCCGAGCAGGTCCGGTACGTACGAGGCGGTCGAGCCGCGTTCGGGGATCTCGGAGGCCGCGAAGCGGATCGTGTCCGTGCGGTCCCAGCGCTCCATGCCGGCGGCCCACGACTGCTGGTCGCGCACCCACCGCAGGACCGGGGCCCGCGCTTCGGCCGGCATCCCCTGCCGGGCCATCACGGATGGCAGGCCCTCGGCCGCGGCGACGTGCTCGCTCACGCGGGCGGCGATGCGGGCGGCCACGGCGGCGACGGCGTCCCCGGCGGCGAGGCGCTCGTGGTGGGCCAGGACGGTGACGAGGTTGATCGGGTCGTCGCGTTCCATGTGCAGCGAGTGGATGTCGTTGATCCAGCACATGATGTCGGCCGTGCCGAGGATCAGCGTCTGGTACTCGGGCGTCCAGTAGAGGGTGTCGGTCACGGCGGCGCCCTCGACCAGCTCCACGAGGTCGAGCGTGGGCAGCACGGTGCTGGCGTCGCGCCGGACCGCGACGTAGGCCGCCTCGGCGGGGATCGTGCCCGACAGCCGGTAGGAGTTCTCCGCCAGGTGGCCCTTGAGCCACAGGTCGAGGTTGTGCCGGAAGCGGGACGACCAGGCGGCGGGACGTCCGGGCAGGGTGCGCAGCAGCAGGTCCCGCAGGGCGTCCAGCAGCGGGTGCCGGGGGTGGGCGGCCTGGTCGCCGCCGCCCGCGATGAGCTTGCGCATGCGGGCGACGAGGTCCTCGTACAGTTCGGCGCGGCCGGTCGTGAGGGCGTTGTTCTGCTGGTCGTCGGTGACGAAGAAGAAGCTGTTCCAGTCGGTGACCAGGGCCAGGCCGGGCAGCGGCGCGTACGGGCAGAGGGTGGACATGACGCGGCCGTAGCCGAGCGCGCGGAACGTCCCGGCCGCCCGCGCCGACGGCAGCAGCCCGAACCCGCGGCACCAGCGCTCGGTCAGCTCCTGCACCCGGTGCGCCTGCGGGTGGACGGCGGTGGCGAACGGCAACCGCAGCTCCGGCAGGTCGTGGCCGCCCGTCATCGCGGGCCCGCCGCTCGCTCGCGCCGGTGCGCGGTCATCGGCAGCCGGTCGGGACGGACGAGCGCGGTGGCGACCTCGCGCACCCGCGTGCCCGGCACCGGCCGCAGCCGCCAGCGCGCGCAGATCGCGGCGGTGACGACGGTGAGCTCCATGGTGGCGAACAGCTTGCCGATGCACTGGTAGGCCCCGGCGGCGAACGGGATGTAGGCCCCTTTGGGGATGCGTTCCCGGTTCTCCGGCAACCACCGGTCGGGGTCGAAGCGCGACGGGTCGGGGAACCAGCGGGCGTCGTGGTGCAGCAGGTACGGGCTGTAGATGACCTCCGCCCCGGCCGGGATGACGGAGCCGCCCACGCGCACGTCGGTCAGCGTGCGCCGCATGAACACCAGGGGCGTGCGCAGCCGCAGCGTCTCCTCGACGACGCGGCCGAGGTAGTCCAGGGCGGGCAGGTCGTCGAAGCCGGGCGGCCGGTCGCCGAGGACGGCGTCGATCTCGGCCTCGACCCGCGCGGCCACCGCCGGATCGCGGCCGATCTCGTACAGGACCCAGCCCAGCACCGCGCCGGGCGCTTCGACGCCGGTCAGCGCCAGCGTCGTCACCTGGGCGTGCACCTCCTGGTCGGACAGGCCGTGCCCGTCGTCGTCGCGCGCGCCGAGCAGGGCGGACAGGACGTCGCCCCGGTCGCCTCCGGCCGCGCGGTAGGCGGCGATGACGTCGTCCACGGCGGCGTGCATGGCGGCCGTCGCGCGCCGGAACCTGAGGTTGCCGGGGGTGGGCAGGCGTTCCCACGCCGGTGGCAGCACCGTACGCAGCAGGAGGCCGTGGGTGAGCAGCCGCATGCCGTGCTTGACGGCCTCGGCGGTGGCGGGGTGCGCGGTGACGTTGAACAGGCTGCGGGTGAGCGCGGTCAGCGCGAGGTCGTTCATGACCTCGTCCACGGCGAGGGTCTGGCCGTCGCGCCAGGAGGCGGTGCACTCCTCGGCGGCGGTGCGCATGACGGCGGCGTAGCCGCTCAGGCGCTCGCGGGTGAAGACGGGTTGCAGCAGCCGGCGCAGGCGGCGGTGCTCGGACCCGGACACCGTGGCGATGCCCTTGCCCAGCGCCGGTTCGAGCCGGTCGAAGATGCGTCCCCGCCGGTAGTCCAGGTCTCCGGGGACGAGGACGTCGCGCACGGCGGCCGGGTGGGTGACCACGTAGACGGGCAGCCGTCCGAAGCGCACCTTGACCACGTCGCCGTGTCCGGACGCGGCGGGCAGGAACTCCAGAGGCCGCCGCAGGATGGGCACGATGTGGCCGAGCAGCGGCCACGCCCCCGGGAGGTCGGCGGGTTGTCGGACGATCGTCTGGCTTGTGTCCATAGCCGGATCCTGCGCCGGGTCCGGACGGGAGACTTGCGTCAGATGACGGTGATTCCTGACAAAGCTGTCAAGACAGCAGCACCGGCAGGGCGCGCGGCCCCTCGGTGATGATCGACGCGGTGTACACGAGGTCCGCCTCCGGCACGGCCAGGCGCAGCCGGGGGAAGCGGCCGAACAGCGCCGACAGCGCGATCCGGGCTTCGAGCCTGGCCAGCGGCGCGCCGAGGCAGAAGTGCACGCCCCGGCCGAAGGCCAGGTGCCGCTGCGGCCCGCGGCCGACGTCGAACCGCTCGGCGTCCGCGCCGTAGCGGGCGGGGTCGGTGCCGCCGCCGCCGAACCCGACCACGACCGCCTCCCCGGCGCGGACGTCCACACCCGCGATGCGCACGTCGCGCAGCGGGTAGCGGGGCACCGTGCTGACCACGGAGTTGCGCGAGCGCAGCGCCTCCTCCACGGCCGCGGCCCAGGCGTCGTCCTTCCGCACCCGGTCGAGCTGGTCCGGGTCGGCGCCCAGAGCGACGACGGCGTTGGCGATCAGGTGCATGGTGGTCTCGTGACCGGCCACGATGACCGACCACAGGATCCAGCGCAGTTCGTTGTCCGTCAGCCGGTCACCGTCCTCGTCCTGTGCCCGGATCAGGCCGGTGGTCAGGTCGTCGGCGGGCTCGCGGCGACGCCGTCCGGCGTGCGCGGCCAGGTACGCCAGCAGTTCGGCCCCCGCCGCGGCGGCCTCGGCCGGGGTGGCGTCGTGCGAGACGAGCACCCGGGTCCAGGCGCGGATGCCGGCGCGCTCGTCCGCCGGGACGCCGAACAGCTCGCAGATCACGTTGATCGGCAGCGGTTCGGTGAAGTCGCGCACCAGGTCGGCCCGGTCGCCCCCGGCCGCCAGGGCGTCGAGCAGGTCGTCGGTCAGCTCCCGCACGCGCGGCGCGATCGCCTCGACGCGGGCGGGGGTGAAGGCCCGGTTGACCAGGCCGCGCAGCCGCCGGTGGTCGGCTCCGTCCTTGATGAGGAGGTGCTCGCCCTCGATGACGTGGCGCATGGGCCAGTCGGCGGGCACGCGCCCGTCGTGCAGGGCGGTGAAGTGCCTGGCGTCCTTGCTGTACAGGACGTCGTCGCCGGCCAGGACGCCGGTGATCGCGTCGTAGCCGGTCACCAGCCAGGCCGGCACGCCGCCGGGGAGCCGGACGGGCACGACCGGCCCCACCTCGTCGCGCAGCCGGCGGACCGTCCGCAGGGAGCGTTCGCCGGGGACGGGTAGCTGGACGGGCGGGAGATCCACGGGAGGCCCCTTCGCGGAGTGCGGCTGGAGGTGCTGTCTGCACTGTGCGTCGGGGCGCGCCCGGGTCCAAGACCAGGACGCCGTCACCTCCAGGAGGAGCAACTGTCGCTCCCCCGTCACCGGTCCTGACCTGCGCGGGGACGCGGATGCGCCGGTCCTGGCACGGCCGCCGGTCATTTGACGCTATCCCCGTGCGGCCACCACGTGCCTCCGGCCCGGCCGCGAAGGGCGCGGGCGGTGTCACCCGCCCGCGCCCGGTCCGGCGTCCTCAGCCCCGGACTAGCCGCAGTGCTCGAACGGGCTGTCGTAGACGGACGAGCCCGCCTTGCCGCCCCACTTGACGCAGGTGCCGGCCGCCGCGGCGCGCACCGGGCCCGCGTAGTAGGCGAAGTTCCCGCTGTCGGTCACCCGCGTCTTGCCCTGGACCTCCAGGTAGGCGCTGGTGGCGGTGGCCGTGCCGATCGACGTCTTCTTGATGGTGGCGACGCAGTTGTTGCCGTTCGCCGAGTTGTAGAGCAGGTAGACCGTGCCCGCCGAGCCCAGGGCCGCGGAGTCGATCGCCTGGTAGCCCGTGCCGCACACCGACTCGGCGGTGTGCGGGTTGGTCGCGCCGCCGCCACCGGTCACGTAGTTCATGTACGTGGTCCAGTTCCAGTTGCCGCCCGGGTCGGTGTGGTCGGCGCCGGGGACCTGGCTGTGGCCGACGATGTGCGTACGGTCCTTGGGGATGCCGTACCGGTCGGCGATGTTGCGGGTCAGCGCGGCCGACGAACGGTACATCGCGTCGGTGAACCAGGTGGCGTCGCTCACGTAGCCCTCGTGCTCGATGCCGACCGAGCGCCGGTTGTAGTCGCCGGCGTGGAAGGCCCGGTCCTTCTCCCTGACCATCTGGGTGACGGCGCCGTCGGAGGAGCGGACCACGTAGTGGGAGCTGACCTTCGCGGCCGGGTTCTGGAACCAGGAGATGGTCCCGGCGTAGGAGCCCTGCGCGACGTGGATGACGATCCGGTCGATCGCGTCGCTCGACGGGCGGCTGGAGACGGCGTAGTTGGCGCTGTTGGCCGCCACCCACGCGGCCTGCGGGTAGTCCGTCGCGGCGGCCAGGGTGCTCGGGCCGTCCAGGTCCTTGGCCTTGGCGTAGGCGCCGCGGTCGGGCTCGACGGCGCGCGGCTTGACCGTGACGCTCTCGCCGTCCGGCGTGGTGGCCCGCACGCCTTCGGCCATCAGGTCGTAGACGGTGTCGGCGTACAGGCGGGCCACGTCCGGGGCGGTGGAGCCGCCGTAGCGGGCGATGGCCTGGTACCACCGGGCGGGGTCCTTGCGGGCGGCGGCGTCCAGGCCCGTCTCGTCGGCGAGGGCGCGCAGCACGGCCGCGCCGCCGTCGATGTTGGCGGCGGGGTCGCTCCTCAGCGCCGAGACGGGCCGCTTGGTGAGCGTGGCCGCGCGCTCCAGCGTGCGGGAGGCCACCAGGTGCATGACGCCGTAGCCGCCGCTGGCGCTGGGCTCGCCGTCGTGCCCGTCCAGGTGGGTCTCGGCGTAGGCGAGCGAGACCAGCAGGTCACGCGGCACCTCGTGAGCGGCGGACGCCCGCGCGAACGCCCCCGAGACGGGGTCGGCGGCGGACGTGGCCGCGGAGGTGGCGGCGGCCGGGTTCCCCATGAGCAGGGAGACGGGGATCAGCGCGCCGGTCAGCAGCACGGCCGATCGTCGCAGTCGGGCTCGCACGGTGTTCGTCCTCCTCGTTGTCGTCATGAGCCGGATGCGCAAGGGTGCGCTAGCCGCAGTGCTCGAACGGGCTGTCGTAGACGGACGAGCCCGCCTTGCCGCCCCACTTGACGCACTTGCCGGCCGCCGCGGCGCGCACCGGGCCCGCGTAGTAGGCGAAGCTGCCGCTGTCGGTCACCCGCGTCTTGCCCTGGACCTCCAGGTACGCGCTGGTGGCGGTGGCCGTGCCCAGCGACGTCTTCTTGATGGTGGCGACGCAGTTGTTGCCGTTCGCCGAGTTGTAGAGCAGGTACGCCGTGCCCGCCGTGCCCAGCGCGGCCGAGTCGATCACCTTGTAGCCGGTCCCGCAGACGGACGTGGCGGTGTGCGGGTTGGTGGTGCCACCGCCGCCGCACTTGTTCTTCGAGGTCAGCGTCTGGTTCGGGTAGCCGAAGGTGGTGCCGTTGAAGACGGCCTTGCGGACGTTGGACGGGTAGCTGGTGCCCTCGCGGACCTCGAAGTGCAGGTGCGGGCTGATGTTGTTGCCCGGCTTGCTGGTCTGGCCCACGGTGCCGACCTTCTGCCCCTGGGTGACCTGGGCGCCGGCGGTGACCGAGCGCGCGTTCAGGTGGGCGTAGTACGACGTCCAGCCGCCGCCGTGGTCGATCTTGACCAGGTTGCCGTAGCCGTTCGTGGAGCCCTGGTGGGCGGAGATGACCACGGTGCCGGCCGCGGCGGCCACGACGGTGTCGCCGAGGTCGGCGGAGGCGGAGCTGCCGCGGTTGAAGTCGATCTCGTACGAGGTGTGCGCGCTGCTGCCGCTGGAGTTGCCCGTCCAGCTCTGGCCGCAGGGGAAGGGGAGCTGGAAGCTCGGCGCGGCCAGGGTCGAGACCTCGGGGACGGTCACCTGGTTCGCCGGGTCGTTCGGGTCGCGCGTGGCCCCGGCGGCGGGCGTCGTGGCGGACGCGGCCGGCGACGCGGACGGGCTGGGAGCCGGGGTCGGCGCGGCGGAGGCGGCCGGGCCGGCCACGAGCCCGCAGGCGAGGACCAGCCCCACTGTGAGCACGCTGCTGGGTCTCATCAGGATCCTTTCCTTACGGCCCCGGGACGCGGTCCGCCCCGGCGCCGATCATGATCAAGTGGATCTCTCGACGTGCGCTTGCTGGGGCTCAAGATTGCGAGTACGGCGTACAAAGAACATCCAGAATCGGTATAAAGGCTCGACCCGGCAATGGTTGCAACACCTCCAGCCAAGGAGTAGGTGCGGTCATAGTGGTTGATCAATCGGCCTTCGGTGTCCTCGGGCCCTTACAGGTCCGGGTCGCGGACCGGAGCCTGCGCGTCGCGGGCACCAAACCGCGCCAGCTCCTGGCGACCCTGCTGCTCGACGCGAACCAGGTGGTCACCTCCGACACGCTCGTCGAGGTGCTGTGGGCCGGGACCCCGCCCTCGTCCGCGACGGCCAACCTGCGCACGTACGTGAGCTCCTTACGCGGCCTCCTCGGCGAGGCCGGGGCCCGCATCGCCGCCCACCCCTCCGGCTACGCCATCGAGGTGGACACCGAACGGCTGGATCTGCTGCTGTTCGAGGACCTGGTGGCGAGGGCGCGGGCCGCCGGGCGTACCGAGGAGGCGGCCACCCGGTTACGCGAGGCGCTCGCGCTGTGGCGCGGCGACCCGCTGAGCGACCTGCCCGCCAGCCCTTCGTGGGACGCGCGGCTGCGCTCGCTCACCCAGGCCAGGCTCGCGGCGGCCGAGGAGCTGATCGCGACGAAGCTCGCCACCGGCGAGCACGCCTCCGCCATCGACGACCTGCGCGACCTCATCGGCGAGCACCCCTACCGCGAGGACCTCTGGCAGCAGCTCATCCTGGCCCTGCACCGCGGCGGCCGGCGGGCCGAGGCGCTGCACGCCTACACCGTCGTACGCGCTCAGCTCGTCGAGGAACTCGGCATCGAACCCGGTCACGACCTGCGCGAGGCGCACGCCCGCGTGCTGGCCGAGGAAGCCGCGGAACCCGCCCCCGCGCCGGTCGCGCCGCCGCCCTACCAGCTCCCGGCCGACATCGCCGACTTCACCGGACGGGCCGCCGCCGTCACCGCCCTGACGAACTGCCTGTCGGCGCGCGGGCACCAGCCGGACGGGCCGCCGTCGATCGCCGTCGTCGTCGGCCCGCCCGGAGCCGGCAAGACGGCGCTGGCGGTGCACTGCGCCCACGCCGTACGCGCCGGCTACCCGGCGGGGCAGTTGCACCTGTGCCTCGGCGGCACCGACCCGGCCCCGGCCGAGCCTGCCGACCTGCTGGCCGAGGCGCTGCGCGCGCTCGGCGTCGGCGACGCCGCCCTGCCGCCCACCGAGCACGAGCGCTCCGCCCTCTACCGTTCCCTGCTGGCCGACCGGCCCATGCTCGTCTTCCTCGACGACGCGGCCGACGCCGCCCAGGTGCGCGCCCTGCTGCCCGGCAACGGCTGCGCGGTGCTGGTCACCAGTCGCCGCCGGATCACCGAGTTACCCGGGGCGCTCCTGCTCGAACTCGACGTCCTGCCGCCGGACGAGTCCGAGCGGCTCCTCGGCCGCATCATCGGCCCGCGCCGGCTGGCCGCCGAGCGCGAGGCGGCCCTGGACATCCTCGGCTCCTGCGGCCATCTCCCGCTGGCGGTGCGGGTCGCCGGGGCCCGGCTGGCCGGGCGTCCCGACTGGCCGCTCAGCGTCCTGCAGCAGCGCCTGGCCGACGAGACCCGCAGGCTCGACGAGCTGCGCGCCGGCGACCTGGAGGTGCGCGCCTCCCTCGAACGCAGCACCCGCCGCCTGACCGGCGAGGCGGCCGTCGCCTTCCGCGCGCTCGGCCTGCTCGGCTCCACCTCCGTGCCCGGCTGGGTGGCCGACGCCGTCCTCGGCCGCCCCGGCGCGGAGGCGGTCGTGGACTCCCTCGTGGACGCCAACCTGCTGCGCCTGGCCGGCACCGACGCCGTCGGCCAGCCCCGCTACCGGCTGCACGACCTGATGCGCTGCCAGGCCAGGCAGCACCCGGGCGGCGCGGCGGAGCGGCAGGCGCTCGCCCGTGTGGTCGGCGGCTGGACCAGCGCCGCCGGGCACGCCACCGCCCTGCTGCCCACCACCCTGTTCAGCCTGACCCCCGAGGAGCCCGCCACCTGGACCCCGCCGGACGAGACCCTCGACCGGCTGGGCGCCGACCCGCTGTCGTGGCTGGAGGCCGAGCGCGAGTCGCTGGTGGAGGCGGTGCGGCTGGCCGCCGGCACCGGGCCGGCCGCCGCCGCGTGGGGCCTCGCCGCCGCCCTCGTCCCCTACTTCGACCTGCACTGCCGCCTGGACGAGTGGCAGCTCACGCACCGCCTGGCCCTCGACAGCGCCCGCGCGGCCGGCGACCGCCGCGGCGAGGCCGCCATGCTGCGCGGCCTCGGCCAGGTGTGCCTGTACCAGGACCGCTACGCCGAGGCCGGCGACATGCTCAGGCGCGCCCGTGTGCTCTTCCGCGAACTCGGGGACGTGCGCGGCGAGGCGATCTCGATCTGCGGGCTGGGCGCGGTCAGTCAGTTCTCCGGCGAGCACCTGCGGGCGCTCGGCTCCTTCCGTCACGCCCTGGCCATGTTCCTGGCCGTCGGGGACCGCAGCGGCGAGGCTTACGCGCGGCAGGCGATCGGGCGCGTCCACCTGTCGCTGCGGGATCCGCGCCAGGCGTCCCGGTGGCTCAACGAGGCCCTGCGGCTGGCCAGGGAGCTCGGGGACGCCCACCGCGAGGGCTGCGTGTCGATGCACCTGGGCCGCCTGCACGACATGCAGGCCGACGCCGAGCAGGCGATCCGCTTCCAGGGCCGGGCGCTGGACATCTTCGAGACGCTCGGCGACCGGCACTGCGGCGCGTACGCGCTGCAGGGGCTGGGCGGGCTGCAGGCGGCCAGGGGCGAGCGCTCCGACGGCTCGGACCGGCTCCAGGCGTCCCTGGCGATCTTCCAGCAGCTCGGAGACCGCAGCGGGGAGGCGGCCACGTTCCAGACGCTCGGCGAGCTCTACCGCTCGGCCGGGCGCACCGCACTGGCCTCCCACTACCTGCACCGCGCCGTCGAACTGCGCGCGGAACTGCGCGAGGTCGCCGGCCGGCGCTGACGCAGCGACCGGCGCGGGCAAAGTCCGGTCCATCGCGCGATAACGCGGGAGAAAACCGCCGCGCGTCGCTAGGCTGCTCAGGCGCGATATCACATAGAGCGACGCTCTGATCACAAACAGCGATGGCGAGGGGTACATGAAGGTGCGCGATCGGCTGCGCTACTGGTTCGACCGGACGATGGACCGCGGCACCCCCGCGCTGATCGGCTGGCTGGGGCTGTGCTCGGCCCTGATGATCGGCGTGGTCACCATCCTCGTGGTGCTCCTGACCAACACCGACACCGAGCAGAACGGCGGCTGGCCGGGCGTGGCCTGGATGAGCCTGCTGCGCACGCTCGACCCGGGCACGATGGGCGGCGACGAGGGCAGCGCGCTCTTCCTGAGCCTGATGCTGATCGTGACGGTCGGCGGCATCTTCATCGTCAGCGCCCTCATCGGCGTGCTGACGACGGGCCTGGAGAAGCAGATCGACAAGCTGCGCAAGGGACGCTCCCGGCTGATCGAGCGCGGCCACACGATCGTGCTCGGCTGGTCCGACCACGTGTTCACGGTGATCGGCGAGCTGGTCAAGGCGAACCAGGGCGAGCGCCGTTCCTGCGTGGTGGTGCTCGCCGAGCACGACAAGGTCGACATGGAGGAGCAGATCCGGGCCCGGATCCCCGACACCGGCAAGACCCGGGTCATCTGCCGTTCCGGCAACCCGCTCAACCGCGCCGACCTGGAGCTCGTGAGCCCCGACACGGCCAAGTCGATCATCGTGCTGCCGCGCGCGGGCGCCGAGGCCGACATCGACGTCATGAAGACGCTGCTGCTGCTGAACAACCGGGTCTGGCGGCCCCGCAGGCCGCACGTGGTCGCGGCGGTGCAGCGCACCGAGAACCTGGCCGCCGCCCGGCTGGCCGGCGGGGAGGCCGCCCTGGTCATCGACGCCGACGACATCGCCGTCCGGCTGGTGGTGCAGTCGCACCGGCAGGCCGGCCTGTCCACCGTCTGCACGGACCTGCTCGACTTCGCGGGCAACGAGCTGTACCTGCGCACGGAGCCCGCGCTCACCGGCACGACCTTCGGCGAGGCCCTGCACGCCTACGACCTGGGCGTGCCCATCGGGCTGCGCACCGCGGACGGCCGCACCCTGGTGAACCCCGACATGAAGACCCTGATCGAGCCCGGCGACCAGGTGATCGTGCTGGCCGAGGACGACCTGCTGATCCGGCCCTCGTCCAGGCGTCCGCCGATCAGGGAGGAGGCGGTGGTGGAGGCGGGCGGCCGGGCGGCCGAGCCCGACCGCACACTGCTGATCGGCTGGAACGCCCGCGGCACCAGGATCATCGACCTGCTCGACCGTCTCGTGGAGCCCGGCTCGGTGGTGGACATCGCCGCGCCCCGCCGCCCGGAGGAGGCGATGGGCTCGGCGCGGGCCAACCTGTCGGTCCGGCACAAGCCCTGCCGGCCGACCAGCAGGCCGTCCCTGGAACAGCTCGACCTCGGCGGCTACCAGCACATCGTGGTGCTCGCCGACGACGAGATCGAGCCCGGCCACGCCGACGACCGCACCCTGGTCACGCTCCTGCACCTGCGCGACATCGAGGAGCGGCTCGGCGACCCGTTCTCGATCGTCACCGAGATGCACGACGACCAGAACCGCGAGGTCGCCCAGGTGACCAAGGCCGACGACTTCATCGTCAGCAGCAGGCTGATCAGCCTGCTGCTGACGCAGCTCAGCGAGAACCGCCACCTGCACGGGGTCTTCGCCGCGCTCTTCGACCCGTCCGGCTCGGAGATCTACCTCAAGCCCGCCCACGCGTACGTGCCGGCGGGGACGACGGTGAACTTCGCGACCGTCCTGGAGTCCGCGCGGCGGCGGGGCGAGTCCGCCATCGGCTACCGCCTGCACGACCACAGCCAGGACGCGCCGACCTACGGGGTGCGGCTCAACCCGCCCAAGGACGTCGATCTCGTACTGGAGGCGCGCGACAGCGTCATCGTGCTCGCCGAGAGCTGAGCCCGCCGCCGGGGCGGGCCGATCACCTCAGGCGCGGCCCGCCCCTGGTCAGCTCCACCAGCCGCCGACGACCTGCACGCCCTCGTCGCGCAGCGCGCGGTGCCACACCGGGTCGCGCAGCAGCCGCGCCTCCCAGGCCCGCACGACGCCGTCCGGACCCGCGACCGCGTCCTGGCTGGACGGGTGCAGGAACAGCTCGCTCGTGCCCTCGGGAAGGGCCGCGAGCCGGCGCAGGTAGTCGTCCCTTAGCCGTTCGTAGGAGCCGAGGTCGGCGGCGGTGCGGCGGTTGGTCGCGATGGTCTGCGGGAGGCGTACGCCGAGCGTGTCAGCGAGGGCGACGGCGCGTTCGTGCGCCGCCGCGAGCTGCGGCGGGAGCGGCCCGCCCAGATACGGCTCCGGGTCGCGGGGCAGCCGGAAGGCCAGACCGTGGCGGGCGCACCAGCCGAGCGACTCGGCCAGCCACGACCGGCCGTGCAGGCCGTAGAGGGTGCCGGCGTGCGAGTCGGCCGCCGCGGGCATGAGGCCGCGCTCGCGCATCCAGCGAAGCTGCGCGTCCGCCTCCCCGATGACGTCGTTGGCCTCGCCGCGGGCGCCGAGTGTGTGCGGGTCGTCGGTGAGCGTGCCGTCCGGGTCGGCGAGGCCGGCCGCGCCGCCGAGCGGGCGCCAGCGCGGGATCCCGCGCTCGCTCGTCAGCGTCACGTGCAGCCGCGGCAGGACGCCGAGTTCCCGGACCCGGCGCGCGGCCGGTTCGGCGGCCGGGGAGAGGGTGATGAGCGTGGTCGCGGAGACGTGCCCCTCGGCGAGCAGGTCGAGGACGACCTCGGTCGTGCCGGGCTCCCGGCCGAGGTCGTCGGCGGTGATCACGACGCGCCGGCTCATCCGTGCCGCTCCACGGGGGCCTCGTC
>NZ_SSXE01000235.1 GCF_021699195.1 Nonomuraea sp. MG754425 | reverse complement strand
GAAGGCCAGGAACGCCGGCACCACCATGATCACGGGCGCGAGCAGGTAGAGCACCTTGTCCACGGTCCGCGGGAAGATGTCCTCCTTCAGCCCCATCTTCAGGCCGTCGGCCACGGACTGCAGCAGACCGAACTTGCCGGCCCGGTTGGGGCCGTAGCGGTGCTGCATCCGCGAGATCAGCTTGCGCTCGAACCAGACGCCCATCAGGATGCCCAGCATCAGGAACGCGAACAGCATCACGGCCTTGATGATGGTGATCCAGATCGGATCGTGGCCGAAGTTCTCCAGAGTGGGGCTCATGAGGCGCTCCCGATCGTGACGATGTCGCCGGCCGGCACGCGCAGGTCACGCGTGACCGAGCAGCCGCCGGAGTTCGCCGGCACCCAGACCACGCGGTCGGGCAGGTCGGCGATGCGCACCGGCAGGGTCACGCTGCCGGCCGCCGGGTCGCCGACGACGAGCTTGTCGCCGTCGGTGACGCCGAGCTCGGCCGCGGTGCCCTGCGAGACCAGCGCCTCGGCGGGGCGGGCGGTGCCCGCGAGGTAGGGTTCGCCGTCCTGGAGCCTGCCCTCGTCGAGCAGCAGGTGCCAGGTGGCCAGCAGCGCCTGGCCCGGCTCGGGCACGTCCACGGCGCGGGCCAGGGCGACCGGCGCGCTGACGCGGCTGCCGCGCCACGAGCCGAGCCCGGACAGCTCGCGCCGGGCGGACTTGGCGTCCGGCAGGCCGAGGTGCACGTCCATCCGGTCGGCCAGGTTGCCGATCACGGCGAGGTCGGACTGCAGGCCGGGCACGCGCAGCGGCGCCTCGAACGAGCGGCCCCTGCCCTCCCAGTTGACGAACGTGCCGGCCTTCTCCTGGACGGCGGCGACGGGCAGGACCACGTCGGCGCGGTCGGTGACGGCGCTGGCGCGGATCTCCAGGCTGACGATGAACGGCGTGTTCTCGAGCGCTTCGAGCGCCGCCGCCGGGTCGCTCAGGTCGTAGGGGTCCACGCCGGCGACGACCAGCGCGTCCAGTTCGCCGCCGCGGGCGGCGGCGAGGATGCCGGCGGTGTCGCGGCCGGGCGTGGCGGGCAGCAAGCCCACGTTCCAGGCCCTGGCGACCTCGGCCCGCGCGCTCTCGTCGTCCACGGGACGGCCGATCGGCAGCAGGTTGGGCAGCGCGCCGGCCTCGACGGCGCCGCGCTCACCGGCCCGGCGCGGGATCCAGGCGATCCGGGCGTCGGAGGCGGCGGCGAGGCGGACCAGCGCCGACAGCGCGCCGGGCACCGTGGCCAGGCGCTCGCCGGCCAGCACGATCGTGCCCTCGGCCAGCGTGCCGACCAGGTCGCCGATCGCGTCGGCCTCCGCGCCGGGGGCGGTACGGACGAGCGTGCCGCCCATCTTCGCCAGGCCGGGGGTGGCGAACGGCGCGATCGAGGTGACCTTGAGGCCCTTCTTCTGCCACGCCTTGCGCAGGCGCAGGAAGACGATCGGCGACTCCTCCTCGGGCTCGAACCCGACGAGCAGCACGTGCGGGGCCTGCTCAAGGTCGGTGTAGCTGATCTCGATGCCCTTGCCGGCCACCGCGTGGGCCAGGAACTGCGCCTCCTCGGCGGAGTGCGGCCGGGCGCGGAAGTCGACGTCGTTGGTGCCGAGCGCGACCCTGGCGAACTTGGCGTAGGCGTAGGCGTCCTCGACCGTGGCCCGGCCGCCGACCAGCACGCCGGCCTTGCCACGGGCCTTGGCCAGGCCCCGGGCGGCCACCGTCAGCGCCTCCGGCCACGAGGCGGGCACGAGCACGCCCTCCTCGTTGCGGACCAGCGGCTGCTTGAGCCGGTCGGGCTGCGTGGCGTAGGTGAACGCCCAGCGGCCCTTGTCGCAGTTCCACTCCTCGTTCACCTGCGGGTCGTTGCCCGCCAGGCGGCGGGTGACCCGGCCGCGCCGGTGGTCGGTGCGCTGGCCGCACCCGGAGGCGCAGTGCTCGCACGCGCTGGGGGTGGAGACCAGGTCGAACGGGCGGGCGCGGAAGCGGTAGGCGGCGCCGGTGAGCGCGCCGACCGGGCAGATCTGCACCGTGTTGCCGGAGAAGTAGGAGTTGAACGGCTTGCCGTCGGCCGTCCGCACCTGCTCCTTGGCCCCGCGCTCGAAGAACTCGATGAGCGGGTCACCGGCGATCTGGTCGGAGAAGCGGATGCAGCGCGCGCACTGCACGCAGCGCTCGCGGTCGAGCAGGACCTGCGTGGACAGCGGCAGCGGCTTGGGGAAGGTGCGCTTCTGCTCCTGGAAGCGGGACTCGCCCTGGCCGTTGGACATGGCCTGGTTCTGCAGGGGGCACTCGCCGCCCTTGTCGCAGACGGGACAGTCGAGCGGGTGGTTCATGAGCAGCAGCTCCATGGCCCCGCGCTGCGCCTTCTCGGCGACCGGCGAGGTGAGCTGGGTCTGCACCACCATGCCCTCGGCGACCTCGATCGCGCACGACGGCTGCGGCTTGGGGAAACCGCGGCCGTTGCCGGCGTCGGGGATGTCGACCAGGCACTGGCGGCAGTTGGCCGCCGGGTCGAGCAGCGGGTGGTCGCAGAACCTGGGGATCTGGATGCCCAGCAGCTCGGCGGCTCTGATGATCAACGTGCCCTTGGGGACGCTGACCTGGAACCCGTCGATGCTCAGGGTCACCAGGTTCACTTCTGTCTCTACGACGGTCACTGCTCACCCCAGAGAGTGGACTTCTTCGGGTCGAACGGGCAGCCGCCGATCTCGAAGTGCTTGAGGTACTCCTCGCGGAAGTACTTCACCGAAGAGTGGATCGGGCTGGTCGCGCCGTCACCGAGTGCGCAGAACGAGCGGCCCAGGATGTTGTCCGCGATGTCGGTGATCGTGGCCAGATCCTCCTCGGTGCCCTGACCCTTGTCCAGGCGCTTGAGCACCTGCTTGAGCCAGTACGTGCCCTCGCGGCAGGGCGTGCACTTGCCGCAGGACTCGTGGGCGTAGAACTCGGTCCAGCGCAGCACCGTGCGGACCACGCAGGTGGTCTCGTCGAAGATCTGCAGCGCGCGGGTGCCGAGCATGGAGCCCTTGGCGCCGACCGCCTCGAAGTCGAGCGGCACGTCGAGGTGCTCTTCGGTGAAGATCGGCGTCGAGGAGCCGCCCGGGGTCCAGAACTTGATCTGGTGCCCCTCGCGGATGCCGCCGGCCATGTCGAGCAGCTCACGCAGCGTGATGCCGAGCGGGGCCTCGTACTGGCCGGGCCTGGTGACGTGGCCGCTGAGGGAGAAGATGCCGAAGCCCTTGGACTTCTCGGTGCCCATGCCGGCGAACCAGTCGGCGCCGTTGGCGACGATCGAGGGAACACTGGCGATCGACTCGACGTTGTTCACGACAGTCGGTGAGGCGTACAGGCCCGCCACGGCCGGGAACGGGGGCTTGAGCCGCGGTTGACCTCTGAAGCCCTCGAGCGAGTCGAGCAGCGCCGTCTCCTCGCCGCAGATGTAGGCGCCGGCCCCGCTGTGCACGACGAGCTCCAGGTCGTAACCGGAGCCGAAGATGTCGGTGCCGAGGTAACCCTTCTCGTACGCCTCCCGCACGGCCGCGTGCAACCGCCGGATGACGTGGAGCACCTCGCCGCGCACGTAGATGAAGGCGTGGTTGGCCCGGATCGCGTACGAGGTGATGATGATGCCCTCGACCAGCGCGTGCGGGTTGGCCATCATCAGCGGGATGTCCTTGCAGGTGCCCGGCTCCGACTCGTCGGCGTTGACGACGAGGTAGTGCGGCTTGCCGTCGCCCTGGGGGATGAAGCCCCACTTCATGCCGGTCGGGAAGCCCGCGCCGCCGCGGCCGCGCAGGCCCGAGTCCTTGACGGTCTGGATGACCGCGTCGGGGTCCATGCCGAGGGCCTTCTTCGCCGCCTCGTACTCGCCGTAGACGTCGAGGGTGAAGGAGTTCGGCTGGTCCCAGTTCGCGGTCAGGACCGGTGTCAAAGTCGTGCTCATGCTTCGGGGGCCTTCCATCCCTTGGCCTTGGCGACCTTCAGGCCCTCCAGCGAGGCGCCCGCGGCCGAGGGGCCGTCGCCCGCGAGGTCGTCGGGCAGGCCGGCGAGCACGCGCGAGGCGTCCTTGAAGGTGCACAGCTTCTTCGGGCCGCGCGTGGGCCGTACGTCCTTGCCGTCACGCAGGTCGTCCACGAGCTGCTTGGCCGACTCGGGCGTCTGGTTGTCGAAGAACTCCCAGTTGACCATCATGACCGGGGCGAAGTCGCAGGCCGCGTTGCACTCCAGGCGCTCCAGCGAGATCTTGCCGTCCGGGGTCGCCTCCTCGTGACCCACGCCGACGTGCTCGGAGAGCTCCTCCCAGATCTGGTCGCCACCCATGACCGCGCACAGCGCGTTGATGCACACACCGACGTGGAAGTCGCCGGCGGGCTTGCGCTTGTACATGGTGTAGAAGGTCGCGACGCCGGTGACCTCGGCCTTGCTGACGCCGAGCAGCTCGGCGCAGAACTCCTGGCCGTCGTCGGAGACGTAGCCGTCCTCCGACTGCACGAGGTGGAGCAGCGGCAGCAGCGCGGAGCGGGTCTTGGGGTAGCGCCCGATGATCTCCTTGGCGTCCCGCTCCAGACGCTCACGGACCTCCGGTGAATAAGTCACCGGTCCACACCTCCCATGACGGGGTCGATAGAAGCCACAGCGGCGATCACGTCGGCGATCTGGCCGCCTTCCGCCATCGCGGGGAAGCTCTGCAGGTTGCAGAAGGACGGCTCGCGGAAGTGCACCCGGTAGGGGCGGGTGCCTCCGTCGCTGACGACGTGGGCGCCGAGTTCGCCCTTGGGCGATTCGATGCTGGCGTACGCCTGCCCGGCCGGCACCCTGAAGCCCTCGGTCACCAGCTTGAAGTGGTGGATGAGGGCCTCCATCGAGGAGCCCATGATGTGGGCGATGTGGTCGGGCGAGTTGCCGAACCCGTCGGGGCCGAGCGCGAGCTGGGCGGGCCAGCCGATCTTCTTGTCCTCGATCATCACCGGGTCGCCCTTGAGCGGACCGGCGATGCGGTCCAGCGCCTGCTCGACGATCTTGAGGGACTCCTCCATCTCCCGCATGCGGACGAGGTAGCGCGAGTACACGTCGCAGCCGCGCTCGGTGGCGACGTCGAACTCGTAGGTCTCGTAACCGCAGTAGGGCTGCGACTTGCGCAGGTCCCAGGGGAGGCCGGCGGCGCGCAGGATGGGCCCGGTGACGCCGAGCGCCATGCAGCCGGTCAGGTCGAGGTAGGCGACGTCCTTGGTGCGGCGCACGTAGACGGGGTTCTCGTCGAGGAGCTTGCGGATGTCCTTGATCCGCTTGGGCATCTCCTTGAGGAACTCGCCGACCTTGTCGACCGCGCCGGCGGGCAGGTCCACGCTGACGCCGCCGGGGCGGATGTAGGCGTGGTTCATGCGCAGGCCGGTGATGTACTCGAACAGGTCCATGATCATTTCACGATCGCGGTACCCGAACAGGAACGGCGTGGTCGCGCCCAGCTCCATGCCGAACGTGCCCATGGCCACCAGGTGCGAGGCGATGCGGTTGAGCTCCATCATCATCACGCGGATGGCCTGCGCCCGCTCGGGGACGCGGTCGGTGATGCCGAGCAGCTTCTCCACACCGAGGCAGTAGGCGGTCTCGTTGAAGATCGGCGAGAGGTAGTCCATGCGGGTGACGAACGTGGTGCCCTGGGTCCACGTCCGGTACTCGATGTTCTTCTCGATGCCGGTGTGCAGGTAGCCGATGACGCCGCGCGCCTCGGTGACCGTCTCGCCGTCGAGGGTCAGGACCAGCCGGAGCACGCCGTGGGTGGAGGGGTGCTGCGGGCCCATGTTGACGACCAGGCGCTCTTCCTCGGAGTCGCGCACGCCGGTGACGACCTGGTCCCAGTCGGCCCCGTTGACCGAATAGACCTTGCCCTCCGTCGCCTCGTCATAAGCGGTGCTCATGAATAGCTCCTTCTGTGGTCAGGCGAGGGGATCGTGGCGCCGCGGTACTCGACCGGGATGCCGCCCAGCGGGTAGTCCTTCCGCTGGGGGTGACCGTCCCAGTCGTCCGGCATCATGATCCGCGTGAGCCCGGGATGACCGTCGAAGACGATCCCGAAGAAGTCGTACGTCTCACGCTCGTGCCAGTCGTGACCAGGGTAAACGCTGACCGTCGATGGAATGTGCGGGTCGGAGTCGGGGGCGCTGGCCTCGACGCGCACCCGCCGGTTGTGGGTGATCGAGCACAGGTGCAGGACGGCGTGCAACTCCTCGCCCGTCAGGTGCGGGTAGTGCACCCCGGACACGCCGAGCGACAGCTCGAAGCGCAGGGCCGGGTCGTCGCGCAGCTTCTGGCAGACCTCGACCAGGCGCTCACGCTTGACGTGCAGGGTCAGCTCGCCGCGGTCGACGACCACCCGCTCGATCGCGTCGTCGAGCGCGAGGGCGTCGACGATCTCGTCGAAGTAGCTCCCGTACGGGCGGGGCGTGGAGATCTGGGGCGCCCGGCGGACGACGAGGCCGCCGTAACCGGAGGTGTCGCCGCTGTCCTGGGCGCCGAACATGCCGTGCCGGGCGACGGGGGCCTCCGGCACCGCGGGGACCGCCGCCTCGGGGGCCTGTCCGCCTTCCGGGCTGCCGGGCAGGTTGTCGGGCGAGGTCACTTCGCGGCCCCCTGGTCGATCAGCGGCAGCGTACGCAGCGCCTGCAGTTCGAGCTCCTCGATCTGCTTGGCGCGGTGCGCGCCGAACTTCGTGTTCTGGATCTTGTCGTGCAGCTTGACGATGGCGTCGATCAGCATCTCGGGCCGGGGCGGGCAGCCGGGCAGGTAGATGTCGACGGGCACGACGTGGTCGACGCCCTGCACGATGGCGTAGTTGTTGAACATGCCGCCGCTGGAGGCGCACACGCCCATGGAGATGACCCACTTGGGCTCGGCCATCTGGTCGTAGATCTGGCGCAGGACGGGTGCCATCTTCTGCGACACGCGCCCGGCCACGATCATCAGGTCGGCCTGCCGGGGAGACGCCGAAGCGCGCTCCATCCCGAAGCGCGCCAGGTCGTAGTGGGGGCCGCCGGTGGCCATCAGCTCGATGGCGCAACATGCGAGGCCGAAGGTGGCCGGCCACACGGAGTTCTTGCGCGCCCATCCCGCGGCCGCTTCGACCGTGCTGAGGATGAACCCGCTGGGGAGTTTCTCTTCGATTCCCATTGTCAGTCCCACTCCAGACCCTTGCGGCGCCACACGTACGCGTAGGCCACGAGCACGGTGACGATGAACAGCAGCATCTCGACGAGCGCGAACAGGCCGAGGCCCGAGGCGAGCACGCGGCCGAGGTCGTCTGTCTGCGGCGCGAACGAGACGGCCCACGGGTATAGGAAGATGATCTCGATGTCGAAGACGATGAAGAGCATCGCCGTGATCATGTATTTGAGCGGGAACCGTCCGCCACCGACCGGCTGGGGCGTGGGCTCGATGCCGCATTCGTAGGCGTCGAGCTTGGCGCGGTTCCAGCGCTTGGGACCGGTGAAGGGAGCGATGGCGACCGAGAAGATCGCGAAGCCCCCCGCGAGAACGGCGAGCACCAGGATGGGCACGTAAAGGTCCATCGCTACGCCTCCTCTGGAGTCGCCGCGCGCGCGGGCGCGCAGCCGGATCTGATGATTGCGAGAGTCATGCTGGTGGGGCGACCTTCGAGAGTGCGTTGATGATCATGTCGGACGCATCGCCTCGCCGGTCGGTGAGATTACCAAGGAGTTTGAGCGCGAAGCGCATCAGCCTCGGGTGGGGCAGCCCGTGCCTGGTGCCGAAGGTCATCACGCCCGGCTTGCCGATCGCCTCGACGAACCACTTTCCGAGCGTGAAGTAACCGCCGTAGGCGTCCTTCAGCACCCGAGGATAGGTCCGCAGCGTCCGCTCCTGCTGAGCGGGGGTGGCGTCCTTGAGTGCCTTGGCGATGATTTCCCCGGCGATCTCCCCGGTCTCCATGGCGTAGGCGATGCCTTCACCGTTGAAGGGGTTGATCGATCCGCCGGAGTCTCCCACGAGCACGAGCCCGCGGGTGTAGTGGGGCTGCCTGTTGAAGGCCATCGGGAGCGCGGCGCCGCGGATCGGGGCCGTCATGTTCTCCTCGGTGAAGCCCCAGTCGGCCGGCATCGACCGGCACCAGCGGCGCAGCAGGTCGCGGTAGTCGATGTTCTTGAACTGGGCGCTGGTGTTGAGCAGGCCCAGACCGACGTTGGCGGTGCCGTCGCCGACGCCGAACACCCAGCCGTAGCCGGGCAGCAGCGTGTCGCCGTCCCACAGCTCCAGCCAGGTCTCGAGGTAGTCGTCGTCGTGGCGCGGGCTCTCGAAGTACGTCCGAACGGCCACGCCCATCGGGCGGTCCTCCCGCTTGTGCAGGCCCATGCCCAGGGCCAGGCGGGTGCTGTTGCCGTCGGCCGCCACGACCACGCGGCTGCGGAACTCGCGGCCGTCCTTGGTGGTCACGCCCACGATGTGGCCGCTGCGGTCGTCGAGCACGGGGCCCGTGACGGTGACGCCCTCCATGAGGCGCACGCCGTTCTTGACCGCGTTGGCGGCGAGGATCTGGTCGAAGTCCTGGCGGGTGCGGACGAGCCCGAAGTCGGGGAACCGCTCCAGGCTTGGCCAGTCGAGCTCGAAGCGCAGCCCGCCGCCGACGACGCGCAGGCCCTTGTTCCTGACCCAGCCGGGCGCGTCGATGTCGACGCCCATGTTCTGCAACTGCTTGACCGCTCGCGGGGTCAATCCGTCGCCACAGACCTTCTCGCGGGGGAACCTGGTCTTCTCCAGGAGCAACACGTCGAGCCCGGCCTGCGCGAGGTGAAAGGCGGTTGCGGAACCGGCTGGACCGGCGCCGACGACGATGACGTCGGCGTCAGCCTGTATGGCTGTTGGCACGGTCACTGGACTGTCCTGTCCCTACACGCTCGAAGGCCGTGGGGTGTCGCGCCTTCGTTCCTTTGTGAACCCCTTCACAAACTTACCGGCCCGCAGTCTACTGCTTTTCGTGTACATAGTGGCAGTCGGGGTGCGGTTCTGTGATCCCTGTGGACGGCGTGTCGCCTGAGGCCGCGCAGTCATGATCGTCACGCTAGCAGCAGGCTCCCGGAGGCTCGGAGCCCGCCGGCGAGCCGATGCGGTCCCGTGATGCTCCGTCGCCGGACAGGGCTTCCGCCGGGCCGAAAAACGGGGAATATCGATATCGAGCCGTTCTCCAGGCGCCGGCCCGGCATGGGGAATCCCGGACTCATCCCCCGGAAAATGCACGGAGCCGCGCTCGCACATCCCCGGCCCGCCGCGGCACAGAAATGCGGCCATGTCGAAATGACGATTTTCGCCATACGCGAGCGACCGGACCGCGGGGCCCGCCGGGCTCAGGCGGGCTTGAACCCCCGGTGCATGGCCACGATCCCCATCGTGAGATTGCGCCAGGCCACCCGCTCCCAGCCGGCGCCCTGGATCTTCCCGGCCAGAGTCGGCTGGTCGGGCCAGTCTCTGATCGACTCGGCCAGATATTCGTAGGAGTCGTCGTTGGACCCGAACACCTTGGCCACCTTCGGCAGCATCCGCATCAGATACTCGCGGTAGACCATGTCGAACGGGCCGAACGGCACGTGCGAGAACTCCAGGATCACCAGCCGCCCGCCCGGCCTGGTCACCCGCAACATCTCCCGCAGCGCCAGGGAGGTGTCGTGCACATTGCGCAGCGCCACCGAGATCGTCACCGCGTCGAACGAGTCGTCGGCGAACGGCAACCGCAGCGCGTCACCCGCCACGAACGGCACCCCCGGCCCCGACAGCGCGTTGCCGCCGTGCCGCCGCACGCCCGTGCGCAGCATGCCGAGCGAGAAGTCGGAGGCGATCGCCCGCGCTCCCAGGGTGGTGAACGCGTCGGTGGACGTGCCGGTGCCCGCCCCCAGGTCGAGGACGAGTTCCCCGGGCCCGGCGTCGACGGCGGCGGCCACCGCCCTGCGCCAGAGGCGTACCTGCCCGAGGGAGATCACGTCGTTGACCAGGTCGTAGCGCCGGGCGGTGCGATCGAACATCGCCGCGACCTCGTCCGGTCTCTTGTCCAACTGAGCGCGCGTCATGGCTCACAGCCTATTGGGACGCGTCCGCGGGCTCGCGGTCATACCCATCTGGGACAATCGACGGAAAGTAGTCACATGACTACCCACCGTCTGCTAGTTGTTGGGGAATGTTTGCCCGTGTCGCCCTTGCGGCGATCATCGCCTCGGCCCCGGTCGCGCACGCGCGCGTCGTGTCGGCCGACCCGATCGACAGCACCCCCCACGTGCTCGACGGCATCGTCAACGCCATCACCGTCGTCGGCCGCACCGTCGTCGTCGGCGGCTCGTTCAGCGAGGTGAGCGACGCCTCCCGCAGGACGGTGTTCGCCCGCGCCAACCTGTTCGCCTACGACCTGGTGACCGGCCGCGTCCTGGCGGACTTCGCGCCGAGCGTGGCCGGCCCGGTCTACGGGCTGGCGGCCGGCGAGCGCGGCACCGTCTACGTCGGCGGCGAGTTCCATGGCGTCGACAACCAGCGGGCCCGCGGCCTGGCCAGACTGCGGGTCTCCGACGGCGCCCTCGACTCCGGCTTCCAGCCGGGCATCGGCGGAGGGATGGTGACCACGCTGGCCCGCCAGGGCTCCAAGCTCTACGTCGGCGGCGACTTCGTCAGCCCGCGCGCCGCGCTGGCCAGGCTGGACGCCGGCACCGGCGCCCCCGACCCCGGGTTCACCGTCGAACCGGACGCGCCCGTGGGCTCGCGGGTGAAGGTGTACGCGCTGGCCGTCTCCGGCGGCAGGCTCGTCGTGGACGGCTCGTTCACCACCCTGGACGGCCGTTCCCGGCCCCAGCTCGGCCTGATCGACGTCAGCGGCCTGACCGCGAAGGTGGACCCCTGGCGTACCGACACCTACGCGCGCAAGTGCAGCACCTCCTTCCCCTCCTACGTGCGCGGCCTCGACTTCTCCCCCGACGGACGCTATTTCGTGGTCGTCACCACGGGCGGCGCCAAGGGCGGCATCTGCGACACCGCGGCCCGCTTCGAGACCTACGCCAAGGGCTCGGCCATCCGCCCGACCTGGGTCAACAGCACCGGGGGCGACTCGCTCTACGCGGTCGCGGTGACGGGCGCGGCGGTGTACGTCGGCGGCCACCAGCGCTGGCTGGACAATCCGGAGGGCCGCGACTCGGCGGGGCCGGGCGCGGTGTCACGTCCGGGGATCGGCGCCATTCATCCGACCACCGGAAAGGCCCTCTCTTGGAATCCCACGCGGGAGCGCGGCATCGGCGTGAAGGCGTTTTACCCGCACAGCAGTGGACTACTTGTCGGTAGTGACACAACGAGACTCGGACGGGAGTACCATGCCCGGATTGGCATGTTCCCCCGGTCCTAGTCGTCTTGCGGCTTCGGCTGGTCGATCCTGTCGCTGAGACGCGCACTCACGGCGTCACGCTGCTTGGACAGCAACACGTAGCTGGCTATGCCGCTGATCAAGAATGAAGTGGCGATGAGGATCAGCTGGTTTTGTAGGCCGAGCAGGTACAGGACACCCAGGGTCACGAGAAACAAGCCGATCCGCGACGCGGTGTAAACGAGAACAGGACGCACAGGTTCGAGGTTACTCGGACCTGTGCAGCGGTCGCTCTTCGCATCGGACGCGAGCACTGCTACTGTTCCCAGTTAGGGAGTTTCGTAAAGAAACACCCACGAGAGCCCCAAAGAGGCTCTATCATATAACAATCGGGCAGTCAGCCGATAACAACCCGTGATCTTTGTCGAAAACCACGGATAAATCAGGCTTCGCTCGACACACTGGTTACCTGTCCGCCCGCTGGCAGGAAGCGGGATGCGAGGGGGAGAGATTGGTGGAGAGTAGCAGCGAGCGTCTGCTGACCCCAGGAGAGGTTGCCGCCCTCTTCCGGGTAGACCCAAAGACGGTTACACGCTGGGCAGCGGCAGGCCGCATCAGCAGTATCCGCACCCCCGGAGGGCACCGGCGTTTCCGCGAGTCGGAAGTGCACGCCCTTCTCCGAGGCGAGGACGTTCTCACGGCCGACAGGCCGGCAGGTGAGTCCCCGCGCGTCTGACGTTCCGTCAAGTCGGTGATCCTGTATGGCGGGCCGCACGAACAGCGGCCCTCCCCGCCAGGATCACCGCTGGCGGAACCACTGTTTCACATGCTTTTCGCGCACACGGCAGTTCGGGAGGCATCGGAGCGGCGCCAACCGCCGACCGTGGCTGGCGCCTGTCCGGCGGTCTCTACGAGGCGTCCTCCTGCCGCTCCTTGAAGGCCAGGAACTCCTGCTCCAGGTCGTCGTTCTCCTCTTCCCAGCGGCGGCGGCGCAGTTCGGCCTCCTCCTCCGTCAGCGACTCCGGCAACCACTGCTCGTAGTCGGGGTCATCGGGCTGGACCTCGACGTAGGCGTTGCCGATGAGCCGCCCGTCCTCGCTGGTCAGGCTCTGCGGTACGCGCAACGTCCCGTCCGCGAGCCGGATCACGTACATTGGCCGATCACCTAGATTCCGTAACGCCGGTTGAAGAACAGCATGATCTCGAGCGCCATCCGCGTGTCGCCCCCGAGCATGTCCACGAGGGCCGGACGCCGGCGCGCGGCGATGGCGGCGAAGGCGTCGGCGAAGAACTCCTTGCGGCCCAGCCCGCCTCCCTGACGGTGGAAGGTCGAGGCCAGCAGCGGGACCGCCGTCTCGTACAGGCGCGTGAACTCCGGCGAGTCCGAGACCCAGTCGCCGTACGCCGAGTCCACGTCGTCGATGGCGTGGCCGACCTCGTGCATCATCACGTCAGGGGTGGGCGAGGGCCGGTCCCCCACGACGATCTTCCGGTCGCCGTACGCGCCCGCGCAGATGTCCCAGGTCGCGCGGCCCGACGGGAGCGGCGCGCCGCGTAAGTAGGCCATGTCGTCGAGGTCGGGCACGCCTCCCGGGCCGATGTAGATGCCCTCGAGCCTCGACGCGAGCAGGTCCTTCAACCGCTCGGGCAGCCGGGCCAGGCTCTCCACCGCCCTGATGACCTCCGCCGGCGGCGGGCCCAGGGTGGAGTCCCACTGGCGGTGCAGGATCGTCTCCAGTCTGCCGCAGTGGCGCAGGCCGTCGCCCAGCGAGGGCGCGTCGGGGCGGTGCGGGCGGGCTCTGAGCGGCTCGTCGGGGAGTTGGAAGTCGTCCCAGGTGTAGCGGGCGCGGTCGACCACGACGGCGGCGGGCAGGCGTTCGCCGCGTTCGCGTAACGAGAAGCCGTCCCAGCTCGTCTCGGGGGGACGCCCCTGCTCGCCCGCCCCGGCCGCGCGCTCACGCCCGTCGGCCCGCCCGGATCCGCCGTACGGGCGCACCCCGCCGCGCTCCGGCGCGTCACCTCCGGGCCACATAACCCTGTCGGGCTCGCTGGAAGCTCTTCCCCGCTCGCGCTCGCCCGGCCACGCCAGCCGATGAGGCTCCCCGCCGGGACGCTCGCCGCCGGGCCCGCGCCGCCGCTCCGGGCCGCCGCGCCGCCTGCTCCCCTGGAGCCGGTCGCGGGTATCGGACCAGAAAGAGCGGTCGGCGTCGGCGGGCGCCTCGACGCGGCGCGAGAAGAGGTACGACCCGCGCCGCCACCAGCGTCCGCGCCGATGCCGTCCTTTGTCGCCCGCTCCCTTGTCGGAAGAAAAGGCCATCGCACCCCTCAACGCCAGTGGAGCCCCGTGGACACCGTCGCATCGGCTTCCACGGTACGACGCCGATCTTCCGCTAGTCACCCGAAATGGGACATCGGGCAGCACGATCACGCCGGAACATGGCTTACAGTTCGGGGCATGGCAGGTGTTCTGATCGGCCTGGCGCTGCTGGCCTTCTGGCTCTTCTCATTGTTCGACGTGGTCACCTCGCCGGAAGATGAGGTGAGGAACGTACCAAAAGCTCTCTGGATCCTGATCGTCGTGCTCATCCCGTTGCTCGGCGGCCTGGTGTGGATGGCGCGTGGCCGTCCACGGGCCCCGCGCGCGGCGTGGCCCGTGTCACCGGGTCCGGGCACACCGAAGGGCCCGGACGACGACCCCGACTTCCTTCGTGATCTCGACCGGCGGATGCGCGGCGACGACGTCGCCTAGTACTACATGGCTAGATCACGTTGGGTGATCTTTCGGTTTCCCGGTGTGCGAGGGCTGGAGTATGTGAACGTGATGACATGCCCCAGCCCCATGAG
>NZ_SSXE01000234.1 GCF_021699195.1 Nonomuraea sp. MG754425 | reverse complement strand
CGTCCGCCACGCCGACCGCATCTACGTCCTCGACCACGGCACCATCACCGAACAAGGCGACCACCACACCCTCATGGCACTCGACGGCCTCTACGCCGATCTCTACACCCTCCAGGCCGGCGCCTACCGGTGAACGGCGCACCCGGGAAAGAGGCACTCCAGGAATCGGGCTTACTCATGGTAAGGGCATACCTTGAAGTAAGCTTCGAGCCATGGAGGTAGGAGACCGGGAAGTGCGCGTCATGCCTGACCCGATGAGTGACGTGTTCAACAGCGAATGTCCCGGCCGAACCGTGTTCACCCACGTGACCAGCCGCTGGGGCATGCTGATCCTGGCCGCGCTGCGCGGCGGGCCCCTGCGCTTCTACCTGCTGCGCGATCGCATCGGGGGGATCAGCGAGAAGATGTTGTCCCAGAACCTGCGCGACCTCGTCCGCGACGGCCTGGTGCATCGCGAGGTCGAACCCTCCGCACCTCCCAAGGTCTCCTACTCCCTGACGCCTCTCGGCGAAGGGCTCGCCGCGACCCTCCAGACGTTGCTGTCCTGGATCGCGTCACACACCGCCGACGTCATCACCGCTCAGCACCGGCATGACGCGCTCCGGAGCGAACCGGACCTGGCGCGGAAGGAGGTTCAGCCCTCCTGAGCTGGTGATGCAGTGGGGGAACAGGTCCCGGTCGCAGGTGCCGGTCAGGCCGCGTCGGCCGGCTCCACGGTGCGGTTCCAGTCGATGTGGTGGTTGAACATCCAGCTCATCTTCGCCATCTCCCTGGCGTCGTCGGCCCGGCTCAGGATGAGCGGCAGGGCCAGGTCGCGCAGCACGCGTCCGACGAGGCCCTGCTTCTTGGTGTTGTTCATGCCGGCCCCCCACTTGACGACGCGCTCGACGCGCTCCCGGCGCAGCGACTCGTAACGGGCCAGCGCGGCGGGCACCGTGGGCAGGTCGCGCAGGCACTGGGCCAGCACGACCGCGTCCTCGGCGGCCAGGGACGCCCCCTGCCCGGAGGACGGGGAGACCGCGTGCGCGGCGTCGCCGATCACCACCATGCCGCCGGCGTGCCAGGTGGGGACGTTCGGCAGGTCGTACTGGTTGGTCAGGCCGAGGTCGGCCGCAGAGTCACGGACGATCTGCGCGGCCGGGCTCCGGTCCACGGCCAGCAGTTCGACCAGCCGCTCCTGGAGCGCGGCGGGGGTCAGGTCGCGCAGTTCGGCGCGGGAGGGCTCGCGGTGCGCGGGCGGGTTGGCGAACCACCAGACCTCGCCGTCGGGGGCGATGGTGTAGCCGAAGAAGCAGTCCCGGCCCCAGACCATCACGTAGTCGCCGGGCTTGGCGTCGAGGTTCGCCTTCCGGGTGAAGCCGCCGGTGTTGCCCAGGCCGGCGTAGCGGGGGCCGGGGTTGGCGGGGTCGATGGCGGCGCGCGTGGCCGAGTGCACGCCGTCCGCGCCGATCAGCACGTCTCCCTCGGCGCTGGTGCCGTCCGCGAAGTGAGCGCGGACGCCGCCGCCGGGCACGCTCTCGGCGCGGACCAGGCGCCGGCCGTGCTCGATCGGGATGCCGCGGGCGGTGACCAGCTCGTACAGGCCGCGGTAGAGGTCGGCGCGGCGGATCGTGTGGGTGGCCGAGCCGTCGTCCAGCGCCGGGCCCAGCGGGATCGCGCCCAGGTGCTTGCCGCTGCCGCTGTGGAACTGGATGTGGCCGCTGGGGAAGCCCGCGTCCAGCACGACGTGGTGGGCGTCCACCGCGCGCAGCGCGTCTATGCCGTTGACGGCGACGGTCAGGAAGACGCCGTGGTTCAGGCCCGCGCTCTCGTCGTAGGCCTCGAACAGCCGGGCCTCGAAGCCGGCCTGCTGCGCCGCCAGCGCGGCCACGGTCCCCGCGACGCCGCCACCGATGATCAGTACTCGCATGATGCACCCCGCATATATTTCGTTCGGACGAACGAAATATATGCAGACTTGCGGACGAGGGTCAAGTGTTTCGTTCGACCGAACGAAGTAGGTAGCATGGCTCCATGGCAGACCAGGACGAGCTGGTGGCACGCATGCTCGTGGCCGGACGCGAGCTGAGCAACGCGGCGGTCATGTTCCACACGGCCCTGGCCGAACACCAGGGCCTCACCGCCACCGAGGAGAAGACACTCGACCTGCTCGAACGCCTCGGTACGCTGACCGCGCGGCAACTGAGCGAGCACTCCGGCCTGGCCCCGGCATCCGTCACCGGGCTGATCGACCGCCTGGAGCGCAAGGGGTTCGCGCGCCGCGTCCGCAACCCCGAGGACCGGCGCAGCGTGCTGGTGGAAGCCGTCCCCGACCGCCTCGCCGCGCTCGCCCCGCTGTTCGACGACTACGTGGTGTCGCTGAAGGAGCTGGCCGCCCGCTACGACGAGAGGGAACTGGCCGCGATCGTCGACTTCCTCGGCGAGGCCGCCGCCCGCCAGAAGCAGGCGACCCGGCGGCTCGTCGAGGATTAGCCGACCGGCGGCGGGCTCATTCGGCCCGGATGTTGTCGATGAGCACCTCGCCCCCGGTGTTCAGGAACACCCACACGGCCCGGATGTCGCCGGGGTCGAGGGTGACGCCGACGGGGCAGCCGATCTGCTCGAACCGCTCGGTGACGGTCTTGCTGGCGCCCGGGTTCGTCCAGGTCCACAGCCCGCCCTGGCACCACGACATCGCCTCGCCGACCTGGACGGCGATCTCGCCGACGGTGCCGACCTGCCCGGCCTTCAGGTCGAACTTCAGCATCGTCGCGCCCGTCAGGTCGAGCGGCGTGTCCAGCGCCCTGCCGAACCAGTTGCCGGCCACCGGCGTGGCCACCTTGAGGCCGTTCGCGCCCTCGGTGTGGAAGAGCGGCGTCTGCGAGACGGAGCCGCCGTCGCCCGGGTTGGCGATGGTGAAGCCCTCGGTGCCGGACTCGAAGGAGAACAGGGTCCGCGACTCCGGCAGCACCGGGCTGTCGTCCGGGACGTCGCCGCAGGTCAGCACCGGTTCCGCCCAGTCCGCGGACACGCCAGCGGACGCCGACTCCACGGTCAGGCGCAGCCACGCCCGGCCGGTCAGGTCGGCGGTGAGGGTCTTCGGCGGTTCCCCGGCGGCGACCGGGCCGCTGGTCGCCACCGCCGCGTCGTCGGCGTGCACGGTGAACGTGGCGGGCCCGGCCGCCGCCTCGTCGTCGATGCCCACGTCGGTGACCAGCCGCGAGCACCGGCCGCCCAGGTAGTAGCGCAGTTCGCTGCCGGTCGTGGTGCCCAGTCCGCGCGTGTAGTGCCGGCCGGCGATCGTGATGAGGTTGCCGTCGTTCTCCAGGGCGCCGCCGTTGCTCTGGTCGGCCTCCACCGGGCCCGACCCGTTGACGGAGGTGACGGGGGAGATCGTGCTCAGGTGCCGCCGCCCGTCCTCGGGGGCGGTCACGACCACGGCCACGACCTGGCTGGACGTGGCGGCGGCCCGGTTACGGGGCCCCCACCGGTAGGAGGCGGTGACGTCGATCGGGTAGCGGCCTGCGGGGGTGCCCGCCGGGACGCCGACCTGCCAGGTCGTCTCCAGCGTGGCGTCCGTGGCCAGGCGGGCGCGCCGGGGCTCCGCCGCCGGGGTGGCCGTCCACCCCTCGGGGACGTCCGCCGCCACGGACAGGTCGCGGACGGCCCCGACGCCGCGGTTGGTCACGGACGTCGTCAGCGTGCCGCCGCCGGTGGGGCCCGGCACGACCGTGCCCAGTTCCGCGCCGACCGCGACCGCCGGGGCCACCGTGGCCGGGTCGTCCAGCGGACGTACGCGGTAGACCACGGTGCCGTGCGCCGGCACGCCCGCCGAGATCGTGCCCTTCACCTGCGTCGTGGCGCCGGTCCAGACGTCCGTCAGCCGGTAGGCCCCCGCCCGCCGCAGCCCGGTCGCGCCCGCCCTGACGCTCACCGTGGCCAGCGCGTCGGTGGAGTTGTACAGGGCGATCGCCCGGTCGCCGTTCGCGAGGGGCTTGTCCAGCACCATGAGGCCGTGCTCGTCCGAGACGACCGCGCCCTGCACGCCGAGCCGGTCCTGGTCGATGGCGATGACGTCCCGGTTGCCGAGGATCGACAGCGTCTCGGCGGAGGCGGTGCGCAGGTCGGTGCCGATGATCAGCGGCGCGGCCATCATCGCCCACATGCTCATGTGGGTGCGGTACTCGGTGGCCGTCATCCCGCCGTTGCCGATCTCCAGCATGTCGGGGTCGTTCCAGTGGCCGGGCCCGGCGTACGCGGCCAGCGGCGCGTTCTGCCTGATGATCGAGCGCAGGCCGGGCCAGTCGTCGCTGATGTCGCCCGTCGTGCGCCACAGGTGGCCGACGCCCTTCGCCCACGTCCACGGCTGCGAGGTGCCCCACTCGCAGATGGAGTACACGATCGCCCGCCCGGTCCGGTCCAGGGCCTGGCGCATGGCGGTGTAGCGGCGGATGTAGTCCGCCTGCGACCCGTCCGACTGGTTGTTGCAGTTGTCGTACTTCAGGTAGTCGACGCCCCAGCCGGCCCAGGTCCGCGCGTCGAGGTCCTCGTGGCCGAGGCTGCCGGGGTAGCCGGCGCAGGTCCTGGTGCCGGCGTCCCCGTAGATGCCGAGCTTGAGGCCCTTGCCGTGGACGTAGTCCGCGACGCCCTTGATGCCGTTCGGGAACTTGGCCGGGTCCGGCACCAGGGTGCCGTCCGGGCCGCGCTCGCGCAGCGACCAGCAGTCGTCGATGTTGACGTACCGGTAGCCGGCGTCCTTGAGCCCGCTGGAGACGAGGGCGTCGGCCGTCTCCCTGATCAGCTCCTCGGTGACGTCGCAGCCGAACGCGTTCCAGTTGTTGAAGCCCATCGGCGGCGTGGCCGCCAGCGCGGCCGGTCCGGCCGGTGCCGCCGGTGCGGCCGGTGCCGCCGGTGCGGCGGAGGCGGCGGCCGGGGCGGTCAGGCTCGGCCAGGTGAGCGCCAGGGACAGGACGAGAGCCGCGATCGATCGCGTGGGCCGTCCGCGTTTCCGCATCGTGCGCCTCCAGGGGGACAGGCGGTCAGCGAATGTGGACGCTATAGACGCGGATGACGGCCGTCAATATCTTGATTAACTGGTTCATCAAGCCAGCAGCGGATTGTCGAACCATTTCGATGCGGATGAGCTGGGCGGATCGCAGTCGGTCACCGGGCCGTACGCTATGAATCGGTTAAGCAAACGATCCGCCCAGCATCGCGCGGCAGGGGCGGCGGGCCCGGCCCGAGGAGGCCGACGCCGTCGGGACGGAACTGGAGGGCGTACGCGGCCAGGTGCTGGAGGCACGCGCGGAGGGCGACGAGGACACCGAGCGGGCCCTGGCCGGGTCCTGGCAGCTCAGGCTGCGGCAGTTGCTGCGCGCGGATCCGTCCATGGCGGCGGAGATCCAGCGGGTGCTGGACGAGGTGCTGCGGCCCACGCTCGACGAGGCCGAGCGGGCCCGGGTCGGCTCCCTCGTGATGAAGGCCAGGGCGAGCGGGCCCGGCCGCGTCTACCAGGCGGACCGCGACCAGCACATCAACGAGCGCTGACGGCCTGCCGGGCGAGGGCCCGGAGGCGCCCTGTGTCCATCAGGACCTTGTCATCTATCCTCGGCGATATGCCCGAGAAGGAGTTTCCGGGGATAGACGCGAGGACCCCGAACGCCGCCCGGATCTACAACTACTTCCTCGGCGGGAAGGACAACTTCGGCGTGGACCGGGCCGCGGCCGAGGTGGTGCTCGCGATGGCGCCCGAGGTGCGCGTGGCGGCCATGGAGAACCGCGCGTTCCTCGTCCGGGCCGTGGAGTACCTCGCGGGCGACGCGGACGTGCGGCAGTTCGTCGACATCGGCTCGGGGATCCCGGCCGCGCGGCCCGTCCACGAGGTCGCGCAGGCCATCGAGCCGGGCGCCAGGGTCGTGTACGTCGACAACGATCCGGTCGTGCTCGTGCACTCGCGCGCGCTGCTGGGCGGGCGGCGCGGCACGGCCGTCGTCGCGGGGGACGCCCGCGCGCCGGAGGCGATCCTCGACGCCCCCGCGCTGACCCGGCTGCTCGACCTGGACCAGCCGGTGGCGGTGGTGCTCATCGCGGTCCTGCACTTCGTGTCCGGCTCGGACGAGCCGGCGGAGATCGTCCGGCGGCTGCTCGACCGGCTGCCCTCCGGCAGCCATGTGGTGATCACCCACCTGTCCGACGGCGGCGTGCCGGACGACCCGCGCATCGAACGCTCCCGCGCCCTCTACAACGGCGGGCTGCACTTCCGCTCCCGCAAGCGGATCGAGGCGCTCTTCGACGGGCTCGACCTGGTGGACCCGGGCGTGGTCGGGGTGGGGCAGTGGCGCGGCACGGCCGGCGGCGGCGTGAACGGCGGCGGCGCCTCGTGGTGGCTGGGCGGAGTGGGCCGCAAACCCTGACACCCCACTCCGCGGACAGACCACCCCGGACAGGCGCTCACCCCGAGCCCGGTCACTCCGAGTCGCCCCGAGGTGACCGGGTCGCTCCCGGTTCAGCTGAGCCAGCCCGGCGCGACCAGCACGGCCCAGGCCGCCAGCGGGCCCGCCAGGACGATCACGCCGCCGTAGGCCAGGAGCCGCCGGTAGAAGACGTCCCGTTCCATGCCCCTGACGTTGGCCACCAGCAGCGCCCCCGTCGTCGAGAACGGGCTGACGTCCACGATCGCCGACGACACCGACAGCGCCGCGATCATCGCGATCGGGCCCAGCGTGCCCTGCCCGAGCAGCGGCACGGCCAGCGGCACCAGCGCGCCCAGGATGCCCACGGTCGAGGCGAAGGCCGACACGACGCCGCCGACGTAGCAGATGAGCAGCGCCACCAGCAGCGGGATGCCGATCGCGGCCACGGCGGAGCCGACGTAGTCCACGGTGCCGATCTCCTGCAGCACGCCCACGTACCTCCGCCCTGTCCGGCCCCCCGGCCCCGCCACGGCCCCCGGCTCCGGACGTGGCGGGACCGGGAGTCGCGGGGGTGCCGCGACGGACGAGGTCACGGCCGCCGAAGACGAAGAAGACGACCACGGCCGCGGCGGCGTTGAAGGCGAAGCTGGACAGGAACAGCACCAGGATGTCGCTGGGCAGCCCGGCCTCGCCGGTGACGCCGTTCACGATGCCGCCGAGCACGCTGATCGGCGAGAACGCGCCCGCCTGCGTCCCGTGCGCCACCATGAGCCCGATCAGCAGCGGGTGGATCCGGTAGTCGGCCGCGAAGCCGAACGCGATCGGCGCGAGGATCGCGGCCACCGCCGGCGCGGGCGCGCCCACCGCCGTCAGCAGCGCGGAGACGGCGAACACGACCAGCGGGATGGCCGCCAGCCGGCCCCGTACGAGGTGCACCGCCGCCCGTACGAGCCAGTCCACCGTCCCGTTGTTGGTGGCGATCGCGAACAGCAGCGTCACCCCGACCAGGATCACGAACAGGCTGCCGGGGAAGGCGTCCAGGATGGCGTCCGTCTCCATGCCGGCGGCGAGCGTGCCCACCAGGAAGGCTCCGACGAGGGCCAGCGCCCCGAGGTTCACGGGGAAGAAGGTGGCCACGACGAACATGACGATGAGGGCGAGAATGGACAGGAGCTCTGCGGACACTGCGTACTCCGATCTCCCCCGAGGCGTGTTACTGCAGGCCGGCCGCCTGATGGACGAGCTCGACCGGGTGGCGGGCGGCGCGTCCCGCACCATGGGCGATCTGCTGGCGGCAGGAGACCCCCGTGGCCGCGAGCAGGGTGTCGGGCGAGGATGCGGCGATCGCCGGGAAGAGCCGGAGCGCGCCGATCTTCATGGACAGGTCGTAGTGCTCGGCCTCGAAGCCGAACGATCCGGCCATGCCGCAGCAGCCGGCGTCGAGTTCCGTCACCTCCGCTCCCGGGATCCTGGCCAGCAGCGCGAGCGTGGCGGCGGTGCCGGTGACGGCCTTCTCGTGGCAGTGGCCGTGCAGCAGGATCCGGCGTCCGCGCAGTGCGTCGCCCAGCGGCAGCGAGCCGCCGTCCACGGCCTCGGCGAGCAGTTCGGGGACGAGCCGGGCGCGCGCCGCCACCGCCGCCACGCGGTGATCGCCCGGCAGCAGGGCGGCGTACTCGTCCTTGAGCGTGAGCAGGCAGGACGGCTCCAGGCCGACGATCGGCGCGTCGGAGCCGGACAGGCGGGTGACCAGGTCGCCGGCCATCGCGCGGGCCCGGTCGAGCAGCCCCTTGGACAGGCTGGAGCGTCCGCAGCAGCCCTCGGCGGCCAGCCGCACCCGGTAGCCGGCGTGTTCGAGCAGTTCGACGGCGGCGCGCCCGATCGCCGGCTCGCTGTAGGTGGTGAACGAGTCCGCCAGGAGGATGACCTCCTCGCCCTCCTCCTTCCGCGGCCTGGCGGCGAACCAGCGCAGCAGGTTGTCGCGGCGGAACCGGGGCAGCGGACGGCTGCGGCTCAGGCCGAGCGGGCCGCGGACGGCCCCGGCCAGCCAGTTCGACAGCGGTGCGGTGGCCGAGCCGAGCCGGTTGAGCGTCCTGATCGCCCCGAACAGCCGCGACCGCAGCGGTACGCCGTGCAGCTCCTGGTACTGGTGCAGGAACTCGCTCTTCAGCGCCGCCATGTCCACCCCGAGCGGGCACTCCGACTGGCACGCCTTGCACTCCAGGCAGAGGTCGAGGATCCCGTGCAGCCGCTCGTCGCCGAGCGCCTGCCGGGGGTCGGCCGACGACAGCGCCTTGACCAGGGCGTTGGCCCGGCCACGGGTGGAGTGCTCCTCCTCGCGGGTGGCCATGTACGACGGGCACATGACGCCGGTGTCGTCCTTGCGGCAGACGGCGACGTTCATGCACCGGTCGGCGGCGGCGTGCATGCCGCCGGCGAAGCTCAGCGTGGTGGCGAGCGGGCGCGGGGCGGGCCTGGCCGGGTCGCGCAGGTGCTCGGTCATCGGCGGCGCGTCCACGATCTTGCCGGGGTTCAGCCGGTCGTGCGGGTCGAAGAGGCGCTTGACCCGCCGCATCGCCTCGTAGACCGGCTCGCCGAACAGCCGCCGGTTGAACTCGGAGCGGGCCAGGCCGTCGCCGTGCTCGCTGGAGTTGACGCCGCCGTGCCGGGCGGCCAGGTCGGCGATCTCCTCGGCGACCGCCCGCATCGTGTGGATCTCGCCGGGTTCGCGCAGGTCGACGAACGGGCGTACGTGCAGGCAGCCGACCGAGCAGTGGCCGTAGAAGCCGGCCCGCAGCCCGTGCCGGTCGAGGATGCGGGCGAACTCCTCGACGTACGGCAGCAGCCGCTCCGGCGGCACGGCGGTGTCCTCGACGAACGCGAGCGGCCTGCGGCTGCCCACGCTGGAGGCCATCAGCAGGCCGAGCCCCGCCTTGCGCACCTTGAGCACGGCCGCCTGCTGCGCCGCGGTGACCGCCTTGAGCGTGTGGTAGCCGTGGCCGTTCGCCTGCCACGTGCCGGCCAGTTCGGCCACCCGGCCGGCGACCTCGTCGGGGGTGTCGCCGAAGAACTCCACGAACAGCAGCGCCTGCGGATCGCCGGTCAGGATGCCGCCGAGCCCGGCGTAGTCCACGCGCTGTCTGGACAGGTCGAGGATGGCCTTGTCGAGCAGCTCGACCGAGGCGGCCCCGAAGGACAGGGCGTCGGCGGTGGCGGCGATGGCCGACGGGGTGGAGGTGAAGTGGCCGACCGCGATGGCCTTGGCCTTCGGCCGCTCCACCAGGTCCACCGTGGCCTCGGTGACCACGGCCAGCGTGCCCTCCGACCCGACGATCAGCTTCGTCAGGTCGCCGTGCGCGGCCACCGCGTCGAGGCGGTAGCCGCCCGAGTGCCGCCAGAAGCGCGGGAAACCGGACAGGTCGAGGCCGTCGAGGATCTCGGCCACCCCCGCGTTCAGGCGGGCGTCCGTGGCGAGGTCGGGGGTGGTGGCGTCGGCGAGCACCACGCGCAGCGAGCGGACGTGGTCGATCGTGGAGCCGTACAGGACGGAGTGGCTGCCGGCCGAGTTGTTGCCGATCATGCCGCCGATCGTGGCCCGGTTGCTGGTGGAGGTGTCGGGGCCGAACATCAGCCCGTGCCTGCGGGCCGCCCGGTTGAGCTGGTCCTGCACGACGCCGGGCTGCACCCGGGCGGTCTTCCCGTCGATCTCCAGGATGCGGTTCATGTGCCGGGAGAAGTCCACGATCACGGCCGCGCCCACCGTCTGGCCGGCCAGGCTGGTGCCGGCCCCGCGCGGCAGCAGCGGCACGCCCAGCTCGCCGCAGGCCACCACCAGGGCCGGTACGTCGTCCGCGTCCCGGGGGAAGGCGACGGCGAGCGGTTCGATGGCGTACATGCTGGCGTCGGAGGAGTACAGGTGCCTGGTGTAGGGGTCGTCCCGGACGTCGCCGGCGATCAGCGGGGCCAGCGTGCGGGCCAGGCTCACCGGGTTTCCTCCCCGGCACCCTCCAGGTAGGCCAGCGCGGCCCGGGTGCCGCCCTCCTTGACCGGCACCCCGGCCGCGGACAGCCCCATCTCGACCCCGCTGAGGGTGCCCGCGAGCGTGAGGTCGTTGAAGTGGCCGAGGTGCCCGATGCGGAAGACCCGGCCCGCCAGCCGTCCGAGGCCGGTGCCGAGCGACATGTCGTACCGCTCCAGGATCAGCCGCCGGAGCGCGTCGGCGTCGTGGCCGTCGGGCATCAGTACGGCGGTCAGCGCGCTGGAGTGCTCGCGTTCGTCGAGGCAGAGCACCTCCAGCCCCCACCCGCGCACGGCCCGCCTGGTCGCCTCGGCGTGCCGGTCGTGCCGGGCGAAGACCGCGTCCAGGCCCTCCTCCGCCAGCATGACCAGCGCCTCGCGCAGGCCGTACATGAGGTTGGTGGGCGGGGTGTACGGGAAGAAGCCCCGCCGGTTGGCCGCGATGATCGGCTCCCAGTCCCAGTACGAGCGCGGCAGCCGCCCCCGGTGGGCGAGGGCCTTGTCGCTGACCGCGTTGAACCCCATGCCGGGCGGCAGCATGAGCCCCTTCTGTGAGCAGCCGACGGTCACGTCCACGCCCCAGTCGTCGTGGCGGTAGTCCATCGAGCCCAGCGAGGAGATCGTGTCCACCAGCAGCAGCGCCGGATGCCCGGCCCGGTCGAGGGCCGCGCGGATCTCGGGGACGCGGCTGCGCACGCCGGTCGAGGTCTCGTTGTGCACGACCATGACGGCGGCGACGTCGGGCGTGAGGTGCTCGGCCAGCGCGCCGGGGTCGGCCCCGTGCCGCCAGTCGCCCGGCACCACGTCCACCACCAGCCCCAGCCGGGCGGCCATCTCGCACCACAGCGAGGAGAAGTGCCCGGTCTCGTACGCCAGCACCTTGTCGCCCGGCGACAGCGTGTTGACCAGCGCCGCCTCCCACGCGCCGGTGCCCGACGACGGGTAGACGACCACCGGCCCGGCGGTCATGAAGACGGTCTTGAGCCGTTCGAGCAGTTCGCCCGCGAGCCGGGCGAACTCCGGCCCCCGGTGGTCGATCGTGGGCCGGGCGATCGCGCGCAGCACCCGCTCGGGAACGTTGGTCGGCCCGGGGATCTGCAGGAAGTGCCGGCCCACTGTCTGTCCACCTTCCGTGCCATCACACGGCACGGCGTGCCGCTGTGCGGTTCATTAACATTAAAATCAGCTCGAAGAGGAGTCAATGGATGCAGAACGTGATCAACGCGCTCCGGGTGCTGGAGGAGGTCGCCGCCCGGCAGCCCATCGGCGTGGGCGAGCTGGCGCGCGGCCTGGGCCTGCCGAAGAGCACGGTGCAGCGCTCGCTGAAGACGCTGCACGAGGCGGGGTGGATCAGGCCCGCCGGGGGCGAGGTCACCCGCTGGCAGGTGACGAGCAAGGCGTTACAGGTCGCCCGCCGGACGGAGCTGGGGCTGCGTGACGCGGCCGTGCCCGTCATGGAGGAGCTGCGCCAGCGCACCGGCGAGACCGTCCACCTGATGGTGCCCGAGGGCGACGCGGTCGTGCTGATCGAGCGGCTGGAGACCGACAAGCCGCTGCGCATCGTGCTGCCGCTGGGCATCCGGCTGCCGCTGCACGCCTCCGCCAACGGCAAGGCGGTGCTGGCCCACCTCGACCGGCCGCTCGCCGAGCTGCCCGGCTACACCGGCACCACGATCACCGACCCGGCCGCGCTGCGGGCCGAACTGGCCGCCGTGCTGGAGCGCGGCTACGCCGACAACCGGGGGGAGTGGCGCTCCGACATCGCCGCCGTCGCCGCCGCGATCGTCGGCCCCGCCGGCCCGGTCGCCAGCCTCAGCGTCTCCACCCCCGCCAGCCGCATGCCCGAGGACGTGCGCGCGGAGTACGGCAAGCTGGTCACCCGGGCGGCCAGGACACTGGCCGAGACCCTGAACTGACCCCGGCCCGGCGGCTCAGCCGGTGGGCGACGGGCCGGCGGTCGCGGTGGCCGGCGACAGCGCGGCGGGCGAGAGCGTGCTGCCCGGGGACGCCGGCGTGGTCGGCAGGTTGGCGAAGTGCCCGATCCGCGCCATCACCGGCACCAGCATGCGCACCGACCGGCCGTCGCGGAAGGCGAAGGTCATCGGCACCGACTCGCCGCGCACCCCGCTGGCCATGCCGATGGGCTGCTCGCCGGTGCCCACCGCCTGGTCGGGCGGCAGCAGGAGCGCCTGCCCGGTCAACTGCACGGAGCCGCCGCCCTCGGGGGAGACCCGTTCGAGCTGGTCGGGCTGCGGGCCCGAGTTGACGAGCACGCCGAACAGGGCCTGCTGGGGGGCGGGCGAGGTCGGGTCGGCGCTGCCCAGGAGGAAGACGTTGCGCAGGTGCAGGGTCTGCCCCACGTCGGCGTTGGCTCCGTCGTTCTGCGGAACGGTGTTGGCCTGATCGAAGCCCGAGGCCGTGCAGCCGCTGACCGCCAGGGTCACGACTGCCACAGCGGCGGCGGCGATGGCTCGCATCACTGGCCCTCCTCCGGTGGCTAGTCGTTCCATTACCCCCGCGAACGCCCCGCCGAACCAGCCGTTTCAGCCTGGTGACCATCGATCATGCATCATGTACCGTCACCGTTAACGCCTGACCTACCCCCTGGAGCGGTAGATGGTTGAGCAGCAAGGACTCGACGCGACAGGTCAGCAGAAACGACGGCAACTGGTCCGCGCGGTGATCGCCTCCGCGGTGGGCACCTCGATCGAGTGGTACGACTTCTTCCTCTACGGCTTCGCCGCCAGCACCATCTTCGCGGAGCTGTTCTTCCCCACCAGCGACCCGACGACCGGACTCCTGCTCGCCCTCGGCACCTACTTCGGCGGCTTCGCCGCCCGCCCCATCGGCGCCGCGATCTTCGGCCACTACGGTGACCGCATCGGGCGCAAGGCCACCCTCATCATCACCCTCATGACCATGGGCGTCGCCACCGCCCTCGTCGGCCTCGTGCCCACGTACGAGCAGATCGGCATCTGGGGCGGCATCCTGCTCACGCTGCTGCGCCTGCTCCAGGGCATCAGCGTCGGCGGCGAGTGGGGCGGCTCCGTGCTGCTGGCCACCGAGTGGGGCAAGACGCGCGGCGGCCGGCGCGGCTTCCTCGGGAGCTGGCCGCAGTTCGGGGTACCCGTCGGGCTCGTGCTCGGCTACCTGGCGCTGCAGGTGTTCGAGCCGCTGGACCCGTACTGGGGGTGGCGCATCCCGTTCCTGCTCAGCGTGGTCATGGCGGCCATCGGGCTGTACATCCGGCTCGGCATCCTGGAGACGCCCGTCTTCGCCAAGGTCGTCAGGGAGAACCGGGTCGAGCGGGTGCCCGTGCGGCAGGTGCTGGCCAGGAACTGGCGGGAGATCGTGCTCAGCGCGCTGCTGCGCACCGGCCAGCAGGCGCCGTTCTACATCTTCACCGTCTTCATCCTCACCTACGCCACCAAGACGCTCGGCTTCGCGGCCGGTGACGTCTACACGTACGTGATCGCGGCCGGGGTCGTGTCGCTGTTCACCGTGCCGTTCTGGGGCTGGATCTCCGACCTGGCGGGACGCAGACGGCTCTACATGATCGGCTCCGCGCTCATGGTGGTGTGGTCGTTCGTCTACTGGCCGCTGCTGGACACCCGCGTGCCCGCGCTGGTCTTCCTGGCCATCGTGCTGTCCGCGCCCATCCACGACATCCAGTACGGTCCGCAGGCCACGTTCATCGCCGAGAGCTTCACCGGGCGGCTGCGCTACAGCGGCGCCTCCCTCGGCTACCAGCTCGCCTCGCTGACGGCCGGAGGCCCCGCGCCGCTGATCGCGGTCTGGCTGTACGCGACGTACCAGAGCTCGATGTCCATCGCGATCTACATGGCGGTCTGCGCCCTGATCAGCATCGTGGCGGCGTACGCGCTGAAGGACCGCTCGCAGCAGGACTACGCCGTCGAGTACGACGACCCCGGCGCGCGAAGCGGTTAGGCGAGCCGTTCGACGGCGGCCATCGTGGAGTCGAGGTGGCGCAGCACGACCCGCACCGCCTCCTCCGCGTGCCGCCGCCGGAAGGCCGCCACCAGCTCGCGGTGATCGAGGTCGGCCTCCTCCCTGCGCGCCCGCTCCCGGCCGCGCAGGGACAACCCCACGTGCACGGCGGCCCCGTCGCGCAGCCCCGTGAGGATCGCGCACAACCGGGGCGAGCCGGCGGCGTCGCCGAAGACGGCGTGGAAGCGGCGGTTGAGCTCGACCCACTCGCCGGCGTCGAGCTCGGCCACCATCAGCGCCCGCAGCCCCTCGGCCCGGTCGATCTCCTCGTCGGTGATGCGCTCGACGGCCTTGCGGATGGAGACGGGCTCCAGCATGCGGCGCAGCTCGTGGATCTCCCTGACCTCGGCGAGGTCGAGCTCGCGCAGCATCGCGCCCCTGTGCGGGTCGATCCGGATCAGCCCCTCGCCGGCCAGGTCGCGCAGCGCCTCGCGGACCGGCGTGATGCTCACCTTGAGCTGGGTGGCGATGTCGGCCTGGACGAGCCGGTAGCCGGGCGGCAGCTCGCCGCCGAGGATCGCCCGCCGGAGCGTTTCGTAGACGAAGGCGTGCGCGGTGCGGGCGGGCGGGCCGGGCTTGAGCACGACGTTCGTCACGCAGCCACTATATGGCGCGTTCCCACGGCGGAGCCGGGTGGCTCTCCGGGGCCGTCACGGCTGCTCGGCCACCACCGGATTGCGCAGCTCGCCCAGCCCTTCGACCGCCACCGTCATCGTGTCGCCCGGCCGCACCGAGCGCACCCCGGGCGGCGTGCCGGTCATGATGACGTCGCCGGGCTCCAGCGTGGAGAAGGCCGACACGTACGCGATCAGCTCGGGGATGCCGAACAGGAAGTCGGTGGTACGGCCGTCCTGGCGCAGCTCGTCGTTCACCGTGCACGTGACGCGGACGTCCGACGGGTCGAAGGCGGTGTCCACCCACGGGCCGAGCGGGCAGAAGGTGTCGAAGCCCTTGCCGCGCGTCCACTGGGGGTCGCTCTTCTGGATGTCGCGGGCCGTGACGTCGTTGCCGATCGTGTAGCCGAAGACCACCGACAGCGCGTCCTCCTCCTTGACCCGCCGCGCCGTGCGGCCGATCACCACGACCAGCTCCGCCTCCGGGTCGAGCCGCCCCGACAACGACGGGTAGACCACCTCGTCGTCCGGCCCGACGATCGACGACGGCGGCTTGAGGAAGATCAGCGGCTCCTTGGGCACCGGGTTGCCGAACTCGGCCGCGTGGTCGGCGTAGTTGCGCCCGACGCACACGATCTTGCTCGGCACGACCGGGGCGCGCAGCCGTACGTCGCCGCCCACCGGCTCGCCCGGCACCAGCTCCGTGAACGGATCTCCGGTGGCGGCCCGCACCGTGCCGTCGGGGTCGATCACCCCCCACCGCGTCGTGCCCGCGTCGTCGTACCTGATGATGCGCATCTCGCTCCCTCAGCAGCCGTTGTAGTCGTTCGTCCAGAGGCGGCCCTCGGCCGGGTCCGCCTGCTCCTCGAGAATCCTCAGCCTGAGCATGACATCCAGCGTGCGCCGGACGACGGCGGGGTCGAAGCAGCCCCGGTCGGACAGCGCGGAGGCCATCGCCCGCACCGTGCGCAGCACCGTCTCCCGGTCGTCGCTGCCCAGGTCGTCCATGATCTGGGCGGCCACCGCGTCCGGCTGCCGCTTCACCTTGCCGGTCGCCCGCGTCAGCGCGCGGCTGAACGCGGCGGCGGTCTCGGCGTTCTGCTCCGCCCACTGGCGGGAGGTGGCCCACGCGGTGTAGTCGAACCCGTCCAGCTCCGGCACCTCGCCCTTGGGGCCGTCCACGAGGACCACGCCGAAGCCCTGCTCGGCGGCCACGTACGGGGTCGGCGGCGACAGGTGGTAGGCGTCGATCCGGCCCTTCTCCAGCGCGGCCAGCAGCGCGGACCCGCCGCCGAGCGGCACCAGCTCCACGTCGCGCTCCGGGTCGAGCCCCACCGAGGCCAGGTAGTAGCGCATGTACGTGTCGGTGGGGGAGCCGGGCGAGGTGATGCCGATCCTGAGCCCCTTGAGCGCGCTCAGCCGGTCGCGCAGCGGCGAGGCCGCCGTGACGCCCTTGCGCGCGGCCACCTCCTTGCGCATGACGAGCGTGAGCGTCACCCGGTTCAGGATGTCGTGGGCCATGACCACCGAGTCGTCGCCCGCCCTGCTCAGCTCGGCCAGGTCCTCGAAGCCGACGTCGGCGTACTGGGCCTGGCCGGAGGCGAGCGCGGCGATGCTGTCGTTGCCGCTCTCCACCTCGACGATCTCCACCGTGAGCCCTTCGGCGGCGAACAGGCCGTCGTCGCGGGCGACGTACAGGGCGGAGAGGAACACGTTCGGCGCGGACGCGATCGTGATCTTGCCGGCCTCCTGCGCCGATCCGCCGCAGCCGGTCACCGCCGCGAGGAGCAGCACGGCCAGCCCCGCTCGCGCTCTCATCGATCGGCCTCCTCGCTCGTCACAGGGCGTCCTCGCCGCGCAGCCGGACCTCCGGCCGCCAGCGCAGCACGCGGGACAGGGGACGCAGGGACAACGACAGCAGCAGGACGATCGCGGCCAGCACGATCGTCCCCGCGATCACTCCGGCGGTCTGGTACCGTCCGGCCGCCGCCCTGGTCAGATAGCCGATGCCGCGGTTGGAGGCGATGAACTCGCCCACCACCGCGCCGATCATGGCGGCCGGGAGGGTGACGCGGAAGGCCGCCAGCACGTACGGCAGCGCGCCCGGCAGCAGCACCGACCGCATCGTGGCCCACCGGTCGCCGCCCATCACGCGGGTGACGTCGATCAGCCCCTGCGGCACCTGCCGGATGCCCTCGACGGTGTTGACGAAGACCACGAAGAACACGAAGTACGCGGCCAGCACGACCTTCGGCGCCAGCCCGATGCCGAACCAGAGGATGAAGACCGGCCCGAGCGCCACCGCCGGCACCGAGTACGCGATGAGGAAGTACGGCTCCACGATCCGGTAGGCCACCCGGCGCAGCGCCAGCGGCCAGGCCAGCAGCACCCCGAGCAGCGCCCCGGCGAGGAAGCCCAGCGCGGTCGAGGTGAGCGTGAAGCGGGCGTGGAACCAGAAGTCCGCCGAGCCGAACCACTCGGCGAGCCGCTGCGCCACGGCCGTCGGGCTGCTGACGAAGAACGGCCGCACGAGCGGGCCGGAGGCGAGCTCCCACGCGATGACGGCCCCGGTCGCCACCCCGATCCGTCCCGCCCACACCAGCGCCCGCCGCGTCCTGCGGCGTCGCGCGTGCGCCGCCGCCTGCTCCTCGATCACCCGTCCGCTCATCCGCGCGCCCCGCCCGCGCACCACGGCAGGGCCCGCGCCTCCACGGCCCTGACCATCGCGTTGACCAGCATGACCAGCACGGCCACGACCACGATCCCGGCGAACACGGTCGCCGTCTCGAACTGGCGCGAGGACCGGACGATGAGGAAGCCCAGCCCCTGCGTGGCCGCGATGAACTCGCCGAGCACGGCGCCGACCATGGCCCGGGAGAAGGTCAGCCGGATGCTCGCCACCACGGCGGGCGCCGCGCCCGGCAGGATGATCGTGCGCACCAGCCGCCCGCCCCGCGCCCCCATCACCCGGGCCACCTCGACCAGCCCCGGTTCGATGCCGCGCACGCCCGCCACGGTGTTGGCCAGCACGATCAGGAACACCATCAACGCCGCCAGCAGCACCTTCGGCAGCAGCCCCAGCCCGAACCACATGATGAACATGGGCGCCAGCGCGATCTTCGGGATCGAGTAGAAGGCGGCCAGGAACGGTCCCGCGATCTCGTCCAGGGCCGGGACCGAGACCAGGATCAGCGCCGCGGCCAGGCCGACCGCGATGCCGATGAGGTAGCCCGCGCCCGCCTCGCCCAGCGTCACCCCGACGTGCCCCCACAACTCCCCGTCGAGGACGAGCCCGGCCAGCCGGGCCGCGACCTCCGACGGGGCGCTGACGTAGCGCCGCTCGACCACGAGCGGCGCGCCGAACTCCCAGAGCAGCAGCAGCGCCGCGCCCAGCAGCGCGATCCCGGACCGGACGAGCAGCCGCTCCCTGGCCGCCGCCGCCCCGGCCCCGGACGCGGCCCCGGCGAGCACCTCCGCCGCCCCGGGTCCCGCGGCCTCGCGGGCGTCGGGGATCGTCATGTCGCCGCGATCTCCATGCGGATGTCGTCCCAGAGCGCGTCGTACAGCTCCCTGAACCGTGGCAGGTCGTGGACGTGGAAGACGTCGCGCGGGCGGGGCAGGCGCACCTCGTACTCCCGCTTGACGCGGCCGGGCCGGCAGGTGAACGTGATGATCCGGTCGCTCAGCGCGATGGCCTCGACCAGGTCGTGGGTGACGAACAGCACCGTGGGCCGCCGCAGGTCCCACAGCTTGAGCAGCTCGTCCTGGAGGATCACCCGGGTCTGCGCGTCGAGCGGGCCGAACGGCTCGTCCATGAGGACGACGTCGCTGTCGTACGCGAGCGTGCGCACGATCCCGGCCCGCTTGCGCATGCCGCCGGACAGCTCGTGCGGGTAGTGGTCCTCGAAGCCGGTCAGGCCGACCAGGTCGATGAACTCCCGCACCCGCCTGCGCCGCTCGGCCTTGGGGACGCGGCGCAGCTCCAGGCCGTACTCGACGTTGCGGGCCATCGAGCGCCACGGCAGCAGGTTGTCGTCCTGGGTGATGTAGCCGACCTCGGTGTTGACGCCGCTCACGGGCCTGCCGTGGTGGGTCACCCGCCCGGCGGACGGCCGGGTCAGCCCGGCGAGCAGGTTGAGCACCGTGGACTTCCCGCAGCCGGACGGGCCGACGAGGCTGATGAACTCGCCGGGCCGCGCGGCGAAGCTCACGCCCTCCAGGGCGAGCAGGGGTCGTGCCGAACGCCCTCGCGGGACGAACGCCTTGTAGACCGCCTCCAGGCGGATGGCCTCTTCGAGTGGTGGGTCTGCCATTCGGATCAGCTCCATACTGGATACTGAAGATGGTAGACGGTCTACAGAAGAGATCAAGTGGCGAGCGGCGGCGTCACCGGGCGAGCAGGTCGCGCAGCGCCCCGACCACCTCGGCCGGAGCCTCCTCGGCCATGAAGTGCCCGCACGACACCGTCCGGTGCTCCAGGTCCTCGGCCCAGGCCCGCCACCTTTCGGCCGCGTCGAACCCCAGTGCCGCGCCCCAGTCCTGCTGGAGCACCGTCACCGGCATGGTGAGCCGCCGGCCCGCCCTCAGGTCGGCCTCGTCGTGCTCGACGTCGATCGTGGCCGTGGCCCGGTAGTCGGCCACGATCGACGGCACCGCCTCGCGGGACGCCCTCAGGTAGGCGGCGCGGACGTCGGCGGGGATCGCGTTCGGGTCGCGGGCCCAGAGGTCGAGGAAGTGGCCGAAGAACACGTCCGCCGCGCCGGAGATCATCGCCTCCGGCAGGCCCGGCGGCTGCGCCATCAGGAACAGGTGGAACCCGACGGCCGCGGGCCGGCCCCGCAGCACCTCCCACGAGTCGAGGGTCGGCAGGACGTCCAGCGCGGCCAGATGGGTGACGGCGGCCGGATGGTCGAGGCCCGCCCGGACGGCGACCAGCGCGCCCCGGTCGTGCCCCGCCAGCGCGAACCTGTCGTGCCCCAGCTCCCCGGCCAGCGCGACGACGTCGGCGGCCATCGTGCGCTTGGCGTAGGCCCGGCCGCCGGGGTCGGCCGGCTTGTCGCTGTCGCCGTAACCGCGCAGGTCGGGGCAGATGACGGTGTGGTCGGCGGCCAGATCGGCGGCGACGTGCCGCCACATCAGGTGGGTCTGCGGGAAGCCGTGCAGCAGCACGACCGGGCTGCCCGAGCCGCCCACGGCGACGTTGAGCGCCACGCCGTCGGCCACGGTGACGCGGCGGCGGGTGAATCCGGTGATCTCGGGGGTCATGTTTCGGCTGTCTCCTGTCGTCGCCGGTGTTGCCTGGCGGACCGGTTCGTCCACCGGCACTCACCCTGGCTTCCGCCGATCAGCGCCTGGTCAGCGGCGGGTCAGCCACGTCCGCGCAGCCCTCGGGGGCGGATAGGTTGGGGGCGAAATGGTGACATTCGGCGTGCTGGGCCCCGTGACGGCCGAGAACGAGCGCGGCCCGGTCCACCTCAAGGGGCCGCGGCACCGTGCCGTGCTGGCCCGGCTGCTGGTCGCCAGGGGACGGGCCGTACCGGTGTCGTGGCTGATCGGCGACCTGTGGGACGACCCGCCCGAAGGCGCGCTCGGCGCGGTGCAGACCTTCGTCGGAGCGCTCAGGAAGGCGCTCGAACCCGGCCGCGCGCCGCGCACCCCGTCCCGGCTGCTGGTCACCTCGCCGCCCGGCTACGCCCTGCGCGCCGAGCCCGGGGCGGTGGACGCCGGGCGCTTCGAGTCCGCGCTCGCCGGGTCCGCCCGCCTGCTCGCGGACGGGGCCGCCGCCCGGTCCCGCGCCCTGCTCGACGACGCGCTCGGGCTCTGGCGGGGGCCCGCGTACGCGGAGTTCGCCGACCTGGGCTGGGCACGGGGCGAGGCGGCCCGCCTGGACGAGCTGCGGCTCCTCGCCGTGGAGCGCCGCGCCGAGGCGGCCCTGGCCTCCGGCGGCGCGGCCGAGTCGGTGCCCGACCTCGAAGCGCACCTGGCGGGGCATCCGCTGCGCGAGGACGGGTGGCGCCTGCTGGCCCTCGCCCTCTACCGGACGGGGCGGCAGGGGGACGCGCTCGCCCAGTTGCGGCGGGCCAGGCAGGTGCTGCGGGCCGAGCTGGGGGTGGATC
>NZ_SSXE01000233.1 GCF_021699195.1 Nonomuraea sp. MG754425 | reverse complement strand
GTGGCGGCGGCGGTGGTGGCGGCGGATGATCCGCCACCCGTCGGGCCACACCCACCGGGCCGATCCGGACGGCTGACCGCCAGGCCGCATCGCTCCGCCCGATGACCGGAAGGGGCCGCACCACCCACCGCCGGTGCGGCCCCTTCCTCAACCCGTCGCCCGGACACCGGGACGGCGAACGCCCGCTCCTCCGGGCCCGCCCACCGGCCGCGCGCTACGGTGGCCGGATGCGCACCGGGTCGTCCGACACCGTTCTCATCGTCATCCGCGGCAACTCGGGGTCGGGCAAGTCGAGCGTGGCCCGCTCGATCCGCACCGCGTACGGCCGCCGGGGGCTCGCCGTGATCGGGCAGGACGTCGTACGCCGGGACATCCTGCGCGAACTCGACAAGCCCGAGGGGCTGAACATCAGCCTGATCGACCTGATGTGCCGTCACGTGCTGGACGCCGGCCACCACGTCGTGCTGGAGGGCATCCTCATCCGCAGCCGGTACGGACGCATGTTGCGCCGCCTCGTGGCCGACCACGCGGGCGTGACCTGCTGTTTCTACCTTGACGTGTCGTTCGACGAGACCGTGCGCCGGCACGCGACCCGGCCGCAGAGCGCGGACTTCACCCCGGACCTGATGAGGGAGTGGTACGTGCCGCGCGACCTGCTCCCGGACGGTCGCGAGACGGTCATCGGGGAGGACAGTTCCCTGGAGCGGACCGTCGAGCGCATCCTCGCGGACAGCCGGCTGACGGCGGCTCCCGGCGCGGCCGGCCCTCTGACGTCCGCGACGTGACGGCGGTCACCGGCCGCCGCTCTCGTGCGCCCGGCGGCTGGCCTCGATGTGCGGGACGTGCTCGACGGCCCAGCCGGCGAGGGCGAGGGCGGGCGGGATGAGGCTCTTGCCGACGGGGGTCAGCGCGTACTCGACCCGCGGCGGCACCTCGGCGTGCACCGTCCGGGAGACCAGGCCGTCGCGTTCGAGGTTGCGCAGGGTCAGGGTCAGCATGCGCTGGGAGATGCCGGGGATCTGCCGGTGCAGGTCGGTGAAGCGGACGGTGCCCCGGTCGAGGGTGGCGACGATGAGCAGGGTCCACTTGTTGCAGATGCGGTCGAGGATGGCGCGGACCGCCTGCCCGTCGTCGCCCCGGATGAGGCAGGTGTGCTGGTACTCGGACATGACAGCCCCTTGTGCGTTACGCACACGCATGTGCCTTTTGTAAGACTTTCAATAGTGACGCATGATGAGGCTGCTTACGACCGGTAACCATCGTGGCCGGCGTCCCGTCCCCCAGCCTCTGGAGTGTGTGTCGTGGAGATCGCCTACTGGATCGTCGCGGGCCTGCTCGCCCTGATGTACCTGTTCGCCGGAGGCAAGAAGATCGCGCAGAGCCAGGAGCGGTTGCGGCCGATGATGGGCTGGGTCGACACCGTGCCGATGCCGTTCGTCCGCGTGCTCGGGACGCTGGAGGTGCTCGGCGCGGCCGGTCTGGTGCTGCCGGTGCTGACGGGGATCGCGCCGGGGCTGGCCGTCGCCGCGGCGGCCGGGCTGACGATCGTCCAGGTGGGTGCGATCGTGCTGCACCTACGCCGGGGCGAGGCACGGCTGATCGGCCTGAACGTCGTGCTGCTGGCGGCCGGCGCGGCGGCGGTGTGGCTCGCCACCGTCTGGGTCTGAGCCGGCCATCGGGTTTGTCCGGCGTCGCGACGGCGGGCTACGGTGCCCGTGTGGATCTCTTTTCGCGGTCGTGGGAGGCGTTGCGCGCGGCGGTCGCCGGGCTGCCCGACGAGGCGTTCGGGCAGCCGTCCGGGTGCGCCGGGTGGCTGGTGCGGGATCTGGTGTGCCACCTGGTCGTGGACGCGCAGGACGTGCTGATCACGCTGGTGACGCCGGTCGAGGCGGCGGCGACACGGAACGCGGTGACGTACTGGGAGGTCTCCGGCACGCCGCCGACCGGCGACGATCCGCTCGACGCGCTGACCGTCCGGCTGGCCGCGGCGTACGGTGAGCCGTGGCTGCTGCGCTTCCACCTCGACGACGTCGGCTCCGCGGCCGGCCGCGCGGCGGTGCTCGCCGACCGGGAGACGCGGGTGGCCACGCGTGACGTGGTGCTCACCACGGGCGACTTCCTCGACGCCTACGTCCTGGAGTGGACGCTGCACCACCTGGACCTGGCCGCGAACCTGCCGGAGGTGGCGGGGCCGCCCCCGGAGGGGCTCGCGCGGACGCGGGCGATGCTGGAGGAGATCGCGGGTGCGGCCTTCCCGGCGTCGTGGCCGGACGAGGCGGCGCTGCTGGTGGGCACGGGACGGCGGGCCGCGACCGAGACGGAGCGGGCCGGACTGGGAGAGCTGGCGGCCAGGCTGCCGTTCGTCCTGGGTTGAGGTCGAAGCGCGTGCTCCGGGCGGATTGACACCATGACCCGCTAACCGCTATCTGTTAGCTAGCCGTTAGGGGGTGGAATGCAGGACGCAGTGCTGGCGATGCTCGCCAAGGAGCCGTCACACGGCTACCACCTGCGCGCCCTGCTGCGTGGCAGCCTCGGCCCGCTGGGCGAGTCGATGAACCCCGGCCAGATCTACGTGACGCTGTCCCGGCTGGAGCGGGCCGGCCTGGTGGTCTGCGAACAGGCCGACGGCCTGCCCGACCGGGCCGAGCGCAAGGTCTACGCGCTGACGGCGGCCGGGCACCAGCGGGTGACCGCGTGGCTGGGCGAGGTGGGCTGGCCGAAGCCCGACCTGGCGGAGTTCCATCTCAAGCTGGTGGCCGCGTCCGCGACCCGGCTGGCCGACCCGGTCGAGCTGGTGGCCGCGCAGCGCCGCGAGCTGCTGCGCCGCCTGCGCGAGGCGCAGCACGCGATCCTGGCGGAGCCGGCCGGATCGGCCGCCGCGCTGCTGCTGGAGGGGGTCGTGCTGCGGATGCGGGCGGACCTGCGGTGGCTGGACGCGTGCGAGCGGGCCTGGTCCGAGGACGGCGACGAAGCAGGGGACGCGTGAACGGTTCGGAGGCGGTGGTCCGGGTCCGCGGCCTGGTCAAGCAGCACGGCCACGGGCAGGTCGGGGTCCGCGCGGTGGACGACGTCGATCTGGAGGTCCCCGAGGGCGAGATGCTGGCCGTCATGGGCCCCAGCGGCTGTGGCAAGTCGACCCTGCTGCACCTGCTGGGCGGCCTGGAGCGGCCGTCCGCCGGCGAGGTGTGGCTGGCCGGGCGGCGGGTGGACACCCTGAGCGAGCGGGCCCTGGCGCGGCTGCGCCGCCGTTCGCTGGGCTTCGTCTTCCAGGCGTTCCACCTGATGGAGGAGCTGTCGGCGGCCGAGAACGTGGAACTGCCCGCGCTGCTGGCCGGCCGCACCCGCCGGCAGGCCAGGCAGCGGGCCGGCGAGCTGCTGGAGCGGGTCGGGCTCGCCGGGCAGGCCCGGCACCTGCCGTCGGAACTGTCCGGGGGGCAGCGCCAGCGCGTCGCCATCGCCCGCGCGCTGGCCAACGAGCCGCTGGTCGTGCTGGCCGACGAGCCCACCGGCAACCTCGACAGCACGGCGACGCTGGACGTGCTGCGGATCTTCGAGGAGCTGCGGTCCGCGGGGCAGACCCTCGTGATCGTCACCCATGACGAGCGGGTCGCGGCCACCGCGGACCGGCTGGTCTCGATGCGCGACGGCATGTTCGTCGAGGACGTGCGGATGGCCGGCACGGGCACGGGCCGGCTCGGCGACCTGATCGAGCTGGAGGGCTGAGCGCCTTGGGCCGCCTCGCGCTCGTCGCGCGTCTCGTGCTGGCCGACCTGCGCCGGCACCCGGCCCAGGCCGTGCTGCTGCTGCTCGCGGTGACGGCCGCCACCGCGACGTTCGCCCTGGGCGTGTCCCTGCGCGGGGCGAGCGACACCCTGTACGAGCGGACGCGGGCGGCGACCGCCGGGCCGGACGTGGTGGCGCTCGCCCCCGACCCCGGCCCCGCCGCGGACCGGACGCTGACCGCGCTGACGCGGGCTCCCGGCGTCGTCGCGTACCACGGGCCGTACCAGATCGTCTACACCGCCCTCATCGCGCGCGGCTTCACCTCCCAGGTGGTCGTGCACGGCGCGGCCGAGACGCCCGGGAGCGTGGACCGGCCGCTGGTGACCTCCGGCCGGTGGGTGCGCCCCGGCGGCGCGGTGCTCGAACGGGGTTTCGCCACCGCGCTGGGCGTCGGCGTCGGCGACCGCGTCACCATCGCCGGACGGTCCTACCCGGTCGAGGGGATCGCGGTGACCGCGGCCACCTCCATCTACCCCTGGGCCGCGCAGATCGGCCCGGGGGGCGGCCCGAGCGACTGGACCGGCCTGGCCTGGCTGACCCCGCCGGAGGCGCGTGCGCTGGCCGCGTCCGGCGATCTGCCGGTGACCACGGCCCTGGACATCAGGCTGCGCGACCCCGACGCCGCCGAGGCGTTCGTCGACGCCCGCAGCGGGCCCGCCGTCCGGGTGACCTTCCACACCTGGCAGTTCAAGGCCAGGCAGGACGCCGTCATCCTGAACTCCGCGCAGCCGATCCTCGTCGTCGGCGGCTGGCTGCTCAGCTTCCTGGCCGTGGCCGGCGTGGCGACGCTGGCGGCGGGCCGGACCGCGGCGCAGACGTACCGGGCGGGGCTGCTCAAGGCGGTCGGGGCGACGCCCGGCCTGATCGCGGCCGTGCTGCTCACCGAGTACCTGGCCCTGGCGCTGGCGGCGGACGTGCTGGGGCTGGTGGTGGCCCAGTTGGCCGGGCCGGCGATCGCCAGTCCGACCGCCAGCCGGATCGGCGGCGTCGCCGGGCCGGCCGGGGGCACCGTGCTCGCCACGACCGTGCTGGCCGTGGGGGTGGCGGCGCTGTCCGCGCTGCCCGCCACCGTGCGGGCCCTGCGGACCGCGACCGTCACCGCCCTGGCCGGTCCCGTCCAGCGGCCTCGTCATCGTCCGGGGCTGATGGCGCTGTCCGCGCTGCTGCCGACTCCGCTGCTGCTCGGACTGCGGCTGATGGCGCGCAGGCCCGGCCGTGCCGTGCTGCACGCGTGCTCCACCGCCGCCACCCTGATCACGGTCACGGTGCTGCTTTTCCACCTCGCCCAGCCGTCGAGGCACTACGGCGTGGGCGCGGCGAGCCTGCCCCACCTGCGTGACGTGCACGACCGGCGGCTGCTGCTGGCGGTCACCGTCCTGCTGGTCGCGCTGGCGGTCGTGAACACCGTCGCGCTCACCTGGACCACGGCGATGGAGACGCGGGCGAACATGGCCGTGGCGCGCACCCTGGGGGCCACCCCCTGGCAGGTGTCCGCGGGGCTGTCGGCCGCCCAGGTGCTGCCCGCCGTGCTCGGCGCGCTCGCCGGCCTCCCCCTGGGGATCGGGCTGTACCGGCTGATCGGCATGGGGAAGATGGTCATGCCGCCCTGGACCTGGCTGCTCGCCGCCACGCTGGCGATCCTGGCGGCGACGGCGGTGTGCGCCGCCCTGCCCGCGCGGCTGGCGGCCCGCCGCCCGGTGGCGCCGACGCTCAGCGCCGAGACGGCCTGACCCCGCGGGCGCGGGACGGCGGTGCTCAGTGCACGCCGAGCGACTCCTCCAGGTAGGCCATCGCGCCCACCGGCTCCTCGGCGAAGAAGACGAGGTCGGTGAGGGGACGCGGGAGGAAGCCCTCCGCCTCCATGCGCCGGAACTGCTCCTTGAGCCCGTCGTAGAAACCCGCCGTGTTCAACAGGACGACCGGCTTGTCCGTGCGGCCGTGCTTCTTCAGCTCCAGGATCTCGGTGGCCTCGTCCAGCGTGCCGGTGCCGCCCACCATGATGACCACCGCGTCGGCCTTCTCCAGCAACTGCCTCTTGCGCTCGGCGAGGTCGGGGGCGACGATCATGTCGTCCACGCCGGGGCGGACCTTGTCGACCAGGAAGTCCACCGACACGCCCAGCAGCCGTCCGCCCGCCTCGTGCACGCCGTCGGCCATCACCTTCATCAGGCCCACGTTGGAGCCGCCCCACACCAGCGTGTGCCCGCCTCTGCCGATCAGTTCGGCGAACTCGCGGGCGGGCCGGGTGTAGGTCTCGGGCAGGTCGGCCGCGGACAGGAAGACACAGATGTTCATGCGTCCACCGTAAGGGTGGATATCGGCGGGGCGGACCGCGCCTGCGCGCCCCGGGCCGTCCGTCGGCGGAATGTCACGGACGGCCCGGGCGGGGTTCGTGATGCGCGGCTCTCAGGCCGGAGGCGTCCAGCCGGTCAAGCTAGGAGCAGCGCCACCGGCTCCAACTGGAGTCGGAGTAGTCCTCCGAGACCCAGATGGAGTGAAGGACGCCGTTGTCGCCCAGGTACATGTCGCCGGGTCCGCCGAGCGGGTCAGGCTGGGAGAAGAGCAGCGGAGTGCCGCTGCCCTGCCAGAACCCGGAGTCGTAGCCCGCGGCGCCCGATCGCTTGACCAGGCCGACGGTGTCGCCGGCGGTGTTCGCCGCCACCGGCCGCGCGCCCTCGACGGTGTGCGCCACCGTGCCGTCGGTGTTCCACACGATGGAGATCTCGGTGCCCGCCGTGGTCGTGCCGTAGCCCACCGGCCGGCCGCTGTTGGGGCTCTCCGTGATGGAGAAGGCGGTGACGCCGGCCGGGGTCTGCAGGTCGTGCAGTGTGCCGTCCGGATACAACATCTTCTTCGAGTGCAGCAGGATGCGGCCGTCGTTGCTGATGTCGACCGGGCGGCCCGGACCGACGACGCGGTTGGTCGCGTAGTTGCTGGCCGGCCAGATCACGGCGTAGCTCACGCTGTTACGCGTGATGTAGCCGAGGACGTCACCCGTGTCGTTGATCGCGATCGGCTCGACCCATTCGGCGTTGGACACCCGCAGGGTCGTCGGGTTGCCGGAGCCCGGCGTCCGCCAGACGTACGCCTCCGACGGCCCGCCCCACGGGGTACGGGTGCCGATCACCACGCCGCTGCTGTTGACGTCGTCCGGGGTGTCGCGCTTGCCGCCCTGCTCGACCGGCCAGCTCGCCACCGTCTGGCCGTTGCGCCACAGGAAGCGGCCGTTCTTCTCGCTGGCGCCGACGGCGTACTCGCCGCTGGCGCTGGCCCCGGCGATCGAGGCGAAGCTGTCGTTGCCCGGCAGGTCGCCCAGCCAGGTGCAGCTCGCCGCCGCGGCGGAGGCGGTGTTCGCCGGCGCGATCAGGCCGACGACGACCGCGGTTCCCGCGAGTACGCTGCGCAGTTGGTTACGCATGGAGCTCCTCACCGTTGAGTTCTCCGGCTCGTCAGGACCGGCGAGCCGGTTCCCGCGCAGCGTCCCAGCCGCTGATCAAAGCGCCCTCGAAGGGATATGGAGGTTTCCGGATCAGAGGTCCGGTAACCACGGCGGTCGTCCGGAGCGGTGACGGTGGGAACAGCGGTACCACGACCGGCCGGAGCAGGCCGGGGACAATGGGGACATGACGACGACACCCGGGGCCGGACTCGGCGCGATGATCCGCACGTGGCGGGATCGGCTGCCCCCGTCCGCGGCGGCGCTGCCGGTGGGCCGGGCGCGCCGCGCGTCCGGGCTGCGCCGCGAGGAGCTGGCGGAGCTGGCCGGCGTGTCGGTCGACTACGTCGTGCGCCTGGAACAGGGGCGGGCCACCGCGCCCTCGGCGCAGGTGGTCGCCGCGCTGGCCCGCGTGCTGCAGCTCACCGTCGCCGAACGCGACCATCTGTACCGGCTGGCCCACCTGGTCCCCCCGGCGGACGGGGCGGTCTCCGACCACGTCCCGAGGGGCGTGCAGCGGGTGCTCACCCGGCTGGGGGACGTCGCGGTCGCCGTGTTCGCGGCCGACTGGCGGCTCATCTGGTGGAACCGCGCCTGGGCCGCGCTGCTCGGCGATCCCTCCCCGGCGCCGCCCCGGCTGCGCAACTTCGCCCGCGACCGGTTCCCGGTGAACGCGGATCCCGCCCGGCTGGCGCTGTGGCCGGTGACCGAGCGCGACAGCGCCGCCACCGACGCGGCCGTGGTGTCCGACCTGCGCCGCGCCACCGGCCGGTTCCCCGGCGACGCCCGGCTGGCCGGGCTGATCAGCGAGCTGAACGCGGGCAACGAACGGTTCGCCGCGCTGTGGACCCAGGGCGTCGTGGCCGCGCACCGGGAGGACCACAAGACGATCGCGCACCCGTCGGTGGGGCCGGTCACGGTCGACTGCGACGTGCTGACCGACGGCGACTCCGACTGCAAGATCGTGATCATGTCGGCGGTGCCCGGCAGCGCGGACGAGACCAGGCTGCGCCTCGCCACCGTCACCGGCCCGCCCGCGCCCCGGTGTGAACCGCTTCCGGACCGATGATTACCACGAGCCATGGGTGATTGACCCGACGTCACCGGCGATCTATGTTCGCGCCATGGGCATCCCTACCGAACCGATCGGCAGCATCCCCCGGCCCGCCGAACTGCTGGCCGCGCAGCAGTCCCACGCACAGGGGCACATCGACGACACCGAGCTGGCCGCCTACGCCGACCGGGCGGTGGCCGACACCATCGCCCGGCTGGAGAAGCTCGGTTCACCGGTCGTCACCGACGGTGAGCAGTCCAAGCCGAGTTTCGCGACGTACCCGCTCTCCGGGCAGAGCGCGCTCGCCCCGGACGGGGCGGTGATCCCGTTCGCCGACGGGCACACCCGGCAACTGCCGCGCCTGACCGCGGGGCCGTTCCGGTACACCGTGCCCGCCGCGCGCTACCTCGACGACGCCCGCCGGCACGCGAGCGTTCCGGTCAAGCAGGCCGTCATCGCGCCCTCGGCCCTCAGCCTGCTGTACCCGTCCGACGGCATCGACGGCTATCCGCGCGAGGCGTTCCTGAACGACCTCGCCGACCAGGCCGAGGCCGACATCCGCGGCTGCCTCGACGGTGGCGCGCACGCGGTGCAGCTCGACTTCACCGAAGGCCGCCTCGCGCTCAAGCTCGACCCGTCCGGCACGGTTCTGGACGACTTCGTCGCGCTCAACAACCGGGTGCTGGACCGCTTCTCCGAGACCGAGCGGGCCCGGATAGGCGTGCACACCTGTCCGGGCGCGGACCAGGACTCCACCCACAGCGCCGACGTCGACTACACGGAACTGCTGCCCAAACTGTTCCGGCTCAGAGCCGGCATCTTCTACCTCCAACTGGCCGGCGAACCCGACCCCGACAGGGTGCTGGCGACCGTCGCCGAACACGCGCCCGCCGGCGCGCGGCTGTTCATCGGCGTGATCGACCCGGTCGACCCCGTCGTGGAAACGCCCGAGCAGGTGCGCGACCGGGTGCTGGCCGCCGCTCGCCATCTTCCGGCGGACCGGCTGGGAACCTGCGACGACTGCGGCTTCGCGCCCTTCGCCGACGACACCTCCACCTCCCGCGACACCGCCTTCGCCAAGATCCAGGCGCGGATCGAGGGCACCGCGGCAGCCGCCCGCGACCTGGGCCTCTGACCCAGGGAACGGCCGGCTGACCGCCCGAACGGCGATCGACCTACAGGTGCCGCTCCCACCATTCGAGGATGGCCTCGAAGCGGGCCACCCGGTGGCTCGGCAGGCCCGAGCGGGTCAGCTCGTGCCCCTCGCCGGGGAACAGCAGCAGCTCGGTCTCCACCCCCCGCAGGCGCAGCCGGACGAACAGCCGCTGCGCCTGCTCCACCGGGCACCGCCAGTCGTGCTCCGAATGAATGATCAGGAACGGCCTGTCGATCCGGTCGGCGTGCGTGAGCGGGCTCTGCTCCGCCCAGCGGGCCGGGTCGTCGCCGTACAGGTCGCGGGCGAACGACCAGCCGATGTCGCTGCTGCCGTGGAAGCTGTCGATCGCGTTGACCGCCCGCTCGCTGATCGCCGCCCTGAACCGGTCGCCGTGGTGGGCGGCCAGCCAGGTCGTCATGAAGCCGCCGTGCGAGCCGCCGAGCACCCCGGCGCGCGAGGCGTCCAGGCCGCCGGTGGCGAGCGCGGCGTCGAACAGCGCCAGCAGGTCGAGGGCCGACAGGCGGCCGACGTCGCCGATGATGTGCCGTCCGTGCGCCTGGCCGTAGCCGGAGGAGCCGCGCGGGTTGCCCATCACGACGGCGTACCCGGCCGAGGCGAGCACCTGCGCCTCGTCGAAGACGTGCCAGCCGTACTGGGCGAAGGGCCCGCCGTGGATCATGAGGAGCACGGGGTGCGGCCCCTCGCCCGCGGGACGCACGATCCAGCCGTGCACGGGATAGCCGTCCGGGGCCGTGCCGGTCACCTCCTCGATGGGCAGCACGTCGATGCCGGGGCCGAAGGAGGTGAGGGGGAACTCCTTGCCGTCGCGCAGGGCGACCAGCTCGCCGGGGGAGCGGGCGTCGGCGACGGCGGCGACGGTGACACCGGCGGCGTGGGCGACCGCGCCGACCTCGCGGGGCCCGCCCAGCAGGACGGCCGGCTCGCCGCCCGTGTACGGCACGCGCAGCAGGTCCTTCGCGCCCCGGTTCTCGACAGTGACGAGCACACCCTCGGCCGTGGGGACGTACGGGGCGGCGGCCAGGTGGAAGCGCTCCTCGTCGGTGAGGCGGCGGGCGGCCCCGCCGGACAGCGGCGCCAGCCAGAGCCCGAGGTTCCTGGCGACCAGGTGCCGGCGCTCGGGGCCGGACTCGACCGCGAGGAAGCAGACGGCCGCGCCGTCGGGGGTGAAGCGAGGGGCGCGGACCGAGAGGTCGGTGGCGGTGACGCGGCGCAGGCCGGAGCCGTCGGCGGCGCTGACCCACACGTCGTCGGTGAGCGTGGTGTGGCGCTCGTCGTGGCGGGCGGCCACGAACGCCAGCAGCGTCCCGTCAGGGCTCCAGGCGACGTCGCCGTGGTCGAAGTCGCCCTCGGTGACCTGGGTGGCGGCGGGCCGCTCGGCGAAGGGATCGACGACGAAGACGTGGGCCCGCCGGTCGAGCACGAAGCCCAGGTTGTCGCGCCGGTACGGGAAGCCGGTGATGCGGCGCGGACGTTCCTTGTCCGGCTTGTCCTCGCGGTAGCGGCCCTCCTCGGGCACCCGCGCGACGAAGGCCAGCCGCCGCGAGTCGGGGCTCCACACCGGCTCGCCGGCGCCGAGCGGCTGGTCGGTCACCTTCCACGGCTCGCCGCCGCCGGTGGGCAGCACGTGAAGCTGCCCCTTGGCGCCGTCGCCGCCGCGGACGAAGGCCAGCCAGGCGCCGTCGGGGGAGTAGGCGGGGTCCGTGTCGCGCGGGCCTCGCGTCAGCCGGCGCGGCTCGGCGGAGCCGTCCGTCGGGACCAGCCAGAGACCGCCGCGGTACTCGTCGGCGTCGAGATCGGGCCGGGTCACGGAGACGATCGCGTACGTGCCGTCGGGGGAGATCGTCGGCGCCCCGAGCGCCGGCAAGAGGGAGATGTCCGCAGGCTTCATGCGCACGACCCTAGCCCGGCGCGCTCGCCGTCCCGCGCCGCTCGGCCCGCCGATCGGGCGCGGTGCGCGCGGTGACCACCATCACGGCCAGGCCGAGCCCCACCACGGCGGCCCCCACGAACAGCGGGGCGCGGTAGCCCAGGCCGGCGCTGATCGCCAGGCCGCCGAGCCAGGCGCCCAGGGCGTTGCCGACGTTGGAGGCCGAGACGTTCGCGCCGGCCGCGAGCGGCGCGCCGCCGGCCGCGTCCGTCACCCGGGTGATCAGGCCGGGGACGCTCGCGAACCCGAACCCGCCCATCAGGAAGACCAGCAGCACCGACGCGACCCGCCCGTCGGCCAGCAGCCCGAACGCCGCGAGCGTGGCGGCGAGCCCGGCCAGGGACACGATCAGCGTGCGGTCCCGGCCGACGTCGGCCGCCCGGCCACCGGCGACGTTGCCGATCACCAGGCCGCAGCCGTAGACGACGAGCAGCCAGGCGACGTCGGCACTGGAGAAGCCGGTGACCTCGGTGAAGGTGAAGGCGATGTAGCTGAACGCCCCGAACATGCCGCCGTAGCCGAGAGCGGTGGCCGCGAGGGTCAGCCAGACCTGCCCGGAGCGGAGGGCGCGCAACTGGGCGCGCAACCCGGCCGTCCCGTGCGTCTCGTCCACCGCGCCCGCCCAGGCCGGGACCCACACGGCGACGGCCGCCAGGGCGAGCACGCCGATCACGGTGATCGCCCAGAACGTGGCGCGCCAGCCCCAGCGCTCGCCGATGAGGGCGCCGAACGGGACCCCCAGCACGTTGGCGACCGTCAGCCCGGCGAACATCGCCGCGACCGCGCGCGAGGCCCGCTCCGGCGGGACCATGCGGCGGGCGACGAGCGAGCCGACGCCGAAGAACGAGCCGTGGCACAGCGCGGCCACCACCCGGCCGAGCAGCGCCACCGCGTACGTGGGCGCGAGCGCCGACAGCAGGTTGCCGAGCACGAACAGCGCCACCAGCCCGACGAGGACGGTCTTGCGGTGCAGGCGGCCGGTGGCGGCGGTCAGCAGGATCGCGCCGGTCGCCACGCTCAGGGCGTAGCCCGAGATCAGCCACCCGGCGGCGGCCTCGGAGACGTCCAGATCGCGGCTCACCTGCGGCAGCAGGCCCGCGATCACGAACTCGGTCAGGCCGATCCCGAAACCGCCGAGCGCGAGCGCGACCAGCCCTTGACCGTTTTGTCGGATCTCCACCTCGAGATCATGGACCTTGGCCGCCGGGCCCGGCAAGCCGTCCCGATCGGCCCGCAGCTCGATCGGCCCGAGACGGAAACGCCCGGGAAACCGGCATGCGCGTAGAGATGACCCGCATGACGTACCGAACATCACTGGCGGCCCTGGCCCTCGCCCTGGCCGCCCTGGCGGCCCACCCGTCCGCGGCCGGCGCCGCCCCCGCCGGGACCGGGCAGAGCGGGCCGCAGGTCCGGTGGAACCCCTGCCCCGTCTACACCGACGAGGTGGCCGCCGGGCTGGGCGTGCCGCCGGCGCAGCTCCCGTCCTTCCAGGCTCTGATGAAGCGTCTGACGTGCGGGACGGTCAGCGTCCCGCTGGACCACCGCGCCCCCGAGGGCCGGACGATCGACATCGCGGTCACCCGGCTGGCCGCCACGGACGAGAGCCACCGGCTCGGGGCCGTCGCCGTCCTGCCGGGCGGGCCGGGCAACAGCGGCTACCTGGACCCGATCCTGCGGACCGTGCTCAAGAACGACGAGATGGCGGGGCTCAACGAGCGATACGACATCATCGGCTTCGACCCGCGCGGCGTCGGCTACAGCACCAAGGTCGCCTGCTCCCTCCAGCCCGTCGGCCCGCAGGAGCCCGGCACGCTGACCGAGGCGGCGGCCAGGAAGATCTACGACGACCAGGTGGCCGCCAACCGGAGCTGCGGCGCCTCCGACCCGGCCTTCCTGCGGCAGCTCACCACGGAGAACGTGGCCAGGGACGTCGACCTGGTCCGGGCCGCGCTCGGCGAGCGCGAGCTCAACCTGCTCGGCTTCTCCTGGGGCACCTCGCTGGGCGTGGTGTACCGCAGCCTGTTCCCCGGGCACACCGGCCGGGCCTTCCTGGACAGCGTGGCCCCGCCCTGGACCGACCTCATGAAACACATCAAGGGCAGCGCGGAGGCGGCCGAGCGCGGCTTCGGCCGCATGGCCGCCTGGCTGGCCCGCCGCGACGGGACCTACGGCCTCGGAGCCACCGCCCGTCAGGTGCGCGAGGAGGTGGCGGAGCTGGTCCGCGCCTACGACCGGAGCCCCAGGACCTTCACCGACCTGCGCCGGCCCGTGGACGGCGCGGCCGTGGCCGACCTGGCCAAGCGCAACTCGACCGAATGGGCGCGCGCCGGCAAGGCCCTGGCCGAACTGCGCACCGCCACGGACGGCACCGCCCCGCCCACCGTCAAGGACCTGCTCGGCTCCCGGCCGGGCGCGCCCGCGCCCGGCGTGCCGGAAACGCTCAACATGACGATGAACTGGGCGGTCAAGTGCAACCAGGACGGCAGCCGGCCCGACTTCGCCACCGCCTGGCGGGCCTACCGGCAACTCGTCGAGCGCCATCCGGCGACCGGCCGCTCCTGGGGTCTCGGCCCGGCCGGCTGCTCCGGCTGGCCGCTGCCGGAGCAGCGCATCCCGCTGAAGCGGGGCGGCGGCTCCCTCGTCCTGGCCGGGCACCTGCACGAGTTCATGTCCGCCTACGACTGGACGCTCCAGACGCGGCGCGCGGTCGGCGGCGTCGTCTACACGGTCGCCGACGACGTGCACGTGTCGGCCACCCGCGTGCCCGAGTGCGCCGCCGAGGTGGTGCGCTACTTCGAGACGGGCCGCATCGACACCGGCTGCCCCGGCACCCCGACCCCAAGCTGACCCCGAAGCTGACCGGCCCCGAGCCGGCCGGTCAGCTTCGGGGTCAGCTTGGGG
>NZ_SSXE01000232.1 GCF_021699195.1 Nonomuraea sp. MG754425 | reverse complement strand
CCGGACAGCCCTGTGGCGACGTACGCGGCCTACGCGCTGCTGATGTTGTGGGTGCAGGTGGGCGCGCCGGTGCTGTTCATCAGGCTCGGGCTGATGTCCCGGGCGGGGCAACCGTCGGCCGTCCGCGAGCGTGGGTGAGGGGGCGGCGGGCGAGTCACTAGACTTGGCGCATCATGGCCGTACAGATCTCGCCCAGCATCCTTGCCGCCGACTTCGCCAGGCTCGCCGACGAGGCCGCCGCCGTGCCGAACGCCGACTGGCTGCACGTCGATGTGATGGACTACCACTTCGTGCCCAACCTGACCCTCGGGCTGCCCGTGGTCGAGGCGCTGCGCAAGGCGACCGACACGCCGCTCGACTGCCACCTCATGATCGCCGACCCCGACCGGTGGGCGCCGCAGTACGCGGAGGCGGGCGCGGGCAGCGTGACCATTCACGCGGAGGCGGCCAGGGCGCCCATCCGCACGCTGCGCGAGATCCGCTCGCTCGGCGCGCGGGCGGGCCTCGCGCTCAACCCGGCCACCGCCGTCGAGCCGTACGAGGACCTGCTTCCCGAGCTCGACATGCTGCTGCTGATGACCGTCGAGCCGGGGTTCGGGGGCCAGCGGTTCCTGGACGGCGTGCTGCCGAAGGTGCGCCGGGCCCGCGACCTGATCGCGCGGCACGGCGGGCGGATCTGGCTGCAGGTCGACGGCGGGGTCGACGCCGACACGATCGAGCGGTGCGCCGAGGCGGGGGCCGATGTGTTCGTGGCGGGCAGCGCCGTCTACGGGGCGTCCGACCCGGAGGCGGCGATCGACAAGCTGCGGGCCGCGGCCGATCGCGCGATTTCCTGACATGAAGCCCCGCCCGCCGGGGTAACTCATCACTTATGAGCGACCATGGGATCTTCGGGCCCCGCTCGGTGACGTGGCGGGTGATGGGTGAGCCGATCCTGCTGGTGGGCGGCTTCCGCGCGCTGCTGATGCAGGGGCTGCATCCACGGGCGATGCGCGGCGTGCTGCAGAACTCCGCGCTGATGGACTCGCGGGAGGCGTGGTCGCGGTTCGCGCGTACCACCGAGTTCGTCCGGGTGCGCACCTACGGCACCCGCGCCGAGGTCGAGCGGGCCGGTAGCCGGGTGCGCAAGATCCACGCCCGGCTGACGGCGCACGATCCCGACACCGGCGAGACCTTCCGTCTCGACGATCCCGACGCGCTGCGCTGGGTGCACGTGGGCGAGGTCGACTCCTACCTGTCGGTCGCCCGCCGCGCCGGCGTACGGCTGTCCGACGCCGAGGCGGACACGTTCGTGGCGGAGTGGCGGCGGGCCGCCGAGGTCGTCGGGCTGGCGCCGCAGGACGTGCCGGGCTCGGTCGCGGAGTTGCGTGCGTACATCGAGTCCGAGCGCCCCGGGCTGCGGTTCGTGCCGGAGGCCGCCCATCCGCTGCGCCTGTCGCTGAACGCCCCGCTCCCGCTCCTGCTCACGCCGCTCAAGCCGGCGATGCCCGCGCTGACGCTGCTGGCGTTCGCGACGCTGCCGCGCTGGGCGAGGCGGCTGTACGGGCTGCCCGCCACGCCGGTCGGCGACCTGTGGGCCACGGCCACGCTGCGTACCCTGCACACCGGGCTCGGCCTGGTCCCGGGGCAGGTCCGGTACAGCCCGGCGGCGCGGCGCGCGCACCGGATCATGGCCGCCTGAACCGAGCGCTTGGTTGTTTTCGTGGGGGCGGTCGCGTGCTTCGTACCGGGCATGGCAAACTGGTAGGGAAAGAGAGCTAGCGTGCTCCGGGGTCGGTGAAAGTCCGAACCGGCGGTGACAGTCCGCGACCCGGCCGATGCCATCGGCCGGTTGACTCGGTGAAATTCCGGGACCGACGGTTAAAGTCCGGATGGGAGGTAGCGCGCGAGGTGTCCGGTGTCCCAGCCGGGCGCCTGCCGTGGTGCATGAGACGCACCAGGGCGAATTCCCCCGGGGCCCGCCGTGGCTTTGAGCTACTGGCGAGTAGGAGACCCGGGGTTGGACACACCCGCGCAGGACCTCGCGCACATGACGCGTGCCGTCGAACTGGCCGGGCGCGGACACGGCGGCACCAGCCCCAACCCCGTCGTGGGCTGCGTCGTGCTCGACGCCGCCGGCCGGCCCGCAGGGGAAGGCTTCCACGCCCACGCCGGAGGGCCGCACGCCGAGGTCGCCGCGCTGGCGCAGGCGGGAGAGCGGGCCAGGGGCGGCACCGCGTACGTGACGCTGGAGCCCTGCGACCACACCGGGCGGACCGGGCCGTGCAGCCGGGCGCTGCTGGAGGCGGGCGTGGCGCGGGTGGTGATCGCCGTGACCGATCCCAACCCGAAGGCGGCCGGCGGGGCGGCGCGGCTGCGGGCGCACGGCGTGCGCGTCACGACCGGGGTGCTCACCGGGGCCGCGGAGCGGGTCAACGAGGAGTGGCTGACGTACGTCCGGCTCGGACGCTCCCACGTGACGTGGAAGTTCGCGGCCACGCTCGACGGGCGCTCGGCCGCCGAGGACGGCACCAGCAAGTGGATCACCTCGCCCGAGGCCAGGGCCGACGTGCACCGGCTGCGGGCCGCGTCCGACGCGATCGTCGCCGGGATCGGCACCGTCCTGGCCGACGACCCGCACCTGACCGCCCGCCCCGAGCCCGGCTCCGGCGGCGGGCGCTCGCCGCTGCGGGTGGTGGTCGATCCCGACGGCAGGACGCCACCGTCCGCCCGCGTGCTCGACGACCGGGCCCCCACCCTCGTCGCCGTGGCCGACGACGCCGACACCCCGCTCAAGGCCGACCTGCTGCGCCTGCCCCGCCGCGACGCCGGGCTCGACCTGGCCGCGCTGCTGCGGGAACTGGCGGCGCGCGAGGTGGTCGGCGTGTTCCTGGAGGGCGGGCCGACGCTGGCCGGCTCGTTCGTACGGCAGGGGCTGGCCGACCGGGTGGTGGCGTACCTGGCTCCGGCGTTGCTGGGCTCCGGGCGGGCCGCGCTGGGCGCAGCCGGGGTGGGGACGATCGGCGAACTCCACCGCCTCACATTTGACGAAATTTCCCCCATCGGGCCGGATGTGCGGCTTATTGCGCGGCCCGTCACCCAACCAGGCAGGGAGCAGTGATGTTCACCGGAATCATTGAGGAAAAGGGCGACGTGGTGGCCGTCCGGCAGGCGGGCGGCGGAGCCCTGCTGTCGGTACGCGGCCCGGTCGTCACCTCCGACGCCGGGCACGGCGACTCGATCGCGGTCAACGGGGTGTGCCTCACGGTCGTGGAGGTCGAGGACGACGTGTTCACCGTTGACGTGATCAGGGAGTCGCTCGACCGCAGTTCGCTGGGCCGCCTCACCGAGGGCTCCCCGGTGAACCTGGAACGGGCCGTCCGCGCCGACCAGCGCCTCGGCGGCCACATCGTGCAGGGCCACGTGGACGGCACCGCCGTGCTGCTGTCCCGCGACCCCGGCGAGAGCTGGGACGACCTGCGCTTCTCGCTGCCGCAGCCGCTGGCCCGCTACGTCGCGGAGAAGGGCTCGATCGCCATCGACGGAATCAGCCTGACGGTGACGACGGTTGACGACGAAAGCTTCGGCGTGAGCCTCATCCCGACCACGCTGAAGCTCACCACGATGGGCGAGCGCGCCGTGGGCGACGTCGTGAACATCGAGGTGGACGTCATCGCGAAATATGTGGAGAGGCTGGTGGTCAGGCAGTGAACTGGCTCAATGCCGGATTTGAGGTATTCGGCACGCACGTGCTCTGGACCGACCTGGCCGGCAACGTCGCCGCCCTGGCCACGGTCCTGCTCGCCATGCGCAAGTCGATGTGGACCTGGCCGGTGCAGTTCAGCGGGGCGGTGCTGCTGTTCATCGCCTCGATCAACGCGCACATCACCGGCAACGCGCTCAAGCAGGTGCTGTTCGCGGGCCTGGCCGTCTACGGCTGGCTGGCCTGGCGGCGCGGCACCGAGAACGGCAAGCAGCTCGCCGTCCGGCCCGCCCGGCCGCGCGAGCGGCTGACGCTGATCGCCGTCATGCTGCTGGGCACCGTCGTCGTGGGGCTGCTGCTCTACGCCACGGGCCTGTCGTGGGGCGCGCACGAGCCGCTGCCCAAGGGCGCGTTCCTGGTGGCCGCCGACGCCTACATCTTCGTGGGCAGCGCGATCGCCACCTGGGCGCAGGGCAGGGCGCTGGTGGACTTCTGGATCGTGTGGGTGGCCGTCGACCTGGTCGGGGTGCCACTGGCGTTCAGCTCGAACCTGGTGGTCTCCGGGGCCGTGTACGGCGTGTTCTTCGTGCTGGTGCTCGTCGGGTTCGTCAAGTGGCTGCGGGAGTACCGCACCGGCCCTCTGCAGGTGGCGGTGGCACAATGAGCGACATCACACTCGACCCGATCGAGCGGGCCATCGAGGACATCCGCAACGGCAAGCCCGTGGTGGTCGTGGACGACGAGAACCGCGAGAACGAGGGCGACCTCATCTTCGCCGCGGCCAAGGCCACGCCGGAGGTGTGCACGTTCACGATCAGGCACACCAGCGGCATGATCTGCGTGGCCATGGAGGGCAAGGAGCTCGACCGGCTCGGCCTGCCCCTCATGGTCTTCCACAACAAGGAACGCATGCGCACGGCGTACACGATCACCGTGGACGCCCGCGACGGCGTCTCCACGGGCATCTCCGCGGCCGACCGCGCCAGGACCATCCGCACCCTCGCCGACTCCGCCACCGAGCCGAACGAGCTGGTCCGCCCCGGGCACGTCTTCCCGCTGCGCTACCACGAGGGCGGCGTGCTGGCCCGGCGCGGCCACACCGAGGCGGCCGTGGACCTGGCCAGGCTGGCCGGGCTGTCGGCGGCCGGGGCGCTGGCCGAGGTGGTCAACGACGACGGCACCATGGCCAGGCTGCCCGAGCTGCGCCGCTTCGCCGACGAGCACGACCTGGCCCTGGTCTCCATCGAGCAGCTCGTCGACCACCGGCGGCGGGCCGAGAGCATGGTCACCAGGGTCGCCGAGACCCGGCTGCCGAACGCGTACGGGATGTGGCGGGCCTACGGCTACGCCAGCGCGCTCGACGGCGGCGAGCACGTCGCGCTCGTCTACGGCGACCTGAGCGAGGGGGACAACATCCTGGTCAGGGCCCACTCCGAGTGCCTGACCGGCGACGTGTTCGGCTCGCTGCGCTGCGACTGCGGGGTGCAGCTCGACCACGCCATGTCGGCCATCGCGCAGGAGGGCCGAGGTGTGGTCGTCTACCTGCGCGGGCACGAGGGCAGGGGGATCGGCCTGCTGGCCAAGCTCAGGGCGTACAGCCTGCAGGACAACGGCAGCGACACCGTCGACGCCAACATCGAGCTGGGGCTGCCGGTCGACGCGCGGGAGTTCTCCAACGCGGGGCAGATCCTCGCCGATCTCGGCGTCCGGTCCATCCGGTTGCTCACCAACAACCCGGCCAAGCTCAAGGGCATGGACGGCTACGGCATCAAGGTCATCGGCCGCGAGCCCATGCCCGTGGCGATGAACCCGCACAACGAGCGTTACCTCAAGGCCAAGCGCGAGCGCCTCGGCCACGACATCTCGGAGGCGTCATGAGTGGACAGGGACGGCCGGGCGTCGCCGCGCCGGACGCGGCGGGGCTGACGGTGGGCGTGGTGGCCGCGAGCTGGCACGCCAAGATCACCGATCAGCTCGTGTCCCGGGCGCTGCAGGCGTGCGACGACAGCGGCGCCAGCGCGACCGTGGTCCGGGTGCCGGGTTCGCTGGAGATCCCGGTGGTCGCCCAGGCGCTGGCCCGCCGCTGCGACGCGGTGGTGGCGCTGGGCGCGGTCATCCGCGGCGAGACGGCCCACTTCGAGTACGTGTGCGACTCGGTGACGTCGGGCCTGACCAGGATCTCGCTGGACGAGGAGACGCCGATCGGCAACGGCGTGCTCACCGTCGAGAACCTGGACCAGGCGCTCGACCGCTCGGGACTGCCGGGAAGCAAGGAGGACAAGGGGTATGAGTCGGCCATCGCCGCGCTCGAGACCGCCCTCCTCCTGAAGAACCTCGACTGACCTACGGTAGGTTTCCCTCGTGTCAGAGCCCACGTCCCCGCCCTCGCTGCCCGTCACCTGGCGTCCGCGCCGGGCCCGCGTCGTCGCCTACGGCTTCGGCGTCGTGGTCGTGCTCGGGGCGGTGGTGATGGCCGTCTTCATCGCGCAGCCGTTCGAGCTGGCCGACCGGGTGGCGATCGTGGCGTTCGGCTGCGCGGTGGCGTGGGTGCTGCACCTGCTGGGCCGGGTACGGGTGGAGGCGGACGATCGGGGCGTCACGATCGTCAACGCCGTCCGCACCCACCGGGTCACCTGGCCCGAGGTGCTGGACGTCACGATGGTGGCAGGCGATCCGTGGCCGCGGATCGACCTGTCCGACGGGCGCGCGGTGGGCGCCATGGGCATCCAGGGGTCGGAGAAGGCTCGCGCCCGCCGTGCCACGGCCGAGCTGATGGCCCTGGTCAGGCAGCGCGGTGAGGCGGCCGAGCAGCGGCCTCCCGGCTAACCCGGTTCGGCGAACAACTCCTCCACCGTGTCGACCGTGAGGATGCGGATCAGCCAGTGTTGCAGCAGCTCCAGGTCGTCGCAGGTGGCGATGGCCTCCCGCTTGTCGTGACTGATCCACAGGAAGCGCGACTGCAGGGCGACGTCGATCGCCCTGCGGGCGGCGGTGATCTTGCGCTGGTGCCGGACCTCGGGGGCCACGTGGTGGTCGTCCCACGACTCCGGCATTCCTGGGGGAATGCGCATCAGTCCTCGCCGGGAGCGGCGGCCACCGAGGTGGCGGTGCGGGTGTGGACCGGCGGCACGGCGGACGGGTCGTGTGCAAGGCGAGGGGGCATGCCTTGGCGTCCTCTCGTTCGGTGAGCAGGAGCTTACAACGCGTCATCACCGCGTGACGACCACTTCGGGCGAATATCGCCGAGGCGGGTGTCGTCGTAGCCTGAAGGCGTGCTGCGACGGACAATCAGGGCGATGGACATCGAGTCGCCCGCCAAGCTGATCGAGCTCCTCGACCGGCACGCCTACCTGGCCGACGAGGGGCTGGCCACGGCCGCCTTCCTCGCGCTGCGGATGGGGCGGCCGCTCTTCCTCGAAGGGGAGGCGGGAGTCGGCAAGACGGAACTGGCCAAGACCCTCGCCGCGCTGCTGCGGGCGCCGCTCATCCGGCTGCAGTGCTACGAGGGCCTGGACGCCGCCCAGGCCCTGTACGACTGGGACTTCGCCCGCCAGCTCCTGCACCTCAAGGCCGCGGAGGCGGCCGGGATCACCGACGCGGACCGGCTGGAGGGGGAGATCTACGACCGCCGCTTCCTGATCGCCAGGCCGCTGCTGAAGGCGATCGAGACCCAGCCGAGCGTGCTGCTGGTGGACGAGATCGACCGCGCCGACGACGAGTTCGAGGCGTTCCTGCTGGAGGTGCTCTCCGACTTCACGATCTCGATCCCCGAACTGGGCACGATCAGGGCCGCCACGCCGCCGGTGGTCGTGGTGACCTCCAACAGGACCCGCGAGGTGCACGACGCGCTCAAGCGGCGCTGCCTCTACCACTGGCTGGAGCACCCCGGCTTCGACCGCGAGGTGGCCATCCTGCGGCGCCGGCTGCCCGGCTGCACCGAGACGCTGGCCACCCAGGTGGCGGGGACGGCCGCCCGGCTGCGGCAGGCCGGCCTGGTCAAACCGCCGGGCGTGGCCGAGACGCTCGACTGGACCGAGGCGCTGCTGACGCTGGGAGCCAAGGAGCTCGACCCCGATCTGGCCGCCGCCACGCTGGGCGCGGCGCTGAAGTACCGTGAGGACGTGACGGCGGTGATCGGCAACGGGCTGCTGTCCCATGGATGAGCTCGCGGCCACCATGACGGGGTTCGCCAGGACACTGCGCGCGGCGGGCGTCGCGGCCGACCACGAGCGTACGCAGAACCTGCTCCTGGCGCTCGCCCACCTCGACGTGGCCGACTCCCGCGAGGTGTACTGGGCCGGCCGGCTGACGCTCTGCGCCACCCCCGACGACCTGCCCCGCTACGACCGGTGCTTCGCCGCGTACTTCGGCGGCCGGCGGGCCACGCTCGCGCGCACGGCCACCACGAGCGTCACCCGGCACCTGGCCGAGCACCACGACGACGGCGACGGCGACGAAGGGACGGCCGCCCCCGCCACCGCGAGCCGGATCGAACTGCTACGGCACCGCGACGTCGCCCGGCTCACCGAGGCCGAGCGGGCCGAGGTGCACCGCATGCTGGCGCTGCTCAGGGGCGGCCGGGCGCGCCGCCGCTCACGGCGCTTCGAGAGCGCCCACCGGGGCGGGCTGGACCGGCGCCGCACCATCCGCGACGCACTGCGCACGGGCGAGGTGGCCGGGCTGCGCCGCCGCAGGCACACCACCAGGCCACGCAAGGTGGTGCTGCTCGTGGACGTCAGCGGCTCCATGGCCCCGTACGCCGAGACACTGCTGCGCTTCGCCCACGCGCTGGTCAGGAGCGAGCCCGCGGCCACCCGGGTGTACTCGATCGGCACCAGGCTCACCCCGATCACCGCCGAACTCCGCCACCGCGACCCCGGCACCGCGCTCGACGAGGTCTCCAAGGCCATCCCCGACTGGAGCGGCGGCACCCGCCTGGGCGCGGAACTCAAGGAGTTCCTCACCCGTTTCAGCGCGAGAGGCGCGATCACGGTGATCGCCTCCGACGGGTGGGAACGCGGCGACCCCGAACTGCTGGGCACGCAGATGGCCAGGCTGGCCAGGCAGGCGTACCGGGTGATCTGGGTCAACCCACACAAGGGCTACGAGGACTACCAGCCGCTCACCGGCGGCATGCGCGCCGCCCTGCCGCACCTCGACGACCTGGTGGCCGGGCACAGCCTGGCCGCCTTCGAGCAACTCAGCGAAAGGCTCGCACATGCGTGACGTGCTGCCGGAGATCATGAAGTGGTGGCGGTCGGGGCTCGGCTTCGGGCTGGCCACGGTCGTCGGCACCTGGAGCAGCGCGCCCAGGCCGCCGGGTGCGGCGATGGCGGTGCACGGCGACGAGGTGGTCGGCAGCGTCTCCGGGGGATGCGTCGAGGGCGCGGTGTTCGAGCTGGCCGCCGGGATCGAGACCCCCGTCCTGCAGCGGTACGGCGTGAGCGACGACGACGCCTTCGCCGTCGGGCTGACCTGCGGCGGCATCATCGACATCCTGGTCGAGCCCGTCTCGAAGGAGACCTTTCCCGAACTGGGTGAGATCGCGGCGTCGGTGGCGGCGCGCGAGCCGGTCGCCGTGGCCACCGTCGTCTCCGGCCCCGGCCGGGTCGGGTCCCGGCGGGTCATCTGGCCCGACCGCGCCGGGGGCACGCTCGGCCTGGAGCGCCTCGACGCCGCCGTGGACGACGACGCCCGCGGCATGCTCGCCCAGGGGCTGACCGGCCTGCGACGCTACGGCGAGCAGGGGGAGCGGCGGCTGGACGACCTGGCGGTGTTCGTGCACTCGTTCGCGCCGCCGCCGCGGATGCTGGTGTTCGGGGCCATCGACTTCGCCGCGGCGGTGGCCAGGGTGGGCAAGTTCCTCGGCTACCACGTCACGGTGTGCGACGCGCGCCCGGTCTTCGCCACCCCCAAACGTTTCCCCGACGCCGACGAGGTCGTGGTCAAGTGGCCGCACGACTACCTGGCCTCCGTCCAGGTGGACGAGCGTACGGTGATCTGTGTGCTGACCCACGACCCCAAGTTCGACGTGCCGCTGCTGGAGGTGGCGCTGCGCACCGAGGCCGGTTACGTCGGCGCCATGGGCTCGCGCCGCACCCACGACGACCGTCTCGCCCGGCTGCGCGAGGCCGGGCTCACCGACGCCGAGCTGGCCCGGCTGCGCTCGCCGATCGGCCTCGACCTGGGCGCGCGCACGCCCGAGGAGACGGCGGTGTCGATCGCCGCCGAGCTGATCCAGCTCCGCTGGGGCGGCTCCGGACGTCCGCTGTCCACGACCGACGGCCGCATCCACCACGAGATCCAGCACGAGCTTTCACACGAGCTGTCTCACGGCATCGACGGCGAGGCGACATGAGAACCGCCGAAGTGGCTGGACTGCTGCTCGCCGCGGGCGAGGGAGCCCGGCTGGGCAGGCCGAAGGCGCTGGTCGAGTTCGAGGGCGAGCGCCTGGTGGACCGCGGGGTGCGGATGCTAGAGGAGGGCGGCTGCCACCCGGTCGTGGTCGTGCTCGGCGCGGCCACGGTGCAGGTGCGCGGCGCGGTCACCGTGCGCAACCCCGACTGGGCCTCGGGCATGGGATCGTCGCTGCGGGTCGGGCTGGCCGCGCTGCCCGAGGAGGCCGGGTCGGTGGTGGTCGCGCTGATCGACCAGCCGCTCATCGGGCCGGGCGCGGTACGCGCGCTGATCGGCTCGGGCGCCACCGGCCTGGCGGTCGCCACCTACGGGGGACGGCGCAGGAACCCCGTGCTGATCACCCGCGCGCACTTCGCCGGGGTGGCGGAGCTGGCCACCGGCGACGTCGGGGCGCGGCCGTACCTGAAGGCGCATCCCGAACTGGTCACCGAGGTGCCGTGCGACGACTACGGCGACCCCGCCGACATCGACACGCCCGAGGACCTGGCCCGCCTACAGCCGGAGTGAGGCGATCGCGGCCCGGTGGTCGCTGCCGGTCGCCGGGGCCACGCCCGCCTTGGTCGCGGTCATGCCCTTGAACAGGATGTGGTCGGGCCGGGTGATCGGGAACTCGGCCGGCCAGGTGAACCCGAACCCGTCGCCGGCCGCGCTCTGGGCGTCGGTCAGCGGGGGTGTCAGGCCGTTCATGCCGCGGTCGGTGGTGGCGGTGTTGAGGTCGCCGAGCAGCAGGATGCGCTTGCTGGAGTCGGCGTCGATGAGCTTGCGCGCCCGCGCCAGCGAGGCGTCGCGCGAGGTGGTGTGGCCGGGACGGGCCGAGGCCAGGTGCATGACGTAGACGGTCACCTGGCCCTTGGGCGTGGTGACGACCGCGCGCAGGGCACGCGGCCAGCCCAGCCCGACGTCGAGCGGCCGGGTCTCGGTGATCGGGTAGCGGCTCCACAGGCCGACCGTGCTGACCGGGTAGTGGTACCTGAACATCTTGTTGAGCTGCTTGGCCGCGGGCCCGCCCTTGGTCAGCTCCTGGGCGGCCAGCACGTCGAGGTCCTTGGCGATCGCGCGTACGGCCTCGCCGGAGGTGCTGTTGCGCACGCCCACGTTGACGGTGCCGACGGCCAGGTCGCTGGGCCCGCCGGGCGGCGTGCGGAAGAGTGTGGAGCCGAACATGACCGCCCACACCAGCCCCGGCACCAGCGCCGCGGCGACCGCGGTGGTGGAACGTGCCATCGCGGCGGCCGCGAGCAGCAGCGGCACGGCCAGCCCGATCCAGGGCAGGACGCTCTCGAAGACCGGGGTGAACCCGCCGAGCGCGGGGATCAGTCCATGCCCCGCCAGGGCGACGGCCACCACGACCGACATGACGATGATCACCCGAGTCAGCACTCGAACCAGGCTAGCGGCTCCCGCCCCCCGCTACCGGCGCGATAACATGTCCGCGTCGCGACAGAACATCATTCGGTTCGGTGGGGAGCCCGGCAATGCGCATCGGTATGGCACTCAAGTACTCGGGTGGTTTCAAGGAGTCGGTGGCCGAGCTGGCCGACTACGAGAAGGCGGGGCTGGACATCGTGTTCGTCGCCGAGGCGTACACGTTCGACGCGGTCAGCCAGATGGGCTACATCGCGGCCAAGACCGAGCGGGTCGAGATCGCCTCGGGCATCCTGCCGATCTACTCGCGCACGCCGACGCTCATGGCGATGACGGCCGCCGGGCTCGACTACGTCTCCGACGGGCGCTTCACGCTCGGGATCGGGGCCTCGGGGCCGCAGGTGATCGAGGGCTTCCACGGGGTGCCGTACACCGCGCCGCTGGGGCGTACGAGGGAGGTCATCGAGATCTGCCGCCAGGTCTGGCGGCGCGAGCGCCTGCAGCACGAGGGCCGGCACTACACGGTGCCGCTCCCCGCCGACCAGGGCACCGGCCTCGGCAAACCCCTCAAGATCATCAACCGGCCGGTACGCTCCCGCATCCCCGTCGTGGTGGCCGCCATCGGCCCCAAGAACGTCGAGCTGACCGCCGAGGTGGCCGAGGGCTGGGAGCCGATCTTCTACGTCCCCGAGAAGGCCGCCGACGTCTGGGGCCCCGCGCTGGCCGCGGGCAAGGCGAAGCGCGACCCCGAACTCGGCGAGCTCGACGTGATCGCCCAGGCCACCCTGGCGATCGGCGACGACGTGGCGGGGCTGCTGGAGTTCGGACGGCCGATGGCGGCCCTGTACATCGGCGGCATGGGGGCCAAGGGCCGCAACTTCTACAACGACCTGGCCAGGCGCTACGGCTACGAGAAGGAGGCCGAGCAGATCCAGGACCTCTACCTGGAGGGCAAGAAGGACGAGGCCGCCGCGCTCGTCCCCGCCGAACTGCTGGAGAAGATGTCGCTGGTCGGCACGGAGGGCTTCGTGCGCGACCGGGTGCTGGCGATGAAGGAGTCGGGCGTCACGACCCTGAACGTGACGCCGCTCGGCCGGACCCACGAGGAGCGGCTGCGGCTGATCGAGACGATCAAGGAGATCGCCGGATAGCGGCGCGCGGATCGGGGGAAGCGCCGCTCTCCCCGCCGGCTCCTCGCGCGGCCGGCGGGGTCGTCGTGCTCACTCGTAGGACAGCAGGTCGCCCGGCTGGCAGCCCAGCGCCTGGCACAGGCGGCCCAGGGTGGAGAAGCGGACGGCCCTGGCGTGGCCGTTCTTCAGGATCGACAGGTTGACCACGGTGATCTCCACCCGGCGCGACAACTCGGTGAGCGTCATGCCGCGCTCCTTGAGCAGTTCGTCGAGCCGTACCCTGATGACCGGTTCGGCCATCAGATCGTGGCCTCGACCTCTTCGAGCAGGGCCAGGCCCGGGCGTGCGAGCTCCGGCGCGACGGCGCCGATCGGCTCGCCCGGCGGCAGGTGGGACGGATGGCTCTCGGTCAGCAGCATGGAGGAGAGTATGGCCTCCCCCGCCGCTGCGGGCACGGCCGACACGACCGATCCCACGATCGCGACCCCGGCCCGCGCTGCGTTAACGAATGTCGTTATGTCGAGGCCGGGCTGCGGCGGGTGGCGTGGTGAAGGTGGGGCGGCCGGCGGCGTGAGGGGCCTATGGTGGGTCGGACATCCTGATATCGAGTAATTGGCGGGGATATGTCCGACGGGACGGAGCAGACACCGTCGTTGGTCGCTGACCGGTACCGGCTTGACGAGCGCATCGGCGGCGGGCCGATGGGCGAGGTGTGGCGGGGCTACGACACGCGGGCCGACTGGGTCGTGGCCGTGAAGGTGCTCGGCGCCAGAGCGGCCGGCGCCGCCACGCGGGAGGTGCTCAAGCAGCACGCCCAGGCCGTGGCCCGGGTGATCCACCCGAACGTGGCCATGGTGCTCGACGTCGGAGACCACGGCGGCTCCCCGTTCCTGGTCATGGAGTTCCTCACCGGCCTCAGCCTCGGCGAGGAACTGGCCGCGCGCGGGCCGTTGAAGATCGTCGAGGTGTGCGACCTGATCGGGCAGGCGGCGGCCGGGTTGGACGCCGCGCACCGGGCCGGGGTCGTGCACGGACGGGTCGGTCCCGACAGCTTCCGCCAGGCCGGCAGCGGCGTGCTCAAGGTCGTCGGGTTCGGGATGGACGAGCGGGCGCCGGCACCCGAGGGGAGCCGGTACGTCTCGCCCGAGCGACGCGCCGGCGAGACGGCGCAGGCCCCCGGAGACGTGTACGCGCTGGGCTGCGTCTGCTACGAGCTGCTGTGCGGGCGCACGCCCTCCGGCGACGGGGCTGCGCCCAGCGCGATCAGGCGCGAGGTGCCGCCCGAACTGGACCGGCTGGTGCTGGCCATGCTCGCCGAGGACCCGGGGCAGCGGCCCGCCAGCGGGGAGAGTGTGCGCCGGGCGCTGGCGGCCATCGCCCGGCCGAAGCCCGGCCAGTCGGTGCCGCACGTGACAGGCGCGACCCTGCGCGACCCCGGCCTGTTCCCGCCCGCCGCCGCCGGAGCCGGCGCCCCGGGCGGTCCAGGTGCCCCGGGCGGTCCAGGTGGTCCGAGTGGCCCAAGCGGTTCGGGTGGTCCTGGCGGTTCGGGTGGCCCCGGTGGTCCGGGTGGTCCGGGTTCGAGGGTAGTGCCGGGCGGTGGCGGGTTCGTGGGTGTCGGGGCGGGGGCCACGGAGATCTTCAACGCCCCGCCGGGCGGGCCCGGCGCCCCGCCGCCCAGAGCCGGTGACACCGCGATCTTCCAGGCGGGCGATCTGGAGCGGCCCC
>NZ_SSXE01000231.1 GCF_021699195.1 Nonomuraea sp. MG754425 | reverse complement strand
CGGATCGGCCCTCCGTCCGCCGCCCACCCCTCGCGGCCTGGCCTTTCCCATTCCCATTCCCTATCTAGGACCGTGGTTTACGTTGGGCCAGCACTCCCGCAAGCCGTCCTTCCTGGGCCGCAAGCGTCCCTCCCCCCAGAACCGCAAACCTCCCGCCGAAGGCGACAGCCCCTCCCACGGGAACCACGAGCCCTCCATCTCCGAGCACCAGAGACCGGTTGCCCAGGCGCAGGGCCGGTGGCTCTCCACGCGCAGGCGGCGCTGGACCACCGTCGCGGTCGGCGTCGCCGTCGTGGCCGCCGCCTCCACCACCGCCTGGGCCGCCATCGGCAACGACTCCTCCGAGCGGAGGTCGTCCGCCGTCATCCCGCCGTCCGAGCTCGGACGGCGACAGGTCCAGCAGCCCTCCACTCCCGAGCCGCCGGCCGCCGCCCACCCGAAACCGGCCAACGCCTCGGAGCCCACCTCCTCACGACCGACTGCCTCACCCACGTCCCCGGCACCCGCCGGTTCTCCGGGGTCCAGCCGGTCGTCCCGCTCCGCCTCCTCCCCGGAACCGGACGCCAAGACCAAGGCCGAGGCCACGACCGGGACGGCCAAGGCGGAGAGCACGAAGCCGAAGCTCCGCGTCCTGACCTCCGGCACCTGCGGCGCCTCCTACTACGGAGAGCCCCAGATGACGGCGAGCGGCGAACGCTTCAACCCCGCCGCCATGACCGCCGCCCACAAGACCCTCCCGCTGGGCAGCAAGGTACGCGTCACCAACCCCCGCACCGGCGAGGCCGTCACGGTCCGCATCAACGACCGCGGCCCGTACGTCGGCGGACGCTGCCTGGACCTGTCCGAGGCCGCGTTCGCCTCCATCGGCAACACCAGCGCCGGGGTGATGCGGGTCAAGTACGAGGTCCTCGGCCGTTGACCGTACGCGTGGCGCAGGACACGCACCTGCCGCCAGGCGTACGGGTGCCGCCGGACGTCCGCGTGGCGGGGAAGCACCTGCGGACCACCGGCCGGCCGCACCTGTGGGCGGGACACTCCAGCGGCGACCCCGATGCCCCACCGTCCGGTTGTCGTCTCTCCTCCCTCAGCCCCGGTAACCGGCCAGGCCGTCATCCAACTGGGCCTCGTCCTCGTCCTGGTACGCCATCAGGGCCTGTTGCAGGGCGAAGGTGCCGCGGATCGCGGCGATACGGTCGCGCACCTCGGTGCTGTCCCAGCCGCCGAGCCTGAGGACCCGGTCCAGGAAGTCCGTCCCGAACGAGGCTGCGATCGCCGCCAGGTCCTCGGCCTGGTCACCGATCGTGACCTGGTCCCAGTCGACGACTCCGCCGAGTCGTGGCAGCCCGTCGATCCACTCCCACAGCACGTTCTCGGCACCGAGATCGCCGTGCACCACCGCCGGCAGGACGTCGCCGAGGCGGACATCGTCCCAGGGTGCGGCGTCGATGCCGGTCTCGACCTCGGGCAGCCGCTCGACCGCCGCGAGTTCCCGTTCGGCACGAAGGCGTCCGTCGTCGGACATCAGCCCGTACAACTCGGCGCGGACCTCCCCCGCGAACCGGCTCCACCGGCCCTCGGGCACCGACAGGACGGCCCGCGTCCCGTCATCGGCTCCGGCCTTCGCCAGGCGCGTCAGCAGCCTGACGTACTGGGTGGCGATGACCTCCGCCACCTCGGAGTTCTCGACCGCGCCGAACCCGAGCGGCGCGCCGGGGACACGGCTGAGGACCAGCCACGCCTCCTCGGCATCGGACATGGACAACGGCCTGGGCGTGCAGACACCCAGGTCCAGCTCGGCGAGTATGTGAAGTGTGGCGGCCCGCCGTGGCAGGCGGGCGGCAGCGGCCAGGGTGAGGGGCAGGCAGACGGCGCGATCCGCGCCGACGACCACCTGGTAGCACTGTCCCTGGTGGACCTCCAGGACCTCCAACTCGGCACCCGGCAGCAGGCGGCTCAACAGGGCGGGGTTCATCTGCGGCATATCCATGAATGAACTCGTAACCTCGTCTTCTCAACGTGCTGCTTACTCCGAATAATGTGAAGCTTCCGCACGCGCCGGCCCGAACCACACGTGGGCCTTTCGCACGCGGACATCGCACCTTCCCCCAACCACAGGCCCCCCGGGCCTTCACTCACTCGACCGCCCCCGGACCGCAACCCCGCACGCCTCCGCGCTCCCGCCCGAACACTCTCCGGACGAAAACCCGAACACGCACCGGGCGACAACCCGAACACATCCCGGATCACAAACCCGAACACATCCCTGAACACGCCCCGAGCCACGGACCCGAGCACGCCTCGGACCGCCGGTCCGAACACACCGGACCCACGCATCCGCACACGCCCCGAACCCACAGACCCGAGTACGTCCCAGGCCATGACCCACGCAGGGCCCTGACCACGTTCGAAGCAGGACTGGAGCCGAACCCGCGCAGGACCGCACCACGACCTGAACGGAACTCCGGCACCTCGGACCTCGGAACAAGCCCCTGGCAACTCGCCCGGAGCGCATCCCGAACTCCTCGCCCGACCGCCCCCCGGGCCTCACCTCCGGGAGGGATCTCTCCCTACCGGCACCGACCTGCCCAGCAGGCTCCACGTGACCGCGACCTCGCCTGACATGCGAGACGACACGAATCCTGTGACAGCAGGCGAGCAGTCGATCACGGAGCCGACCGACCGAACGGCATGACGGAACCCGTCACCCTGCCGGAAACGACGCCGGCTTACGCCGAATTGCGCGGACTACGTGACTCGTGCGTATCGACGTGAGCGAAAACGGCAGCCGCGAACCCAGGAACCATTTCTGGGCCGGGGATAACGCTCCAGCCCGTCGAGGTCATGAGCCCCGCAGGGCGAGAATGCTGACGATCAGTGCGGTTCGATGGTCACTTCACCAGGCGAATCGTCATCGGATATCGGAAATTACCCTCCGTCAGGGCGGAAACGCCGCCGACGATGGAGAGGACGACGGCTCCCACCCAGATGAACGGCAGCAGCACGACTCCGACAACGGTCAGCGGTAGCAATACCGAGGCCCCGACGACAGTGATCTGAAAGTTCAGCGCCTCCAGTGCGTGTTGGCGGATGTAAGGAGAGGTCTTGCCACCGGTGAGCAGCAGGAGCAGCGGACCGAGGATGGGAAAGCCGACGAGGGGCAGCGCGTGAGCGATGGCTCCCCCGAGGCGTTCGTTGCTCTCGGCCATGCCCGGCGTGCTCGCCGAATCAGGGAGAGGGGCGGGCTTGGGCATGGCCCGCGGACCGTACAGCTCCTTCATGATCGGCACCAGGTCGCCGTGGGTGCGCGCCGTCATGGCACGCTCCAGCCGGTCGTCGAATTCGAGCTTGTCGAACCGGCCCTCCGCGTAGGCGGCCTTGACGTGCTCGACCACGTGCTCGCGGTCCAGGTTGGTGACGCGCAGATGAGCTGGCGGCTCCTGTCCCGGCCCGGGGGTTTTCGCTACCCCAGCCATAATCGCCATGCCTCTCCTTAGGGATTCCGAGCGGTCACCACACATACTGCTTCCTGCGCGCCCTGCGGTGCCATCGGGAGAATCCCGGATCTGTCCCCTAGATCATCCCCGACGCGGAGGCCCGAGACGGTATAAAAAGGAATCATGAGATGGCGAGACCGCTACGGCATTCGTCGACTTCGCGGCCGCAAGATCGCGAAGTTCGATCGTGAGGCGACCGACGCCGACATCGAGGCGCTCATAGCCTTCGCCCGTTCGCGGCGCGGTGTCGAGTTTTACGTCGAGCCAGAGACATTCGCCACCGACACGACCGCTGTGGCGGTGGCCGACGATGGCGAGTGGACCAGGCGCAGGGTCGGCTCACCGGCAGTGATCCACAAAGTTGCCCGTGACCTTGCCCTGCCTGTGTACGACGTGCAACTCACCGGGTACCCGCAGCGCATGCGGGCCTACAACGAGCGTCGCAGGAAGGAAGAAGGCGGCCTTTGACGCCCGCCCCCTCCCCCCACCCCAACCCTTGTCCCCGATGACGTCCGACTTGAGAATCCGCTCCGCGACCGGCTTACGTGCGGTGTCCTGAGGTGACCGGCGCAGGTGACGGACGAGCCGCGCTTCAGGTGCCCTTCCGGCACCGGCACAGTGCGCTCGTCCTCCCCTGCCACCTCGTCGGACATGTGCTTGCCGGTCGCTCGGAGCCGTGGTCGTGGTCGTGCCCCGTCGTGTCATTCGAGGGCGGGAGGAGAGTCCTCCTCGTCGAGAAGGTTGATCAAGGGGAGCAGCCAGAGTGCGCTGATCGGGCCCATGGCGTCGTCCAGTTCGGCGGGCGTCGGGAGGCGGTCTCGGAGGATGGCCGGGGAGAGCAGGTTCTGGAGGGCGTGCATGAGGAGATTGGCCATCGAGTAGCTGGGATCGATGGTGAGGGCGCGTTCGAGGGCGATGGTGGCCTGGACGCTGTTTCCCTCCCGCCAGGCCGCCATCGCCAGCAGCGACGCGACCGGCGGCACGAAGCGGGGTTCCAGCCTGCGGGTCAGGTCTTTCCAGAGGACGGCATGGGCGTCGTTCATGCTGGTCCAGGCCTCGTCGCGGACCCTCATGACGGTCAGGTCCAGGCCGAGTCTCGCCGCTTCCGCGTCGGTGAGGCGTCCGCCCTGGTTGTGCGTCTCCAGCGCGGATCGGACTCTGGCCAGCGCTTCGGACACGTACTGCTCGGTGAAGAGGTTCAGGTCGGTGGCGGCCGTGATCCTGGCCTGGAAGTGCGCGATCGCCTCTGACGTGGCTCGGCGCATCGCCATTCGTACGGGACCGGTGGCCGGGGCCAGCGTGCGTTCCAGTGCCTCGCGGTCGGGGAGGGCCACCATGCCGCGCACTGTGGCCTCGGCCGCTATCTGGCTGCTGGACAGGTCGTACGGCGTGCCCTCGGCCGGGCAGCAGGTCGCCAGGTCGCAGACGTACGACCAGTAGCGGCCCTCGTGGGCCCGCAGCGCCTCGCCCACCCGGACTCCGTCCTTGGCCGCCAGCCGTCTGGCCTCGTCGACGGCCGGGGTGACCAGGTCTCCCGGACCGTAGCCGACGATGATGACCTCCGTGATGCTCTCGCGGCCGAGCAGCGGCGACATGGCGTCGAGGGTGCCCGGCGGGAACGGCAGGCCCCATCGGGCCACCATCTTGGCCTGGCTTCGGGCCAGCCCGATCACGATCAGGCTGGCGGTGGGGTGGAAGCCGACGAGGTAGGGCACCGCGGCCAGGACGTCGGTGGGGCTGGTCAGGGTGAGGCAGGGCTCAGGGGAGGTGATGGGGCTCTGACCCCCAGGTGTCGGGGTGGGTGCCGGCGACGAGGTGGGCGGCGGCGGTGACACGGGTGCATGTGCCGGCGTCGAGGATGGCAGCTCGGCCGGAGTCGCGGTCGGAGTCGACGGCGTCGTGGCCGGCTCGGACCTGGATGCGGGCGTGGACGAGGAGGTCGTGGCCGGACCTGAGATTGATGTTCGTGATGAGGCCGTGGCCGGGCTGAACCGGGGTGTGGGCGACGGTGGCCGTCCCGGTGATGGAGCCGCCCGTCGCGCCGGAACCCTGATCGGTACCGGAGGTTCGCTCGGGGTGGGCACCGCAGTGGCCGGGCCAGGGCTGGAGGTGGCACGCGAACTGCCGAAGGCGGCGAGCCGGGGACTTGACGTGGAGGCGCTGAACGAACCGCGGGGAGACGGGGAGAAGTGCCCGCTGCCATTGGCGGCAGCGGCGGAGTGCGGACCGCCTGAAGCACCGGCGCGCGGGGTTTCGATAGCGGAGACGGGATGGGGGGTGGAGGTGTGGGCGTCGGTGGTGGTTGGGCGCCGATGGCCGGGAGCGTGGGTCGGACGGTTGGTCGTCATGGGTCCGTAGGTTGCCCGGTTCGGAAGGCGCGCAACGCCGTCACACGCCAACCTGTGGACAACGGCGGGTGCGGGCCGAACGGCTGTGGACAAGCACATCAGACCAGGCGAACGAGATGTCTCCACTGATCGTTTCGGCCGGGCGAGAGACCGCCGTCACGAGGCCGACCAGCCCTCACAGGTTCCGGCAGGCCGTACGGGAGCGAGGCCCCTACGCCGCCGGAGCCAGCCGGGTCCGTACGAGCAGCGCGGCCCCCGCCACCGCGGCCGGCATGGCGATGACGGCCACGAAGGGCACCAGGAACAGCACGAACACCGCCACCCCGAACCCCAGCGCACTCGCCTTGTTCCCGCGCAGCAGCGCGAAGCGCTCCTTGCGGGCCATGCCGCGGCGTTCGAGGGCGAGCGTCGTGAGCTCCACTGTCAGGAAAAATCCGGACACGATGGCGCCCAGGACCGGCACCACCGTCTGCCCCACCACCGGTACGAACCCCAGGAAGAACAGCGGAATCGTGAACAGCAGCACGTAGAACAACGTCACCAGGCTGTCGCGGATGGAACGCGGCAGCGTGCGCCACCACGGCTGGTCGTCCTCCGTCTCCAGCACGTCCACCTCGGCCGACAGCCGCTCGTAGAACGGTTCCCCGATGGCCAGCGTGAGCGCCGCGAACGTCAGCACCGCCAGCGCGAGGCCACCGACGAACAGCGCGATGCCCACCAGCGTCCTGAACGTGTCCCGCCAGCTCCACGAGTCGGCGAACGGCGTCAGGGAGTCGGCCAGCGGGAAGGCGTTGCTGCCGAGCCAGACGAGCGCCGCCGCGTACAGGGCGAATGCGATCAGCGCGGGGATCAGCCCGAACAACCACCAGCGGGTGTTCCTGGCGACCCACCTGAACCCCTGGAGGAAGAAGCCGATGCCGGCCGCGAAATCGCGCAATGATCGCATGCCCGGCAGGCTAGCGCCAGAACGACGTGACCGCGTAGCCGAGCTCGGCGAACAGGTCGCGCAGCAGCGGCAGCGAGATGCCCAGCACGTTTCCGTGGTCGCCGTCGATGCCCTCGACGAACCAGCCGCCGCGCCCGTCGATGCTGAACGCCCCGGCCAGGCCGAGCGGCTCGTCGGTGGCGGCGTAGGCGGCGATCTCCTCTTCCGAGGGCTGTCCGAAGCGCACGACCGTGGTGGCGACCTCCGCCGCCTGCCGGCCGGCGGCCACGTCGATGACGCAGTGACCCGTGACGAGGCGGCCCGTGCGGCCCCGCATCATGCGCCAGCGCGCCATGGCCTCATCGCGGTCGGCGGGCTTGCCGTACGGCCGCCCGTCGAGTTCGAGGATCGAGTCGCAGCCGATGACCAGCCCCTCTTCGAGCCCGCTCGCGACCGCCTCGGCCTTGGCCGTGGCCAGCGCCTTGCTGAGCGCGGCCGGGGAGTGGGCGGAGTAGGCGTCCTCGTCGACCCCGCTGACGATCACCTTGGGATCGAGACCTGCGCTGCGCAGGAGGGCGAGGCGGGCGGGGGAGGCAGAGGCCAAGACGATCACCGACCCAGCCTACCGGTCACCGGTCGGGGTTCGACCTGCCCCGGGCCACCTCCCGCTCGCCGACATCGGGGTCCCAGGTGTGCGAGTCGTACGGCTCGTACGGACCGCTCTGGCGCGGCACCGCCGTCCCGCCGAAGATGTCGCCCAGCAGCCCTCCGAGCAGTTCGCCCAGCCTGCCGGGGATGGCGGACTCCTCGCGGCTCAGGTCGTCGGCCACGGCTTCGGCGTCCATGTCCCGGCTCGCGGCCCGGCCGGCCAGCAACGACATGATCATGGGTGCGATCAGCGGCAGCAGCTTCATGATGGTCGCCGACCTGACCCCGGCGAGCTGTGAGAGCTGGGCCGCCGCCTGCTCGGTCCCCTGCCCGCCCAGCACGTGGCTGAGGATGCTGTGCCCGTCGCGGGTGAGCGAGGCGACGTCGCCGTTGAACGGGTCGGCGTCCATGTGATCGTCCAGCGCCCCGCGCAGGGCGTCGGCCCCGTCGGGGTGGGCGGCGTTCCTGGCCATCCCGCCGACGATCGTGCCCGCCACGGCCTCGACGACCTTGCGGGCGGTCGTCGGGTCCGTGCCGAGCATGCCGGCGATCTGTTCCAGCCCTGAGTCCCCGAGTCCGGCGAGAAGCTCGTCATTCAGTGTCACGACGGTCCCCCGATCAGTCTGTCTGCGGGTGACCTGCCCTCGCCGGACGGAAAGGAACGTCCGATTTGTCCTAATTTTTGGAAAGGTTGGAGAAGTGCGACGGCACCGGAGCGGCCGCGGCCGGACGGTCGTCGATCTGCCTCGGGAGCCCCGCCGCGGTGTACGCGCCGACCTCGTCGAGCGTCTCGTGCTCCAGCAGGGCCGCCACGATCGCGTCCAGCTTGTCGCGGTTGTCGCTGAGGATGGCGACCGCGCGCTCGTAGCACTCGTCCACGATCCGCCGCGCCTCCTCGTCCACCATGGCGAGCGTGACGGGCGAGGCCTGCGGCTGCTGACCGTCGCTGGGCAGGATGGTCAGCGGCCCGACCTTCTCCGACATGCCCCAGCGTCCCACCATGCCACGAGCGATCATGGTGACCTGCTCCAGGTCGTTCTCCGCGCCGGTGGTGATGACGCCGTACACGACCTGCTCGGCCGCCATGCCGCCGAGCGCGCCGGTGATGCGCCCGCGCAGGTACTGCTCGTCGTAGGCGTACCGGTCGCTGTCGGGGGTGGACAGCGTGACACCGAGCGCCCGGCCGCGCGGGATGATCGAGATCTTCCTGACCGGGTCGGCGCCCGGCTGGAGCATCCCGAGCAGCGCGTGCCCGGCCTCGTGGAAGGCGGTCCTGGTGCGCTCCTCCTCCGGCATGACGATGCTGCGCGCCGCGCCGAGCTGGAGCTTCTCCAGCGCGTCGGCGAAGTCGATCATCGTGACCTTCTCCTTGCCGCGCTTGGCGGCGAGCAGAGCGGCCTCGTTGACCAGGTTCGCCAGGTCGGCGCCGGTCATGCCGGGGGTGGTCTTGGCGAGCTGGTCGAGACTGATCTCGCCGTCCATCGGCACGCCGCGCGTGTGCACGCCCAGGATCGCGGTACGCCCGGCCGCGTCGGGCAGGCCCACCTGCACCGTACGGTCGAAGCGTCCGGGACGCAGCAGCGCCGGGTCGAGGACCTCGGGCCGGTTCGTGGCGCCGATGACGATCACGCCTTCGGCGCCGGAGAAGCCGTCCATCTCGGTGAGGATCTGGTTCAGCGTCTGCTCGCGCTCGTCGTGGCCGCCGATGCCGCCCGCGCCGCCCCTGGCCCGTCCGATGGCGTCGATCTCGTCGATGAACACGATCGACGGCGCCACCTTGCGCGCCTCCTCGAACAGGTCGCGCACCCGGGAGGCGCCCACGCCGACGATCATCTCGATGAACTCGGAGGCGCTGGCCGAGAAGTACGGCACCTTGGCCTCACCCGCGACCGCCCTGGCCAGCAGCGTCTTGCCGGTGCCGGGAGGCCCGGCCAGCAGCACGCCCTTGGGCAGCTTGGCGCCCAGCTTGCGGTACTTGTCGGGGTCCTTGAGGTAGTCGACGATCTCGACGAGCTCGTTCTCGACCTCGTCGATGCCGGCGACGTCCTCGAACGTGACCCGCACCTTCCCGGCCTCGACCGGCTTGGCCGCCTTGGACTTGCCGAGCCCGCCCAGGCCGCCGCCCATCATGCTCGCGCCGCGCCGCATGATCCAGATCCACAGACCGGCCAGGAGCAGCACGGGCAGCAGCGACAGCAGCAGGTTGGAGAAGAAGCCCCGGGTGATGGGCTGGGAGGTGATCTCGACCTGACCGGTGGCGAGCTGCTCGTCGAGCTGGTCGGTGTTGGCGAAGGCCGGGATCTCGGTGGCGAACTTCGTGTACGACTCGCCGCTCTCCGGGTTCTTCGACGCCGCGCGCAGATCGCCCTCGACGGACAGGCCCTGGGCGTAGATGTCCTTGACGTTCTTGGTGTTCACCTGCTTGGTGAACTCGGTGTACGAGATCGTCTCGACCGAGCCGCTGTCGATGAACGACGACACCACGAAGAAACCCGCGTACACGATGAGCAGGGTGACGACGAATCGCCACCAGTTGATCTTGGGCTTGCCTCCGGGCGTACCGGGCAGGCCCTCCGAGCGCCAGGGCGGCTTGCCCTTGCCCTTGTTCGGGGCCTGCGGCGGTCCAGAGCGTTCCACGGCGTCACTCCCCAATATCGCCGCATTCATGATCCTTCTAGCCTAGAACACGCATCCCTGCCGCCACGCGGCCAATGTCGCGCCATTGCTTGCGCTGCGAGTCAGGCACTGTGACGAACGCCAGACCGGGCTTGCTCATTCCCCCGTCCATGATCACGACCGCGGCGCGCGAGGTGCGCTCACCGTAGGTGACGCGATAGACGAGCATCCAGCCGCGCTCGACCGGCTGCGAGGCCAGCCACGTGATCTTCGCGCCCTCGGGATGGTGGTTGAGCGTCCAGCGGGCGGCCAGCAGGGCGGTGTCGCGGGGAGACTTCTGCTCCATGATCGGCAGCGGGCAGGTGACCAGGATGCCGCGCTCCTCCGTGCCACGATGCCTGGGCAGCACCTGCTTGGTGGTGAACGGGGCCGCACCGTACACCTTCCACGGCCGGGGCAGCCGCGGCACCGCCAGGCCCGTGCGGACGTCCTTGACGAAGCGCTTGCCCGGGGAGGCGAGGGGCATGCGCTTGACGGCGCGGGTGAGCCTGGGCACGCGCGGGTCGGCGTACAGGGCCTCCATGGCCGTGTAGCCGGGCGCGAGCGAGGTCCCCGGGGACGGCGTCGCCCGTGGGGCGGCGGACGACGCGGCCACCGGAGTGGCCGGCGGTGCCGAGCCCTCAGCGGACGGCATGGAGCCGGACGAGGGCGGCGCGGCCGACGGCGCGGTTACCGGCCCCGCCGCCACCTCGTCCGGCTCGGCCGGGAGCACCGCGACCACCGCCGCGGCCACGGCCGCGACGACGGCGGCCACGACCAGCCCCCGGTACACCACCCGCATGCGCAGATCGCCGATGCGGGAGCGTCTGGGCGGAGAAGTCGGGATCCCGCGCCTCGCGGCCGTTCTCACTCGGGACCCCTTGATCTCTTCTTCCCCTTGGAGCACGACGGGAGCGTACGACATATCAGGCCATCGCGCCCACGAAGCTACCGAAGTGCAATCATGGCGTGGTGCGACAGGTTGAGCTGCGCTTCGACCACGCTTCGCGAGCGTCACGGACACACACCAATCTCCCGGCGGTCCGGCGGAGCTCCACCGGCGTCTGGGTCGCCGGCGACGAGACCGCCTCGTTCGAGCACCTCGCATGGACCGGCGACCACTACGGCGACCAGCGCACCTTCCTGCCGGCCGACTACGTCACCCTGCCCGCCGGACCGCAGGACGAGGCCGAGCTGCCGTACGGGGTGGGCTGCGATCACCCGGAGGGCCTGGCGAGGCCGGCGGACGGCCGGCTCATGGTCGTCTACGACAGCCCGTCACCCGCCCGGATCACCCCGGCGGGCGGCGTGCTCGCGGACGTGTTCGAGGTCTGACCCGCGCCGGGAGCCGGGAGAACGCTCAGGGCACCGGCCTGGCGACCCGGCCCGCCAGCCACGGCGCGTCGGCCACGAACGTGCACGAGCCCGGCTCGATCTCGGTGAACCCCGCGTCGCGCACCACGGGCCGGCCCGTCGCCACCATGGCGTCGAAGTCCGCCTGGCCGGCGGCCGTGCGCACGGACACCGCGAGCCCCCGCTCGCGCCAGGCCGCCCGCTCCCCCGCGTCGCTGGCCCACCAGGCGAGCTGGGCGGCGTGCCCGGCCTGCGCCATGGCCTTGCCCGCGGTCATCTCCAGCGCCGGGTTGGCCCACAACACGGGCGGCCCGGCCGGCCCGGGGTCGGCGGTGTCGGTCAGGTCGGTGCCCGACACCTGCAGGCGGGCCAGGTCGCGCGGCCAGTCGTCGAGGGGGACGGGCGGGTGCACGCGCACCTCGGCCGTGCGGTGCTCGATCGTCCGGCCGGGCAGCGCGACGGCCCGCCGCCACTCGGCGCCCCTGGCCCGGCGCACGACCTTGCGGATCTTCCCGGTGGACTGCCAGGCGTGCAGTTCGGCGGCCCACTCGCCCGGGTCGTCCAGCAGGCTCAGCACGGCCATGGCCGCCGCCTCCAGGGCGTCGGTGCGCTCCGGAGGGTGGGCCCGCTCGATCCGGACGACCAGGGGCAGGACATACAACTCGGCGTTCATCGCCTTCCAGCATGCCTGATGGCCAGGGACATGCCGGCCGCCAGGAGGCACAGGGCGCCGGCTCCGAACCAGGCGAGGTCGTAGGCGCCCAGGTGGTCGCGGGTGAGCCCGGCCCCGACGGCGGCGATCGCGGCGCCGACCTGATGGGAGCCGAACACCCAGCCGAACACCACGGCACCGTCGGCGCCGTAGATCCGCCGGCACAGCGCCACCGTCGGCGGGACCGTGGCCACCCAGTCCAGGCCGTAGAAGACGATGAAGATCAGCATGCTGGGCTCGGTCGTGGCCGCGAACAGGCCGGGCAGCACCATCAGCGACAGCCCGCGCAGGCCGTAGTAGACGCCCAGCAGCACCTTGGGGTCGATCTTGTCGCTGAGCCAGCCCGAGGCGACCGTGCCCACGATGTCGAAGACGCCGATGACCGCCAGCAGGCCCGCGGCGACCGGCTCGGCCATGCCGTGGTCGTGGGCGGCGGGGATGAAGTGGGTGCCGACCAGCCCGTTCGTACTGGCGCCGCAGATCGCGAAACCGGCCGCGAGCAGCCAGAACGGCCGCGTCCGCGCCGCCGAGGCGAGCACGGTGACGGCCCTGACGGCCGCGTTCGTCGTGCTCGGCGGCGTCACGCGCGCCTGGCCGGGCTCCGCGCCGAGCGCCGTCGTCCCCACGTCCTCGGGACGGTCGCGCAGCAGCCACCACACGAACGGCACCACGGCCAGCGCCGCCGCGGCCACGGTCAGCGAGGCGAAGCGCCACCCCGGCCCCTGGGCGAGCTGGGCGAGCACCGGCAGGAACACGAGCTGCCCGGTCGCGCCCGCGGCGGTGAGCACGCCGGTCACCAGCCCGCGGTGGCGGACGAACCAGCGGTCCACCACCGTCGCCGCGAACACCAGCGCCATCGACCCCGTGCCGAGCCCCACCAGCACGCCCCAGAAGAGCAGGAGCTGCCAGCTCGCCGTCATCAGCACGGTGAGCGCGCTGCCCGCCGCGATCAGCAGCAGCGCGAGGGAGACCACGCGGCGCATGCCGAAGCGGTCCATGAGGGCGGCGGCGAAGGGGGCGGTCAGGCCGTAGAGCACCAGGTTGACGGAGACGGCCAGCGAGATCGTGCCGGCCGACCAGCCGAACTCCTCCCGCAGCGGGGTGATCAGCACGCCGGGGGTGGCGCGGAAGCCGGCGGCTCCCAGGATGGCCACGAACGCGACGCCCGCGACGAACCAGGCCCGATGCAGCCCGCGCCGGGTGGGGGTGGTGCTCAGTGTCATGCGCCAATCCTGATTTATCCCTGCACATGGTCACGAGTGGCCGGAAAGCCAATATGTGCAAGAATCCGGCCATGGGACTTCACCGTGTCGCGGTCGTGGTGCTCGACCACTTCGCCACGCTCGACCTCGGCGTGCCCGGCCAGGTGTTCCGCACCGCCGAGACGGCCTCGGGCGAGCGGCTCTACGAGGTCGTGACCTGCTCGGAAGGCCGCCGCCCGGTACGCTGCGACGCCGGCTACAGCGTGCTGCCCGACCACGACCTCGACGTGCTCGACACGGCCGACACCGTCGTGGTGCCCGGCGTCCACGGCGGCCGGGTCATGACGGACGGCACGATCACCGCCACCCTGCGCGCGGCCCTGCGCGACCGGCCGAGAACGATGTCGATCTGCACGGGCTCGTTCGCGCTGGCGGCGGCGGGCCTGCTCGACGACCGTCCCGCCACCACGCACTGGCGCGAGGCGGGCCGCTTCGCGCGACTCTTCCCACGGGTCAAGCTGGACCCCGACGTCCTGTTCGTGGACGACGGCGACGTGCTGACCTCGGCGGGCGTGGCGGCCGGCCTCGACCTGTGCCTGCACGTGATCAGGCGCGACCACGGCAGCGAGGTGGCCAACCGGGCGGCCAGGCGCTGCGTCATGCCACCCTGGCGGGACGGCGGCCAGGCCCAGTACATCGACCGGCCCCTCCCGTACGGCAACGGCGGCGGCACGTCCGCCACCCGCGACTGGATGCTCGCCCACCTCGACACCCCGATCGACCTGAACGTGCTGGCCGGGCACGCCAGGATGAGCGTGCGCACGTTCACCCGGCGCTTCCGCGAGGAGACCGGCCAGAGCCCCGCCAGGTGGCTGACGGGGCAGCGGGTGCAGCACGCCAGGCACCTGCTGGAGACGACGGACCTCGGCGTGGAGGAGGTGGCCAGGAAGGCGGGGTTCGGCACGGCGGTCTCGCTGCGCCAGCACCTGCACGCGGCCGTCGGCGTGCCTCCCC
>NZ_SSXE01000024.1 GCF_021699195.1 Nonomuraea sp. MG754425 | reverse complement strand
CCCCCGGTCCGGCCCCGTACCTCCCCCCTGCCACGCAACCCGTGCGCGGCGTGGTGTGGGGCATCCATCTGGTCCTGCCGCTGCTCGGCCTCTGGTTGCTGCTCGCGCAACCGCACATCAACGTCTTCTGGCAGCACAACGCCAGTCACTTCTGGCTGATCCTCCTGGTGGCGGGGGTCAACGTCGCGCTCGGCGGGCTCATCAGCGAGGCGTCCGGACGGCGGCGGGACGCGCGGCTGTTCCTCGTCTCGATGGTCTTCCTGAGCAGCGCCGGGTTCTTCCTCCTGCACGGGCTGGCCACGCCGGGGATCATCCTGCCCACGGGCTCGGTGGGGTTCGACCTCGGCCAGCAGGTGGGGCTCACGATCGCCGCCGCGTTCGCGTTCGCCTCCGCGCTGCCGCTGGGCGAGCGGGCCGCCACGGCCGTGCTCGGCTCGCGGCACTTCGTCCGGGCGGCGCTGCTCGGGTTCATGGCGCTCTGGGGGCTGGTGTCGCTGACGCCCGGCCTGACCGCGCTCAGCGAGCCGCCGGAGGTCTCGCCGATGGGCTGGCTGACGTGGGCGTCGGCCCCGGGCCTGGTGCTGTACGCGGCGGCCAGCGTGATGATGTTCCTGCTGCACCGGCGGCGGCCGTCGGCCATGCTGATCAGCCTGATCACCGCGTACGCGCTGCTGGCCGAGTCGATGGTCGCGGGCATGTCGCAGCTCAACTGGCACCTGTCCTGGTGGGAGTGGCACGTCCTGCTCACGCTGGCCTTCGTCTTCGTGGCCTACAGCGCCTACCTGCAGTTCCGGCGGGAGGGGTCGAGCGCGGGCCTGTTCGACTCGGTGGCGCTGGCGGCGACCGTACGGCGTATCCAGCGCGACTACGACGAGGCGCTGGAGGAGCTGGTCGAGCACGTACGCAGGGGCGAACCGCTGGCCGCGACCCGGATGACGGGCAAGTTCCGGCTCAACGAGGGCCAGGCCGCGGTGCTCGACCGGGCGGGCCGGGCGCTGGCCGACGAGCGGGAGCTGTCGGAGCGGCTGGCCGCGCTGGTGGCGGTGAGCGCGCAGACGCGGGTCGGGCTGCCGGAGAGCGAACTGCTCACGACGTCGCTGGAGCGGGTGCGGCAGGCGTACGGGGATGTGAAGATCGCGCTCGTGGCCGACGGGCGGACGCAGATCGGCTCGCGCGACTACCGCTTCACCGACGGCAACCCGATCAGGCGCGACCGGCTCATCGCCTTCCCCCTGACCGTCAAGGGCAACCTGGCGGGGGTGCTGGAGGTGCCGGTCGGGCGCACCGGCCAGGACGAGGCGCTGGCCGCGACGCTGGCCGGGCAACTGTCGATCTCGCTGGAGAACGCCCGCCTCTACCAGGAGCTGCACACGCTCTTCCACCAGTACATGTCGCCGGACGTGGCGCACGCGCTGCTCGCCGACCCGGCGCAGGCCGAGCTGGGCGGCCGGCTCCAGGAGCTGACCGCGCTCTTCGCCGACCTCAAGGGCTTCACCACGTTCTCGGAGCGGGTCACGCCCGGCGAGATCGTCGAGATGCTGAACCGCTACCACACGGCCGCCGTCCCCTGTGTCCTGAACAACGGCGGCACGATCGTGCAGTTCGTCGGGGACGCGCTGCTGGCGCTGTTCAACGCGCCGGCCACGCAGGCGGGGCACGCGCGGGCGGCCTGCCGGGCCGCGCTGGAGATGCAGCGGGCCGCCGCCGAGGTGGCCGAGGAGATGGCCTGGACGCGGGCCGGCGACGTGGAGTGGCCGACGTTCCGGGTGGGCGTCAACACCGGGCCCGCCCTGGTCGGCAACATCGGCAGCCCGGAGTTGCGCGGCTTCAACGCGATGGGCGACTGCGTGAACGTGGCGGCCAGGCTCCAGGCCCTCGCCGAGCCGGGCACGGTGGTGATCGGCGAGACGACGTTCCGGCAGGTGGGCGGCGGGGCGGCGGTGCGCCCGCTCGGGCCGCTGAGCCTCAAGGGCAAGGAGGAGCCGGTAACGGCGTACGTTCTGACCGAAATGACATAGAAGGCCGGTGCCCCCATCGACATAATCGGGCGCATGGATGCAGAGCCCGGCGAATTCCTCACCCTGCTCACGGCCGAGGAGGTCGAGCACCTGCGCGCGGCCGGCCGGCTGCGGCGCTGGGACCGGGGCACGACCATCATGACCGAGGGCGACACCTCCGACTGGGTGCTCGTGCTGCTCCAGGGCCGGGTCAAGTGCTCCTCGCACACGAGCGGCGGCACCGAGGTGGTGCTGGCCGTCCGTGGCCCCGGCGCGCTGATCGGCGAGCTGTCGGCCATCGACGGCTCCCCCCGCTCGACCACCGTGACCGCGCTGGAGCCGATCTCCGGCGTCGTGGTGCGCGACTTCATCGCCTTCCTGGAGACCCACGGGCGCATCGCCGTGCTGCTCATGCGGCTCATCAGCGGCAAGCTGCGCGACTCCGACCGCAAGCGCATCGAGTACGGCGCCTTCGACACCACGGGCCGGGTGGCGACGCGGCTGCTGGAGCTGGCCGACCGGTACGGCGAGCAGACCGACAGCGGCGTGCGCGTGGCGCTGCCCCTGTCGCAGGACGAGCTGGCCGGCTGGACCGGCTCCTCCCGCGAGGCCGTCAGCAAGGCGCTGCGCACGCTGCGTGACCGGGGCCTGATCGAGACCGGCAGGCGGCGCGTGGTGATCCACGACCTCGACGGGTTACGCAGGCGCGCCAGGTGACCCCTGGGGACAAAGCGGACGTACGTCGTACGTCATAGTAAGAGGCATGGTCGCGGTCACCCCCAAGGACGACACCCGTCTGCGTTACGCCTGGCGGGTGTGCGCGGTCACCAGCCTGGGCCTCGTTCTCATCGGCATCGCCGGCAGCACGCTGAACGTGGCGCTGCCCGCCGTGGTGCGGCACTTCCACGCCGACGAGCTGGAGTCGAGCTGGATCCTGCTGTCGTTCCTGCTGGTCAACACGGCGAGCCTGGTGTTCTTCGGCCGGGTGGCCGACCTGCTCGGCAGGCGGGAGGTGTACCTGGCGGGCTTCGCGCTGTTCACCGTGGCCTCGCTGCTGGCGGGGCTGTCGCCCGGGGTGTGGTTCCTGATCGCGATGCGCGTGCTGCAGGCGATCGGCGCGGCCATGATCCTCGCGAACGGCACGGTGATCATCACCGACGCCTTCCCGCCCGAGCGGCTCAGCCAGGGCATGGGCGTCTACATCGGCACGCTGTCGGTGGCCCAGCTCGCCGGGCCCACCCTGGGCGGGCTGATCGCGGAGACGGCCGGCTGGCAGTGGATCTTCTGGGTGAACGTGCCCGCCGGGCTGCTGGCGCTGGCCGTGGGCGCGGTGATCTTACGCAAGATGCCCAGGGGGCCGAAGCAGCCGGTGGACGCGCTGGGCAACGTGCTGGTGTTCGCGGCGCTGTCGGCGCTGCTGCTGGCGCTGTCCTCGGCGGGGTCGAGCGGGCTGCTCAGTCCCGTGGTGCTGGGCGGGGCGGGGGTGTTCGTGGCGCTGGTGCCGCTCGTCGTCCTGGCCGCGCGGCGCGCCCCGAACCCGGTGCTGGACCTGCGGCTGTTCGGCGGGCGGCTGCTGACCTACGCGAACCTGGCCTCGTTCTGCAACGCGCTGGCCCGCTCGGCGCTGATCCTCGTGGTGGCGCTGTACTTCCAGGCGGCCAGGGGCGTGGACGCGTTCGCGGCGGGGCTGAGCGTGCTGCCCGTGCCGGTGGGGATCGGGCTGGCCTCGCCGATCGTGGGCCTGCTGGGGCGGTGGGTCTCGCCGTACGCGCTGTCGATCGGCGGCGCGCTGCTGAGCGCGGCCGGGCTCGGCACGCTGATGCTGACGGCCGATCCGGCGACGCCGTACTGGGTGATCGGGATCGGCCTGTTCGTGGCGGGCTGCGGCAGCGGAACGTTCCTGACCGGCAACACCACGATGGTCATGCGGGCGCTGCCGACCGGCAGCCTGGGCGTGGTCAACGGCTTCCGCATGATGGTGATGAACATCGGCATCGTGATCAGCGTCGGCCTGTCGCTCAGCGTGCTGACCTCCTCGGTGGGTCCCGGCCTGCGCACCCAGATCTACGCGGGGACCATGTCCACGCTGTCGCCGGTGGCGGTGGGGCAGCTCATGGACGGGTTCCAGCGGGCGTACGCGGTGCTGTTCGGGGTGGCGCTGCTGGGCGCGGTGTTCGCGGCGCTGGCCAGGCAGCCGAGGACCCGGTCCTGACGGCCTAACCGCGCCGCGCGGCCAGCGTCTCGATGCCGCTCAGCACGAGATCGACCCCGAACGTGTCGTACAGCTCGGGGGGCATGCCCTCCACCAGCGGTGCGGCCATCTCCACCAGGTACGGGTAGGTGTCGGGGGGCAGCGACTGCAGCCCGGCGCGCTTGGTCCTGACCCGGCTGTCCCAGTCGGGCTCGGTGTGCCGCCGCACCGGGGCGTCGGCGATGGCGATGACGCTCTGCAGCAGGTATTTCGTGATCAGGCAGCTCTCCTCCACGCTGAAGCCCGCCGTACGGGCCAGCCCGAGCGCGCGGTCCCAGACCACCAGGAAGTTCGGCACCGTGGACGGGTCGATCTGCTCCAGCACGAGCCGGGCGCAGGGGTGCGTGCGCAGCGTCCTGACCAGGCCCTCGGTCAGGTCTCTGAGCTGGACCTGCCAGGGGCGGTCGTCGGCGGGCTTGGGCGCGAAGCCGCCGATCAGGTGGTCGGCGATGCCGATGAGCAGTTGTTCCTTGTTCTTGAAGTGCCAGTAGAGGGCCATCGGGGTGACGCCGAGGTCGGTGGCCAGGCGGCGGATCGTCACGGCCTCGATGCCCTCGCCGTCGCCGACCTCCAGGGCCCGCTCCACGATCGACCGCGCGGTCAGTTTTCCCATCACGGTTGACAACTATACGACGTACAAGTTCAACTATACGGCGTACAAGTACGCTGTATAGGAGCTGATGCGCGTGCGTTGGTGGGCGCTGGTCGCGGTGACCCTGGGCACCTTCATGACCTACCTGGACAACAACCTGGGCAACGTCGCGTTGCCCACCATCCAGCGGGACCTGGGGCTGACGATCTCCGGCCTGGAGTGGATCGTCAGCTCGTACATCCTGGTCTTCGCCGGCCTCATGCTGGCCGGCGGCCGGCTCGCGGACGTGCTCGGCGCCCGCCGGGTCTTCCTCGCCGGCCTGGCCGTCTTCACGCCCGCCTCGCTGGTGGCCGGGCTCGCCGAGTCGGGCGGGACGCTGATCGCCGCACGGGCCGCGCAGGGCGTCGGCGCCGCGCTGCTCACGCCGACCGCGCTGGCGCTGATCAGCCAGCTCTTCCCCGACCCGGCCGAGCGCGGCAGGGCCGTGGGCATCTGGAGCGCCTCCGGCGCGCTGTCCATGGCACTCGGGCCCACCCTGGGCGGCCTCATCAGCGAGAACCTGCACTGGGGCTGGATCTACCTGATCAACGTCCCGATCGGGGCGGTCACGGCGGGGCTCGCGCTCTGGGCCGTCCGGCCCGCGGGCCCCCGGACGCGGCACAGCCTCGACCTGCCCGGACTGACCACCTCGGCGCTGGCCCTGTTCGCCCTGACGTACGCGCTCATCGAGGGCGGGGCGCTCGGCTGGACCTCCGCCCCCATCCTGGCCGCGTTCGCCGTGTGCGCGGCGGCGGCCGTGGCGTTCGTGACGGTCGAGCGGCGGGCCGCCGAGCCGATGATCGCGGTGTCGCTGTTCCGGTCGCGGGTGTTCACCGGCGGCGTGCTCACCAGCGGCATCTGGACGTTCGGCGTGTTCGGGATCTACTTCTTCAGCGCCCTGTGGCTGCAGAACGTGCTCGGCTTCTCCCCCACCCAGGCGGGCGCGTCGTTCGTGCCGATGGCGCTGGTCATGGCCGTGACGGCGATCCTGTCGCAACGGATCGGCGCGCTGCTCGGCATCGGCCGCACGGTCGCGCTCGGGATGGCGCTCATGGGCGTCGCCGTCTTCCTGATCTCCCGCGTGGGCGCCGACGCCGGCTTCGCCGACGTGGCGCCCTGGTTCATCCTGTACGGCCTCGGCGGCGGCCTGCTCGTCCCCCTGACCGCCGCCGTGCTGAACGGCGTCCCCAAGGACCGCTCAGGCGTCGCCTCGGGCGTGCTCAACGTCTCGCGGGAGGTGTTCGGGCTGCTCGGCATCACCGTGCTGGGCGCGCTGCTGACCGCCAGGCAGAGAGCGAGCGGCCTGCCGCCACTGCCCGCCTTCCTCGACGGCTACCGGTTCACCCTGACCGTGGCGGCGGCCGTGCTGCTGGCCGCCATCCCGATCGCGCTCTACGCGCTGCGCCCCGGACGGACCCCCGGCGAGCCTCAGACCACCGCGGCCCCGGAGACCGTCGGGTCCTCGAACTGAGTGCGGTACAGCTCCTCGTAGCGGCCCTCGGCGGCGAGCAGTTCGGCGTGCGTGCCGCGCTCCACGACCCGGCCGTCCTCGATCACCAGGATCAGGTCGGCGGCCCGGATCGTGGACAGCCGGTGCGCGATCACCACGGCGGTCCTGCCCTCCAGGGCCTCGCCCAGGGCCGCCTGCACCGCCGCCTCCGAGGTGGAGTCGAGCGCCGCGGTGGCCTCGTCGAGGATGACCACCTGCGGCCTGGCCAGCAGCAGGCGGGCGATCGTCAGCCGCTGGCGCTCGCCGCCCGACAGCCGGTAGCCGCGCTCGCCCACGACCGTGTCGAGCCCGTCGGGCAGCGAGCGGATCAGCTCGGCCAGGCGGGCGCGGGTGAGCGCGTCCCAGACCTCCTCCTCGCTCGCCTCCGGCCTGGGCAGCAGCAGGTTGGCCCGGATCGTTTCGTGGAAGAGGTGACCGTCCTGGGTGACCATGCCGAGCGTGGCGCGGATCGAGTCGGCGCTCAGGTCGCGCACGTCCACCCCGCCGAGCCGGACGGCGCCCGAGTCGGTGTCGTACAGCCTGGGCAGGAGCTGCGCGATCGTGGACTTGCCCGCGCCCGACGAGCCGACCAGCGCCACCATCTGCCCCGGCTCCGCGCGGAACGAGACGCCGTGCAGCACCTCCACGCCGCCGCGCGTGTCGAGCGCGGCCACCTCCTCCAGCGAGGCCAGCGAGACCTTGTCGGCCGAGGGGTAGGCGAAGCGCACGTCGTCGAACTCCACCGACACCGGGCCCTGCGGCACCTCGCGCGCGCCGGGCTTGTCCTGGATGAGCGGCTTGAGGTCGAGCACCTCGAAGACCCGCTCGAAGCTGACGATCGCGCTCATCACGTCCATGCGGGCGCTGGCCAGGGCGGTCAGGGGCGCGTACAGGCGGGTCAGCAGCATCGCCATCGACACGAGCGCGCCGGGCTGGAGCTGATCGCGCAGGGCGTAGAAGCCGCCGAGCCCGTACACCAGGGCCAGGGCCAGGGCCGACACCAGCGTCAGCGCGGTCACGAACACCGACTGCGTCATGGCCGAGCGCACCCCGATGTCGCGCACGCGGCGGGCCCGGCTCGCGAACTCGGCCGACTCGTGCGCCGGACGTCCGAACAGCTTGACCAGGGTCGCGCCGGGCGCGGAGAAGCGCTCGGTCATCTGGGTGCCCATGGCCGCGTTGTGGTCGGCCGCCTCCCGCCGCAGCCGGGCGATCCGCGTGCCCATCCGCCGCGCGGGCAGCACGAACACCGGCAGGAGCAGCAGCGCGAGCAGCGTGATCTGCCATGAGATGCCGATCATCGCGATGAGCGTCAGCACGAGCGTCACGACGTTGCCCGCCACGCCCGACAGGGTGTCGGTGAAGGCCCGCTGCGCCCCGATCACGTCGTTGTTCAGCCGGCTGACCAGCGCGCCGGTGCGGGTCCTGGTGAAGAACGCGACCGGCATCCGCTGCACGTGGTCGAACACGGCCGTGCGCAGGTCGAGGATCAGGTCCTCGCCGATGCTCGCCGACAACCAGCGGCTCAGCAGGCCGAGCCCGGCCTCCGCCAGCGCCAGGGCGGCGATCAGCAGCGCCACCGTGACCACCACGCCGAGCGGCTCGCTGCGGAAGATGGCGTCCACCACCCGCCCCGCGAGCAGCGGCGAACCCACGGCCAGGCCCGCCATCAGCACGCTGAGCAGCAGGAACAGCGTCAGCTTGCGGCGGTGCGGACGGGCGAAGGCGCCGATGCGCCGAAGCGTCGCCCTGGTGACGGGACGACGCTCCGGCCGGTTGTTCATCGAGTAAAGCTGATGCCAGGCGGTCACTTCCATGCTCATGACATGGAACCTATGACCTCAGGTTAAGTCGAGGTCAAGCCCCGATCTTCTTACCCTTGGCGTGCCAGACCACGGCCACCGACGGCCGCGGCTGGCCGCCCTCGCCCTCGGGCCAGCGGCTGCTCGGGTTGTCCGGGCCGGCCCCGTCGGTCTCGCCCGGGTGCTGCACCGCCACGAAGACGCTGCGCTGGTCGGTCGAGACGAGCGGGCCGCAGGTCTCGGCCCCGACCGGCACGGTGAGGAACTGCCGCACGTGACCGCGGTCCTTACCCTTGACCGGCATCACGAACAGGCCGTCGTTCGTGCCCAGCGCGTTGCCGTCCGTGGAGATCCACAGGTTGCCGTCCTTGTCGAACGTGACGTTGTCCGGGCAGGAGATCGGCGAGACCTTGCTCTTGTCGAAGCCGGCGAAGTAGGTGGCGGCGTCGTTCGGGTCGCCGCAGACCAGCGGCAGCGACCAGGCGAACGTCTTCTCGCCGGCGTCGTTCCGCTTCTCCACGATCTCCACGATGTGGCCGTGCTTGTTCGAGGGCCGCGGGTTGGCCTCGTCCACCTGGGCCGGGGTGCGGTTGGTGTTGTTGGTCAGCGCCACGTAGACGCCGCCGGTGACGGGGTTGCGCTCGATGTCCTCGGGACGGTCCATCTTCGTCGCGCCCACCTTGTCGGCGGCCACGCGGGTGTGAACGAGCACCTCCTCGGCGGACATGCCCTCCACGTACGACTTCGTGCCCGACACCAGCGGGATCCACTCGCCTGAGCCGTCGAACAGGCCGTCCTCGGGCAGCTTGCCGGAGCCGTCGATCTCGGAGGCGGGGCTGTCGCCGGTGAACTTGGCCACGTACAGGGTGCCCTCGTCCAGGAGCGCCCGGTTGTGACGGTCGAAGCCGGGGATGTAGCGGTCCTTCGAGACGAACTTGTAGATGTACTCGAAGCGGCCGTCGTCGCCCATGTACACGGCCAGGCGGCCGTCGCGGGCCAGCGTCGTGGTGGCGGCCTCGTGGGCGAAGCGGCCGAGCGCGGTGCGCTTGACCGGCGTCGAGTCGGGGTCGAACGGGTCGATCTCGACGATCCATCCGAACCTGTTGGCCTCGTTCGGGTGCTTGGCCAGGTCGAAGCGCTCCTCGACGCGGTCGAACCGGCGGCTCTCCGCCGGGGTGCCGGTGGTGATCGAGTACCGCTTGATGTACGGCTGCTGCTCCGCGGGCACCTTGTCGGCGTTGACGAAGTACTGGTTGAAGTTCTCCTCGGCGGTGAGCACCGTGCCCCACGGGGTGGTGCCGCCCGAGCAGTTGTTCAGCATGCCGACGGGCGTGCCGCCCTTCGGGTCCGCGGCGGTCCTGAGCGGGGCGCTGCCCGCGGCCGGGCCGGAGAAGCGCATCCTGGTCTGGGCCGTGACGCGCCGGTTGTAGCGGCGGCGACCGCTGGTGACCAGCTTCCACTCGCCGGTGTTGCCGGCCCGCTCCAGCTCCACGACGGAGCCGCCGTGCGCGGCCAGGGCGATCTTGATCTGCTCCTCGGTCGCCTCCGCGCCACCCGGGTAACCGCGGAACATCAGGGTCTCGTCGGTGTACTCGTGGTTGACCCACATGAGCGCGCGGTCGCGGCCCATCGGGAAGACCGTCACGTAGTCGCAGTTGTAGCCGAACTGCTTGTTCTGGGCGTCGGCGCTCTGGTTGTCGAAGTCGAACTCGGGCGCGTCGGGCAGCACCGGGTCGCCCCAGCGCACGACCACGGAGGACTGGTAGCCGTCCGGGATGGTGAGGGCGTCGTCCTTGTTCGGGCTCACCGGGGTGAACCGCAGATCGCCGCCACCGCCGTTGCCACTGTTGCCGCCGTGCCGGGCGGCGCTCGCCTCGGGCTCGTCGGCCATGGCCGGGACGGCGCCCGCCACGCCCGCTCCCACCACGACCGCGCCCAGCGCGCCGGCGCGCAGCACGCCGCGGCGCGACAGCGCCTCCTTCACCACGTCGCCGAAGTAGGCGTTCCCGGTGGTGTTGGCCACGTCATGCGCGCACGCGTTTCCACAGCGGAACTGACAGGTCAACGCGGAACGGCCACCTTTGTGCGGGGTGGAAAGCAGCGGCAGCAGCCGCGGCCCCGCATTGGGGTTCGCCACAGGTCCTCCATAAAAGTGCGCGGTTGTACCGCCCGGAGGCTACGGTCGCCGTCGAAACCGGAGGTGAACGAAGACCTCCGTCTCGATGAACGCTTCCGGGGAGACAATGGCGGGGTGCCACCACGCAAGATGGACCAGGAGAAGCTGAGGGCGGCCCTCGACGGCCAGCTCGTCGCACTCGACCAGCCCGCCTACGACGGACCGGCCGCGGGCCTGCCGGCCGCCCTCGTGGCCGCCGTGCTGGCCGCCTACGACCGCGGGCTCCAGCCCGAGCGCGCCGCGGCCAGGATGGCGGTGCGCCACCTGCTCGACAGGCTGGCGAGCGACGCGCCGGGGCGAACCGTCGAGGTGCGGGTGCCCCCGTACGCCGCCATCCAGGCCATCGCCGGCCCCCGGCACACGCGGGGCACTCCCCCGAACGTCGTGGAGATGGACGGCCGGACCTGGATCGAGCTCGCGCTGGGCCGCCTGACCTGGGACGAGGCCATGGCGAGCGGCGCGGTGTCGGCCAGCGGCTCCCGGGCCGACCTGTCCGGACACCTGCCGCTCTAACGGGTGCCGCTCATCCAGGGGAACCGGTCCTGGAAGCACCGGTCCGCGAGCTGGCCGGGCAGGTGGGCGCACTCCTGGACCACGTTCCAGAACCAGATGGCCACGATCGTGAACAGGATCAGCGACAGGACGCTGATCACGATGCCGGCGATGGCGCGGCCCCTGCCCGCGTGCTTGGCCAGCGCCACCCAGCCGAAGACGATCGACAGGATCGCCGTGATCAGGCCGGTGAAGCAGACGAACACCAGGAACGGGCTCGCCACGCCGAGCACGAGCGAGGCCGTGGCCAGGCCGCTGCCGGGCACGGGCTGCTGGTACTGGCCGTACTGGCCGCCGTACTGGCTCGGCTGGCCGCCGTACGGGGCTCCTGGGGGCGGCGGGTAGCCGGGCGGGCCTCCGTACGGGGCGGAGGGCGTCGTTCCCGGCACGGTCGGCTCCTGGTCCTGCGTCCTGCGCTCCCAGGGCGCCTCACCCTCCCCTGCGGGCGGCTGAGCCCCTGCGGGTGGCTGGCCTCCAAGGGGTGGCTGACCGCCGGCGGGCGGCTGCGCTCCGGGTGGCTGGGCCTCCCCGGGCGGCTGGGCCGCTCCGAAGGCCGTGCTTCCCGCGGGCGCGCTGCCGGCGGGCGGCGCGAAGTGCGGCTGCTCGCCCGGCTGCTCGTAGCGCGAGGGCTGCCTGACGGGCGGCTCCTCCTGCTCCCCCGCGCCCCACCCCGGGTACGACGGCCTGCCGCCGGGGATCGGGTACACCTGGGTCGCCTCGGCGTCACCACCCGCCTCACCTGCCTCACCACCGGCCTCGCTCCCCTTGTCGCCCGCGGGCTCGGGGGCCTCGGGCGAGGTGGGCAGGTCCGGGTGGGTCGGCTCACCGGCCGGCCTGGGCTCGTGCGTCGGCGGCACGTCGGGCCGGGGCACCACGGGCGGCGCGGGCGCGATCGGCTCCTCCCCGCCCGGCTCTCTGGGGCCCGGCTCCCCGGGGCCCGGCTCAGGCGCCTCGTCCGGCCGTTCCGCACCGCCGGCCGGCCCGCTCTGCTCGGGCGGCCGCTCGTCCCCGGGCCTGGTGCCCTCGTTCCACCACTCGGGCCCGTGCCGTGGCGGGGTGCCCTCTGGCTGCTCGTCGCGCGGACGGTCGGTATGCGGGTCCTGCCCCTCTCGAGGCTCGTTCGGATCCCCAGGTGTGGTCACTTCTGCGTCTCCCGAGGGTCTGCATGCCGGATACTTCACCCTTTCGCGGAAGGCATCCGCTAAACCGCGCGACACGGTAAGAGGGGGCTCATCCTTGGGTCACCATGCGCCAAAGCACCAGGCGACGGGCAAGATGAGTGCATGCTGGACGAGACCCTGACGTACGCGCTCATCAAGCTCATGAAGGCCCACCGCAACCAGCTCGCCACCGCGCTGGTGCCGCTCGGCCTGCACGTGGGCCAGGAGATGCTGCTCAACCAGCTTTGGCACGAAGACGGCCTGACCCAGAGCGAGCTGATCGCCCGGCTCGGCGTCGAGCCCCCGACCGTGACCAAGACCCTCCAGCGCCTGGAGCGCACGGGCGTCGTCTACCGGGCCCCCGACCCCGACCGGCCCCGGGTGGGCCGCGTGTACCTCACCGAGGCCGGCAGATCGCTGCGCACACCGGTCGAGGAGATCTGGAACCGGATGGACGAGGAACTGCTGCGCGGCTTCTCCGCCGGGGAGCGGGAACTGCTCGCCCGGCTCGTACGTGTCATGCCCGACAGCCGCTTTCACTCCTAGCGAAACCTTCTTGCCCGCAGGACCTGCCCTCCACTTAGCTGGCTAATTAGTCGGCTAAGTAACGTTACGGAGGACTCTCCATGCATGTACTGATCACGGGTGGCTCGTCCGGCATCGGCGCGGCCACCGCGCTCGCGTACGCCAGGACGGGCGCGGACGTCACGATCACCTACAACACCGGCGCGGACCGCGCCGCCGAGGTCGTCAAGCGGATCGAGGAGGCCGGCGCGCGGGGCGCGGCCGTGCACCTCGACCTGGAGGACCATGACACGATCGGGCCCGCCGTCGAACGGGCGGGCCCGGTGGACGCGCTCGTCGCGAACGCCGTCCGCTGGGGCTCGGTCCAGCCGGGCGGCGTGAGCTTCGAGGACGTGCCGCCCGCCGAGTGGTCCGCCGCCATGCACGCCAACGTGGTCGGCAACGCCCTGCTCGTCCGCGCGGCGCTGCCGGGGATGCGGCGCAAGGGGTGGGGCCGGATCGTGTTCGTCTCGTCCGGCATCGGCGAGGAGGGCGTGCCGGGGCCCGGCCCGTACGGCACGGCGAAGATGGCCCTGCACGGCATGGCCAGGGCCCTGGCCTGGGAGGCCGGCCGCGACGGCGTCCTGGTGAACGTGGCCGTCGCGGGCCTCACGATCACCGGCGTCCGGGCCTTCCCGCAGGAGGTCCTCGACCGGCTCGCCGCCCGCACGCCCAGCCGACGGCTCTCCACCGCCGACGACATGGCGGCACTGATCGTCTTTCTGGGCTCGGCGGCCAACCGTAACCTCACCGGAGAGATCATCCGCGACGGATCGAATGCGGGCAGGTCAGCTCACGCCCTCTGATCGCGCACCCGGGTGTGCGAGCATCGAACCGGCCGACCTAAACTGAGGCATGTGCTGAAGGGCGACGGCCGGCTCGGCCATGACCTGGACCCCCACGACCGCGCACCCAAAGACGCCTGCGGTGTCTTCGGCGTATGGGCTCCGGGCGAGGAAGTTTCCAAACTCACCTACTACGGGCTGTACGCGTTGCAGCACCGCGGCCAGGAGTCCGCGGGCATCGCGGTCAGCGAAGGCAGCCGCATTCTCGTCTACAAGGACATGGGCCTCGTCGCCCAGGTCTTCGACGAGTCGGTGCTCAGCACCCTGCGCGGCCATCTGGCCATCGGACACTGCCGCTACTCCACGACCGGCTCCAGCGTGTGGGAGAACGCGCAGCCCACGCTGAGCTCCACCGAGGTGGGCGGCCTGGCGCTCGCCCACAACGGCAACCTCATCAACACCCCGGAGCTGGCCCAGCGCCTGACGCCGGGCTCCACCCGCGCCACCACCGACACCGAGGTCCTGACCACGCTGCTCGCGCAGGACCGCTCCCGCTCCGTCGAAGACGCCGCCGCCGAGCTGCTCCCGCAGGTCAAGGGCGCCTACACACTCGTGTTCATGGACGAGAAGACGCTCTACGCCGCCCGTGACCCGCAGGGCATCCGCCCGCTGGTCCTCGGCCGGCTGGAGCGCGGCTGGGTGGTCGCCTCCGAGACCGCGGCGCTCGACATCGTCGGCGCCACGTTCGTCCGCGAGGTCGAGCCCGGCGAGATGCTCACGATCGACGAGCGCGGGGTCCGGTCCCGCCGCTTCGCGCTGGCGGAGCCCAAGGGCTGCCTGTTCGAGTACGTCTACCTCGCCCGCCCCGACACCACCATCGCCGGGCGCGGCGTCCAGGTCACCCGGGTCGAGGTCGGCCGCGTGCTGGCCCGCGAGCACCCGGTGGAGGCCGACCTGGTCATCCCCACCCCCGAGTCGGGCACGCCCGCCGCCGTGGGCTACGCCCAGGAGAGCGGCATCCCCTACGGCCAGGGCCTGGTGAAGAACTCCTACGTGGGCCGCACGTTCATCCAGCCCTCGCAGACCATCCGCCAACTCGGCATCCGCCTCAAGCTCAACCCGCTGCGCGAGGTCGTGGAGGGCAAGCGCCTGGTGGTCGTCGACGACTCGATCGTGCGCGGCAACACCCAGCGGGCGATCGTCAAGATGTTGCGCGAGGCGGGGGCGCGCGAGGTGCACGTACGCATCTCGTCCCCGCCGGTGGCCTGGCCGTGCTTCTACGGCATCGACTTCGCCACCAGGGCGGAGCTGATCGCGGGCTCGCTCACGGTGGAGGAGATCCGCGCCTCGCTCGGGGCCGACTCGCTCGGCTACATCTCGCTGGAGGGCCTGACGCAGGCCACCACGATCCCGGCCGACCGGCTGTGCCGGGCGTGCTTCACGGGCGAGTACCCGATCCCGATCGACCAGGACAACGTCGGAAAATTCGTGTTGGAGAGCAAAGCGTGAGCACCTACGAGGCCGCCGGGGTCGACATCGAGGCCGGCGAGCGCGCCGTCACGCTGATGAAGGACAAGGTCGCGCGCTCGCGCCGGCCCGAGGTGGTCGACGACGCCAGCGGCTTCGCCGGCCTGTTCGACGCCTCGGCCCTGCTGCGTTACCGGCGTCCGCTGCTCGCCACCTCCACCGACGGCGTGGGCACCAAGGTCATGATCGCCCAGCGCTACGGCAAGCACGACACCATCGGCATCGACCTGGTCGGCATGGTCCTCGACGACCTGGTGGTCTGCGGGGCCGAGCCGCTGTTCATGACCGACTACATCGCCTGCGGCAAGCTGGTGCCCGAGCGGGTCGCCGAGATCGTCGGCGGCGTGGCCGAGGGCTGCCGCCTGGCCGGGGCCGCGCTGGTGGGCGGCGAGACGGCCGAGCACCCGGGCGCGATGGGAGCCGACGAGTACGACCTCGCGGGAGCCGGCACGGGCGTGGTGGAGGCGTCCGCCATGCTCGGCCCCGACCGGGTCGCGGCCGGTGACGTGGTGCTGGGGATGGCCTCGTCCGGGGTGCACTCCAACGGCTACTCGCTGGTGCGTCACGTGCTGCGGGAGAACTCGCTGGAGCTCGACGCCGTGCTGCCCGAACTGGGCCGGCCGCTGGGCGAGGAACTGCTCGAACCCACCCGCGTCTACTCGCTGCACTGCCTGGAACTGGCCAGGACGCTCGACGTGCACGCCTACGCGCACATCACCGGCGGCGGGGTCGAGAACAACCTCTCACGTTCGCTGCCGGCGCACCTCGACGCGGTGCTCGACCGGTCGTCGTGGACGCCTCCCGCGATCTTCGGGGCGCTCGCCGCGTACGGCCGGATCGCCCAGCGGGACATGGACCGCACGTTCAACCTCGGTGTCGGGATGGCCGCCGTGTTGCCCGCCGCCGTGGCGGACGAGGCCATCCGGCTGCTGGCCGCCCGCGGCCTGGACGCCTGGGTGCTGGGCGAGGTCGTGCCGGGAAGCGGCCAGGCCCGCTACCGCTGATCCCCGCCGGCCGGGCGAGCCCGCGGCCCGGCCGGTCAGGCGGGCCGCCGCGCCCGAAGCCACCTGACTCCGGGACGACACGACGAAGCCCCACGGTTACCCGTGGGGCCCGACGAGCGTGAGCGAGGACCCGGCGCGCGCCGCCGGATCCTCGGCCACATCACTCAGGAGAACGGCTATCGGCGGCCGGACGTACGGCCATCGTCGTCGTCTCCGCCGCCATAGTCATCGGCGTAATCGGCATAGCGATCCGCCAGCTCATCGTTGAGGTCGTCGGCGTCGTCATTGCTGGAGTCGCCGACCCCGAGTTCGTCGCGAAGACGGTCAAGATCCGTGCCACCGCTGTTGTACTTCAGCTGGCGAGCAACCTTGACCTGCTTGGCCTTTGCTCGGCCGCGCCCCATTGGCTCGACCCCCTCGTGTGGGATCGTCCCCGACCCCTCGTCGCTAACGCACCACACACTGACGCCGCCTGACTTCGGGCGTCAGCCTATCGTTCGCCTATTACCGTACCTGTTTTGTGCCCAGCTCGGTACGCCGTATGGGCGTGGGGCGTCAGCGCCCCAGCCAAATGGCCCGAATACGCCCGACTTCCGACATTCTGCGCTCGGCCAGCCTATCCGCTGCGACAGCGGGGGGAACGCCCTCGTCGGCCGCGATCCCGAAGATCTTCAGAGTCGTGTCGTAGATCTGGGCGGCCTTGGACCTGGCGCGTTCCATGTCGAAGCCGTCGATCTCGTCGGCGACCTGGATCACGCCCCCGGAGTTGACGACGTAGTCGGGCGCGTAGAGGATGCCGCGCTCGGCGAGTTGCTTCTCCACCCCGGGATGGGCGAGCTGGTTGTTGGCCGCGCCACAGACGATCTTCGCCTTGAGGGCCGGCACGGTGTCGTCGTCGAGCACCCCGCCCAGCGCGCACGGGGCGAAGACGTCGAGGTCGGCGGCGACCATGGCGTGCGCGTCGGCCACCACGTCGATCTCCGGGTGCCGCACCCGCACCCGCTCGACCGCCTTGGGGTCGACGTCGCAGACCACCACGTCGGCGCCGTCCTCGCGCAGGAGCCCGACCAGGCGGTGGCCCACCTTGCCGACCCCCTCCACGCCGACCCGCCTGCCGTGCAGCGACGGCGTGCCGTAGACGCGCTCGGCCGAGGCGCGCATGCCCTGGAACACGCCGAACGCCGTGAGGATGGAGGAGTCCCCGGCGCCGCCGTGGGCCGTCGTGCGGCCGGTCACGAAGCGTGACTCCCGGGCGACGACGTCCATGTCCTCGCTGTAGGTGCCCACGTCGCAGGCGGTGACGTAGCGCCCGCCGAGCGACTGCACGAACCTGCCGTACGCGCGCAGCAGCGCCTCGCTCTTGTCGCGGGACGGGTCGCCGATGATCACGGCCTTGCCCCCGCCCAGGTCGAGGCCGGCCAGCGCGTTCTTGTAGGACATGCCTCTGGCCAGGTTGAGCACGTCGGCCAGGGCCGCCTGCTCGTTGTCGTAGGGATAGAACCTCGTGCCACCCAGGGCCGGGCCCAGCGCCGTGTTGTGGATGGCGATGATGGCACGCAGGCCGCTCTGCTCGTCGGCGCAGAAGACGACCTGCTCGTGAACGTCCTTGTGGGACGCTCCGAAGACATCGGTCACGGTGGTGACTCCCTGTCCGGTCCGCCGCGCCTTCGCGGCGGAGATCACCTCACAGAGTAGTAAGCCACGACGGTGCGCGCAGGTTCGCTTCGTGACACGATGCCTCCGTGCTGCCCTATGCCGCCTACCTCCGTGTCTATGAGCCACTGACCGCGTTCGCCGAGCCCGAGCGCAAGGCGTGGGCCGACTACGCCGACTCCCGTGACCGCCCTCGGCGCGCGAACGCGCTCAATGCGGAGCACGGCGAGTCCGTCATGCGCCTGCTCGGCATGCCCCCTGAACCCGTTCCCGCCCAGGAGAGCCCCAACGCCTATCTGCGGCGTGTTGAGGACCGGCTCTACGTCTGTCCCTGGCAGACGCGTCTGCGTTCGTGGCTGGCGTTCTCACGGCTCCGTGGCAGCACTCCGGTGAAGCTGATGGACCATCTGGTGCCCAAGGCGATCGCCGAACAGACGGCCGACGACTTCGACCGTTACAAGAGGCAGACCGGTTCGGCCGCGTTGCGTACGCATATTCGCACCACGGCGTGGCATGTGCCGCCATCGTGGTTCGTGCCGTTTGATGGGAACGAGCGCTGGCTGGTGCTCGGCTCCGCCAACCCGGGACAGGACGTGACCACCGCTACCGGACGCAACCTCATCTACGTCACCTCCATGGCGCAGGCCCGCAGGCGCGCGGCCCGGGCGCTGAGCGTGCTGCGCCGGCACCTCGGCGACGACGTGGCGGCCAATTTCGACGTGGAGGACGTCGCCAGGTGGCTGGAGGAGTTCCACCCGCACTCCCTGGTCGAGCTCGACTACGGCGGCCTCGTGCACCTCATGGACGACGACGCGCTGCAGGCGGACCAGTCCGTCGCGGAGCTTTCCGCGGCCCTGACGGGCCTGGACACGGGTCAAGAAGAACTTGCCTACGCCATGTACCAGAGGGTCATCCTCCGGTGGAAGTCAATGCAACTGCTGGAATCTGCCAACTGAGCCCCAATACGGCCGTCTGACCTGCATGAGTAGGTCACGTCTCGCGGCTGCTCTCTTCTGCGAACTGAGTAGTTTGCCGTTTTCACTGCGATACCACGAACCGTGTCGCTAGAATCACCGAGCGTGACATGGCCACGGGGGCGGGCAGCTGGGTCGAAAGAAGGGCTCGCCAATCGCTCTGCGTGGCGGTATGGTCACATCGGGTGATGCCGCATATGGCTCAGAAAAGCCGCACGCTCTGCGCCATAGGGGGACATCCGTGACACGCGCAAAGGCAGTCACAGGATCGCTACGCCGGTCCACACGGAGGAGAGGCCGCACAAATGTCAGCTCGTACACCCGAGGCCGAGCCACTGCTCACGCCCGCTGAGGTCGCGACCATGTTCAGGGTCGACCCCAAGACCGTTACGCGGTGGGCCAAGGCGGGCAAGTTGACGTCGATTCGTACCCTCGGCGGTCATCGACGTTACCGGGAGACCGAGGTTCGCGCGCTGCTGGCGGGGATTCCGCAGCAGCGCTCAGAGTAGCTGGAGGTCGTCACGGACCTCAGGGGGGTTTGAAGGGGGTGGACCAGGCCGCCAATGGGCCCGGTCCACCACTTGCTCGTGACGATGGGGAGGTTGGCGCCGCCCGCGCCGGCGCCATTCTTCTCTTCCCGGCACCCCGTTCGCTCCCCCGGCCCCGTCGCCGTCTGCCGTGACCTTGGCCACAGTCGTGCTCCGCGACGTCAGCCGTGATCACGCTCGGTGACACCGGCCATCGTCACGTTCAGTGACGCCAGACGCGGTCACGCTTCGTGACGCCGGCCGCTGAGCACATCCCCCACGCAACCCGCCCGTTCACCGCGAAACGGCCCGCGTGCCGGTGGCACCCCCGACGCGTTCGTCCTCCAGGGGCCGGTCAGGCCAGCCGCTCCAGCAGCCCGGCGACCTCGCCGTCATGGGCGGCGGCGACCCCCAGCAGCGCGACCATCTGCTCGACGAGCAGCTTCTCCAGCGTCGGACGCTCGACGTCGCGGTGCTCCAGCCAGTCGAGGCCCGCCGTCTCCACGGAGGCGATCCACGAGCGCAGGGTCGTGCGCAGCACCGGGCTCGGCTCCTCGACGCCCATCTGCTTCTGGATCAGCCGGAACAGCCGCCGGCGCACCCCGTCGACGATCTCGCCGACCTCGCCGCTCCGGTTGGCCGGGCCGCCCCGCAGCAGCGCGGCGAAGCCGGCCGCGTGCTCCTCGACGAAGTCGAAGTAGCGCCCGAGCCCCGAGGCCAGCTCCTCGATCGGCCGGCCGCCCCCCTGCGGGCGCAGCCGCGACTCCAGTTGCTCCGCCGCGCTGCGCAGCGCGGCCACGTAGAGCTCCTGCTTGCCGCCGAAGTAGTGGTAGACCAGGGCCCGCGAAGCCCCCGCCGCCGAGGCCACGTCGTCGATCGAGACGTCCTCCGCGTCGCGGGTGCTGAACAGCTCCAGCGCCGCCGCCATGAGCTCTTCCCGACGCCGGTCCACGCTGAGCCTGCGCCGTGCCGGCCGTGCCGTCTCGGCTGACTTCCCGGGTGTCACATGTGTACGGTATCCGACGCCGTACCCAATAGCGGACGCCGAAGCGTGCAGTCAATATCCGGTTTTCGCCACGGAGGTTAAGCCAATCCGTAACGGAAGCCGTACCCTGCGGCGAACTCGATCGTTTGGTCAGACAGGTGCCCATATCCGCATCGCGGGGGAGACACATGTCAGGACCGCCCGTCAACACGTCAACCATCGCTGAGCTAAGAGAGGTAGACGCACTGCCTCGGCCCAGACCCACCATCCGTAACGTCGCCGAACGCGCCGGCGTGTCCAAGTCGCTGGTCTCGCTCGTGCTCCGCGGGTCCCCGCACGTGAGCGAGCACCGGCGCCAGGCCGTGCTCCAGGCCGCCCGCGAGCTCGGCTACCGGCCGAACGCGGTCGCCCGGAGCCTGGTCGAAGGCCGTACGCATCTGGTGGGCGCGCTCGTCGCCGACCTGCACAACCCGTTCTACGCGGAGTTCCTCGACGGACTGCAGGAGAGCCTGCACGGCGACGGCCTGCGCATGCTGATCGGGAACAGCCAGTGGGACCCCGCCTTCGAGGACGAGGCCGTGGAGGCCTTCCTCGAACTGCGGGTCGACGGGCTGGTCCTGCTCGGGATCGCGCCGACCAGCGAGACCCTGATCGAGGCCACCGCCTACACCCCCACGGTCGTCGTGGGGGAACGTGACATCGAGCTCGACGGCGTCGACATCGTGGTCGACGACGACCAGCTCGGGGCCCGTCTGGCCATCGACCACCTGGTCGAGCTGGGCCACAAACGGATCGCGCACATCGAGGGCCGGCGACCGTCGCGCTGCGAGGGCTACCTCGTGGCGATGCGCAGGCACTCGCTGGCGCCGTACATCATGGTCGAGGCCGCGGACTCGACCGAAGAGGCCGGCAGGGAGGCGGCGCTCGCGCTGCTGACCCGCGACCCCAGGCCCACGGCGATCTTCGCCGCCAACGACGTGGTCGCGCTCGGCGTGCTCTCCGCAGCCGACGACCTGGGCCTGCGCGTACCCGAGGACCTCTCGGTGGTCGGCTACGACAACACGCACCTGTCGGCCTCCCACCACATCTCGCTCACCTCGGTCGATCAGCCTCGCCGCAGCATGGGCAGGTCGGCCGCCGCGCTGCTGAGCGACCGGATCGGGGACCCCGCGAAGGTCGCGCGGCTGCGGGAGATCCGTCCGGAACTGATCGTGCGACGAAGCACGGGACCCGCCTAAAGGTGCGCCAAAGCTGGGTCAAGCCGTGTGGAGGCGCGGCCACACGGCGGTTTACTCGTCAGGGTCATGCTAATTGTGGCCGGATCCGATCCGGCCACGGTCTGATCCGGGGGAACAGTCATGCGTGATCCGGAACTGGTGTCCTGCGCCCAGCGCGCGGCGGCCGAGCTCGAGCGCGCCTGGGGACACTGGAGGGCGGGCAGGGGACGGAGCACCGAGGGCTGCGCCGAGTCGGTCGCCAGCTACGTCGCCCACTCGCTCGACCATCCGTGGGGCCGCCCCCGCGTCGTCCTCGGGCTCGACGCCGAGGACGCGCGGGAGCTGGCCGCCCTGCTCGAACGGCAGGAGGTCGGCGAGCGGGTCTGGTGAGCACGTACCGGCTCGCCACGCTTGGCATAAGACGGGCTTGTGCTCCCACTCTGCCGTAAGTTGGACGGCATGCGTGCTCTACCAGCCACCGCCCTCGCCGTTTGCGGCCTGATCGCCTCCGCGTGTGGCGGCACCGGCTCCGGTGGCGCCGCGGCAGGTCAGGCCGCCCCTGCGACCGTCGCGGGGCAGGCGTCTCCCTCCTCCGCCCCCTCCTCCGGGCCCGCGAAGCAGGCGCCGCCGGAGGCCAAGCCGCTCGAAGGCAAGGTCATCGTCATCGATCCCGGCCACAACGGCGCCAACTACCGCCACCCCGCCGAGATCAACCGCAAGGTCTACGTGCTGACCAAGTGGAAGGAATGCGACACCACCGGCACCGCGACCAACAGCGGGTACAGCGAGGCCGCCTTCACCTGGGACGTCTCCAGGCGGATGACCAAGATCCTCGAGGGCCGCGGCGCCACCGTGAAGCTGACCAGGAACAGCAACAACGGCGTCGGGCCGTGCATCACCGAACGGGCCGCCATCGGCAACAAGGCCAAGGCCGACGCCGCCATCTCGGTGCACGCCGACGGCTCGGACACCCCGGGCCACCGCGGCTTCCACGTCATCCTGCCCGAGAAGATCAACGGGCCCGTCGACAAGGTCGTGGGCCCCTCCCGCAAGCTCGGGATCGCCGTGCGCGACGCGTACCGCAAGGGCACGGGGGTGCCGTACTCCAACTACATCGGCAAGAACGGGCTCGACCCCCGCAACGACATCGGCGGGCTCAACCTGTCCACCGTGCCGAAGGTCCTGTTCGAGAGCGGGAACATGCGTGATCCGGGCGAGGCGGCCAAGTTCCAGGACCCGCGCTTCCGGCAGCGGATCGCTCTGGCGCTGTCGAACGGATTGCAGCACTATCTCAAATCATGATTCCTCGCCCCGCGCTGCTTCGTGACCTCTCCGCCTCCTACGTGCTGAACGCCGGCGTGACAGTGTCCGGCGACCTGGTGGACGCCGTCCGCCCCGCGCTGGCCCGCCTCGACCCGCTGCCCGGCGACTCCGGCGGGATCGACGTACGGCGTGACCCGGAGCTGGGCGAGGAAGCGTACCGGCTGACGGTCGGCTCGCGCGGGGTGGAGATCGTGGCGGGCGGCCGGGCGGGCGCGTTCTACGCGGCGCAGTCGCTGCACCAGCTCCTGCCGGCCGCCTCCTACCGGTTCACCGGCGGCGGGTCGTGGCCGGTCCCCGGGGTGCGGATCGAGGACGAGCCCCGCTTCGCCTGGCGGGGCCTGCACCTCGACGTCGCGCGGCACTTCTTCCCCAAGCGGGAGATCCTGCGGCTGATCGACCTGATGGCCGTGCACAAGCTCAACCGGCTGCACCTGCACCTGGTGGACGACCAGGGCTGGCGGGTCGAGAGCCGCGCCTACCCGCGCCTGCACGAGGTGGCCTCGCACCGGCCGCGCACGGCGACCAACCACCACCGCGAGCCGGACACCTACGACGACGTGCCGCACGGCGGCTACTACACCCTCGACGACCTCGCCGAGATCGCCGCCTACGCCCGCTCCCGCTGCGTCGTCATCGTGCCCGAGATCGACGTGCCGGGGCACGCCTCGGCGATCCTGGCGGCCTACCCGGAGTTCGGGGCCACCGGGGAGCGGCACGACGTGCTCGACCGCTGGGGCATCTCCCCCGCGATCCTGTCGCCGCTGCCGCCGACCGTGGAATTCCTGGTCACGATCTTCGACGAGCTGCTCGGGGCGCTGGGCGAGACGCCGTACGCGCACATCGGCGGCGACGAGGTCGTGCTCGACCACTGGGCCGCCTCGCCGGAGATCGGCGCCTACCGCGAGTCGCTGGGGCTGGCGAGCGTCAACGAGCTGCAGGCGTGGTTCCTGCGGCGGCTGGCGGACGCGCTGGCCGAGCGGGGCGCGCGGGCGGTGGTGTGGGACGAGGCGTTCGTCAGCGGCGGGCTGCGGCAGGACACGATCGTGATGCCGTGGCGGGGCATGAACGTGGGCCGCCGGGCCGCCGCCGCCGGGCACGACGTGGTGGCGACGCCGGTGTACCCGCTCTACCTCGACTACGCCGAGGCGTCCTCGCCCGACGAGCCGATGGCGATCGGGGACGCGATCACGCTGGCGGACGTGGCCGCGTTCGCGCCCGTGCCCGCCGAGTGGTCGGAGCAGGAGCGGGCTCACGTCCTGGGGGTGCAGGCGCAGTTGTGGACCGAGCGCGTCCCCGACGCCCGCACGGTGGACTACCGGCTGTGGCCGCGCGCCTGCGCCGTGGCGGAGGTGGCCTGGTCGGGCGGCGTCGCCGACGGCTTCGACGGGCGGCTGGCCGAGCACCTCGGCCGGCTGGACGCCCTGGGGGTCGAGTACCGCCCGCTGGACGGGCCGCACCCGTGGCAGCGCCGCCGGCCGCACCGTCCGAGCGCGGTGCGCATCACCGAGGTGATGTCCCGCATCGACGCCCTGACCCACGACGCGGAGTCCACCCGGCCGAGCATCTGACGCCGGCGCTCAGAAGGCGGGGCGGTCGTTGAGGATGAGCTGGAACAGCCGGTGGTCCTGCCACCGGCCGTCGATCTCCAGGTAGCGCGGCGCGGTGCCGAACTGCTCGAAGCCCGCCTTGCGCAGCACGCTCTGGGAGGCCACGTTGTCAAGCAGCGTGCCCGCCGCGATCCGGTGCAGGCCGAGCTCCTGGTCGGCGATCCGGCACACCTCCAGCACCGCCTGCGTGGCCAGGCCCCGGCCGGTGTGCCCGGCGTCGATCCAGTAGCCGAGGTGGGCGTTCAGGAACGGGCCGCGGACGATGTCGTTCAGCGTCATGCGGCCCACGATCCGCTCGCCGTCGGCCAGCACCCACGCCACCGCCTGGTTCCTGGCCTGCTGGTCGAGCAGCGCTTCGAGGCGCCGGGCCTGGCCCGCCACGGTGAAGAACTCCTCGGGCCGGCGCGGCTCCCAGCGGGCCAGGTGGTCGCGGTTGCGCAGGCAGGCGGCGAGCAGCGCCTCGGTGTCCTGCTCGGTCGCCAGGCGCAGGACGATGTCGTCAACGAGCGAGACTGGTTCGATCACCATGCCACGATAGGCCGCGCGGGGCTTCAGGCCGTCCGGCCGATGGCCTCCGTGACGGACTTGAGGCCGTGGCGGCGCACGCGGCGCGCGAGGTCGCGGTGGATGCGCGCGGCCCACAGCGGGCCGCCGTAGATCCAGCCCGTGTAGCCCTGCACCAGGGTGGCCCCGGCCAGGATGCGCTCCCAGACGTCGTCCACGTCCTCGACGCCGCCGGCCGAGACCAGCGTGATGCGGTCGCCGACCTTGGCGCGCAGGCGGCGCAGCACCTCCAGCGAGCGGGCCTTCAGCGGGCGGCCCGACAGTCCGCCGCTCTCGCCCTCGTGCCTGATCGTGGTGTTGGTGGCGATGATGCCGTCGAGCTCCAGCTCCATGGCCAGCTCGGCGACCGCGTCGACGTCCTCGTCGGCCAGGTCGGGGGCGATCTTGACGAGCAGCGGCGTACGGCGCGGCGTGGCGTCGGCGACCTCCTTGACGGCGGCCAGCAGCGGGCGCAGCAGCGAGACCGCCTGGAGGTTGCGCAGCCCGGGGGTGTTGGGCGAGCTGACGTTGACCACCAGGTAGTCGGCCAGCGGGGCGAGCTTCCTGGCGCTGGTCACGTAGTCGGCGACGGCCTCGGCCTCCGGGACGACCTTGGTCTTGCCGATGTTCACGCCGACGACCACCGGGACGCCGCGCGCACGGCGCAGCCTGCGGGCGGCGGCCGCGGCGCCGGCGTTGTTGAAGCCCATCCGGTTGACCACGGCGTGCTGCCGCACCTGCCGGAACAGGCGGGGACGCGGGTTGCCCGGCTGCCCGTGGGCGGTGATCGTGCCGACCTCGACGTGGCCGAAGCCGAGCGCGGCGACGGCCTCGGCGCAGGCGGCGTCCTTGTCGAAGCCGGCGGCCAGCCCGAGCGGCCCGGGGAAGTGCACGCCGAACGCGGTCACGCGCAGGACCGGGTCGTGCGGCGCGAGCATCCGGTGCAGCAACCGCTTGAGCAACGGCAGCCGGGCGAGGAGCGCGAGGGCGCTCACGGTGAGATGGTGCACGGCCTCGGCGTCGAAACGCCGCAAGACCTGCGAGAACACGAGGCGATACATCACGGGTCAGGCTACCAAGCCGGCTTCGTGGGCGATGATCGCGGCCTGGACGCGGTTGCGTACGTCGAGCCGGGTGAGGATGGCGCTCACGTACGCCTTCACCGTGCCCTCGACGATGTGCAGCTCACGGGCGATCTCGGCGTTGGACATCCCGGCCCCGAGCAGGGCGAGCACCTCGCGCTCGCGTTCGGTGAGCGCGGCGATGCGGTCGCGCGCCTGGGCGCCCCTGGCCAGCCGGCCGCCGGAGAGCTGCGCGATGACGCGCTGGGCGACCTTGGGCGACAGGTACGCGGCCCCGCCGGCGACCGCGTGCACGCCGGCGATGAGCTCGCGCGGGTCGCCCGACTTGAGCAGGAAGCCGCTGGCGCCGATGTCGAGCGCCTTGGCGATGTAGTCGTCCTCCCCGAAGGTGGTCAGCATCACCACGGCCGTGCCCGGCGCGGCCCTGCGCAGTTCCGCCGCCGCGGCCAGGCCGTCGAGGCGCGGCATGCGGATGTCGAGCAGCGCGACGTCGGGGTGGTGGCTGATGGCCAGGTCGACGGCCTGCCTGCCGTCGCCGGCCTCGGCCACCACCTCCAGCTCTGGATCGGACTGGAGGATCGCCCGGACCCCCGCCCTGATCATGGCCTCGTCGTCGGCCAGGAGTATGCGGATCACAACTCAACATCCTGGCGGCTATATTGGCCGGCCATGGCACAAGTGAAGGTGTACGGCCGCCGGGACGTCTGGGCGGGGCGGCAGCGGGAGGTCTCGGATCTCGTCCAGACCTGCCTGGTGAACGCGTGGGGAATCCCGGAGGGCAAGCGGTTCCACCGCTTCCTGCTGCTGGACGCGGACGACTTCGTCTGCCCCGGGCGGAGTGAGCGATATCTCATCATCGAGGTGCTGTGCTTCACCGGCCGCAGCGACGACGCCAAGCGGGCGCTGATCCGCGAGCTCTACGACAGATCCGGGTACGACCCCGAGGACCTGGAGATCACGATCGTCGAGATGCCCCGGACGAACTGGGGGATCCGCGGCGTTCCCGCCGACGAGCTGACCCTGCCGTACCAGGTGGAGGTCTGAGGTCCGGGGCAGAGTCGGGCGAGCGGTATGGTCCGACTCATGAGCACTCACTATGACGTCGTCGTCCTCGGCGCGGGTCCTGGAGGCTACACGGCCGCGGTCCGCGCCGCCCAGCTCGGACTGCGCACCGCGGTCGTCGAGGAGAAGTACTGGGGTGGCGTCTGCCTGAACGTGGGCTGCATCCCGTCCAAGGCGCTGCTGCGCAACGCGGAGCTCGCCCACATCTTCCACAATGAGGCCAAGACCTTCGGCATCAGCGGGGAGGTCACCTTCGACTACGGCGCGGCCTTCCAGCGCAGCCGCAAGGTGGCCGACGGGCGCGTCAAGGGCGTTCACTACCTGATGAAGAAGAACGCCATCACCGAGTACGACGGTCGTGGCACGTTCCTCGACGCCAACACGCTCCAGGTGAACGGTGAGACGATCACCTTCTCCCACTGCATCATCGCGGCCGGCGCGACCACCAGGCTGATCCCCGGCACGCAGCTCTCGGAGCGGGTGGTGACGTACGAGGAGCAGATCCTCTCCGAGGACCTGCCCGGCAGCATCGTCATCGCGGGCGCCGGGGCGATCGGCGTGGAGTTCGCGTACGTGCTGCACAACTACGGCGTCAAGGTGACCATCGTCGAGTTCCTCGACCGGGTCGTGCCGCTGGAGGACGAAGAGGTCTCCGCCGAACTGGCCAAGCGTTACAAGCGGCTCGGCATCGAGGTGCTGACCTCGACCCGCGTGGACAGCATCGACGACACCGGCTCCGCGGTCAGGGTCACCGTCACCCGCGACGGCCAGACGCAGGTGCTGGAGGCGGACAAGGTGCTGCAGGCCATCGGGTTCCAGCCGCGCGTCGACGGCTACGGGCTGGAGAAGACCGGGGTGGCGCTGACCGAGCGGGGCGCGATCGCCGTGGACGGCCGGTGCCGGACGAACGTGCCGAGCATCTTCGCCATCGGCGACGTCACGGCGAAGCTGATGCTGGCGCACGCCGCCGAGTCGATGGGCATCATCGCGGCGGAGACGATCGCCGACGCCGAGACCATGGAGCTCGACTACGTGATGATCCCGCGGGCCACGTACTGCCAGCCGCAGGTGGCCAGCTTCGGCTACACCGAGGCGCAGGCCCGCGACCTGGGTTACGACGTGAAGGTGGCGAAGTTCCCGTTCACCGCGAACGGCAAGGCGCACGGGCTGGGCGACACGGCCGGGTTCGTGAAGATCATCAGTGACAACACGCACGGTGAGCTGCTCGGGGCCCACCTGATCGGGCCCGAGGTGACCGAGCTGCTGCCCGAGCTGACGCTGGCCCAGCAGTGGGACCTGACCGTGCACGAGGTGGCCCGCAACGTGCACGCGCACCCGACGCTCGGGGAGGCCGTCAAGGAGGCCGTCCACGGGCTCGCCGGTCACATGATCAACATGTGATCCGGGTGCCGGCCGATCGGTACGGCCGCGCGGTCGTACCGATCATCTGAGGCTCGCCGCCCGCGAAGAGGAGCGGATCGCCCGAGTTCTCACCAGATCTTCAGAATTCGCTGAGAATACTCTGAGGATCCCCGGAGACGTTTGAGACGACCTCGAAAGCGACCCTCGCATCGGACGGTGGTCCCCGCACATGACCTCATCTCCTCCTCGGACGACCGCCCAGACGGGCGCGCGGCACTCGCGCCGGCTCGTCCCCGACGGCCCCGCGGCACTGCGGCTGGGGCTCCTGGCGCTGGTGGCGATCGGCATCGTGGGCGCGGCGCTGGAGCTCGCCTTCGAGCGTCACTGGGCGACCCCCGTGCAGCTCATCCCCTGGGTGGCGCTGGCGCTGCTCGGGGTCGCGCTGGTGCTGCTGCTCCTGCGGGACGCCGGGCCGGTGCTCACCGTCGTGCGCGTGCTGGCCACGATGGTGCTGCTCGCCTCGGCGTACGGGGTGTTCATGCACGTCTCGGTCAACCACGGCATGGGCGCGATGGACCCGGAGTGGGACTCGTTCTCGCCGCTCACCCAGTGGTGGTACGCGCTGACGAAGTCGGTCGGGATGGCCCCGCCGCTCGCCCCCGGCATGCTGGCGCAGAGCGCCCTGCTCCTGCTGCTGGCCAGTCTCACCCGCAGGCGGGCGGCCTGAGCGTCCCGGTCTCCTCCCGGCTTTCCTGAACGGTCGCTGAACGAATGCCGCCCGATCCGGAACCTTCACCGCGTTCCTGGCGTCACATCCAGGCAAAAGCACGGTGACAGATTGAGGCTGGTGAGGTTGCAGTGGCATTACGTCGCGCAGTCATCGCGGCGGCCGTGACGGCGGCCGTCGCGTTCAGCACCGTCGGGGCGGGCGCCACGCCCGCGCCGCCCCGTTCCCCGGTCGTCCGGGCGACCCAGACGACCCAGGCGGCCCAGGTCGCCCAGACGGCCGAGCGCCCGGCCGTCACCGCCGACGAGCCGGTGTGCGTGCGTATCAAGGGCGCGCAGGCGTGCGTGGGCCCCGACGGGAGCGACCGGCCCGGCATCACCGTCGAGGACACCGCCGACGACCGCAGCCACCCCGCGGTCGAGTACTACCTGAACGGCTACCTCGGCACCCAGTACGTCATCCACAACCTGGCCCGTCACGGCGAGGTGCGCGGCAACCGGGAGATCGGCCGTGTCGTGACCTTCCGCGCCGCCCTCTACCAGGGCGACCACCGGGTCAGGTACGGCCGGTGGAAGACCGTCCGCAACATGGCGAAATATCCGGTCAAGCGGGAGACCCGCACCACGCCCGCCGAGGCCCGCGCCAAGTCCAGGACCTGCGCCTCGACGAAGAACGCCGCGACCGTCTGCTTCTCCGAGCGCAAGACGTTCGTCTACGCCTGCGACACCAGGGCCGACGAGTACCAGGCCCGCGCCGAGTACTTCGTGGGCGGCGACCCGACCACCCGCTTCGAGATCCACCAGCTCGCCGGCCTCGGCACCTGCGGCCGGGCCGAGCACGGCGAGCTGTCGGTCAGCATGTACCGCGCCTCGGTGTACGACCACAGCCGGCGCAGGGCCACGAAGGGCTACCAGTACAACTAGCCCGCGCTCAGAGTCAGCGCTCAGAGCCAGCGCTCGCGGGCCGCGTGCCAGGCCAGTTGCATCCTGGTCTGCGCGCCCGCGAGCCGCATCAGGTGGTAGACGCGGCGCTGCACCGTGCGCAGGCTGAGGCCGAGCTGGGTGGCGATCGTCTTCTCCGGCACGCCGGCGACCAGCAGCGACAACAGGTAGAGCTCGTCGGCGTCCAGGGGGCCGGACGGGGCGTCGGTGACCCGTCCGTCCTCCGAGAACCTGATCGGCGTGGCCCGCTCCCACTGGGCCTCGAACAGCGCGATCAGCGCCTCCAGCAGGCTGCTCCCCCGCACGAGCGCGGCCGTGGTGTCGCTCACCCCGTCCACGTGCTGCACGAGCGGCAGCAGCGCCATGGACCGGTCGGCGATCATCATCCGCACCGGCAGCTCGCGCAGCGCCCGCGCCTGCTCGCCCAGCTTGATCCCGTAGGCGACGTTGGCCACCATCCCGGGCTCCGCGAGCAGGGCCTGCTCGTAGATGACCCGGTAGCGCACGCCGCGGCCGAGCGCCTCCAGTTCCTCGGTGTTGTCCACGGACGGCATCACCACGTGGCCCGCGCGGCAGAAGTACAGGACCTCCTCGCGGGCGCTGTCTTGGAGGTGGCGGACCCGCTCGCGCAGCACCGCGCGGCTCGGCAGCACCTCGATCAGCCGGTCGGCGTCCCGGCGGCGCAGGCCGGCGCGGTACTCCTCGGCGAGCTGCTCGACGGCCTGCCGCGCCCAGTCGATCGTCTCCTGGCGGCGTACCAGGCGGGGGCCGAGCGCGACCTCCGGCGCGACCGGGGCGTACCTGCCGCCCGCCGCCTCGCGGGCCAGGCCCGCGCCCAGCATGTCGCGCAGCGCGGCGGTGGCCGCGTCCGTCGTGATTCCCAGTTCCTCGGCGAGGGTGGTGGCGTCCGTCTCACCCGCCCGTACGAGTAACCGGTACGCGCGTTCCTCCAGTTCACCCAGTCCGGCAGGCTCCAGCATGCGCTCCATCATGACATTCGGTGTATGTCGTGAAAGTTTCAGCCGCGATTGACGCCCGTGCGGCCACCGCCCATGATCATGGGGCTTCCTGGTCAGGAGGAGGCGTCGAGCTCGATACCCGCAAATCCAGCACGAGGTGCGCCGATGCCGAAAATCCCCCTGCGATCCGCGTTGGCGGTCCTGCTGACGCTGACCGCCTTGAACGTCCCCACCACCTTGACCGTCAGCACCGCGCACGCGGCCGGCACAGCGGCCGGCACAGCGGCCGGCACAGCGGGCGCGAGCGCCGCCGTCAAGGTGACCGTGAACGCCCGCGCCGCGCTCGCCGCCGTCCCCGACACGGGGCTCGGCACCAACCACGCGATCTGGGACTCCAACCTGGGCACGAACGAGACCGCCGACCTGCTCAAGGACGCGGGCATGAAGCTGCTGCGCTATCCCGGCGGCTCCTACTCCGACATCTACCACTGGGCCGACCACACCGCCCCCGGCGGCTACGTGGCGCCGAACACCGACTTCGACACGTTCATGAGCGGCGTGCGCCGCACCGGCGGCCAGGCGATGGTGACCGCCAACTACGGCACGGGCACCGCCGAGGAGGCCGCGGCCTGGGTGCGCCAGGCCAACGTCACCAAGAAGTACGGCATCAAGTACTGGGAGATCGGCAACGAGAACTACGGCAACGGCCACTACGGCTCCGCCTGGGAGGCCGACGACCACGCCGACAAGAGCCCGAACGAGTACGCCCGCCACGTCGTCTCCTACGCCGACGCGATGAAGGCCGTCGATCCCACCATCAAGATCGGCGCCGTGCTGACCACGCCCGCGAACTGGCCCGACGCCATCACCGCCGAGGGCGACAGCGGCTCGTGGAACAAGGTCGTGCTGTCCGCCGCCGGCTCGAAGATCGACTTCGTCATCCTGCACTGGTACCCCGGCGCCCTCGACAGGACCGGCCACGTGCCCGACATGCTCCAGCTCACCCGCGACCAGATCGCCAGGTACGCCGGCCCCGGCTCCGAGCGGATCGGCATCGCGATGACCGAGTTCAACACCGGGTCGAGCAGCAACGGCACCAACACCCAGCCGGGCGCGCTGGCCGCCGCCGACGCGTACGCCACGCTGCTGGCGGGCGGCGTCTTCACCGTGGACTGGTGGAACGTGCACAACGGCATCGGCGCCGTCACCGAGGTCGAGGGGCACACCGACTACGGCGACTTCGGCCTGCTGTCGAGCGGCGCGTGCACCTCCGACGGCAGCGTCTGCGAGCCCGCGCTGAACACCCCCTTCGCGCCCTACTACGCGCTGCAGATGGTGAGCAGGTTCGCCCGCCCCGGTGACCGGTTCATCCGGGCCGCGACGGACCAGCCGAAGGTCAGCGCGCACGCGGCCCGCCGCCCGAACGGGGATCTGGCCGTCCTGCTGATCAACACCTCGTCCGACACGTCGTACCCGGTCGAGCTCGGCTACTCGGGCTTCTCGCCCGCCGCGGGCGCGCCCACCGTCCTGTCGCACACGAACGGGGCCACGAGCATCACCACGTCCTCGACCGGCACCGCGACCGCGCAGACCCTGCCGCCGCTCTCGCTGACCACCGTGCTCCTGCGCCCGTCGTCGGTCCAGGCCGGCCGCCCCGGCGAGCCGGGCCAGCCCGCCGCCGGCGCCGTCACCGACCAGACGGCCAGGATCACCTGGCCCGCCGCCAAGCCCGGCACCCGGCCGGTCGCCAAGTATGAGCTCTACCGCCAGAACGGAGCCGTCTCCGAGCAGCTCGGTGAGAGCACCGGCACCACGTTCACGGTCGGCAACCTCAAGCCCGGCACCCGCTACACCGTCAACGTCGTCGCCAGGGACACCGGCGGCGCCGTGTCGGACCCCTCGCCCCCGCTGACCTTCACCACCGGCACCCCCGCCACCAGCTCCTGCTCCGTCCGGCTGACCGTCACCACCGACTGGGCCAGCGGGTACGTCGCCGCCGTCGACGTCACCAACAACGGCGCCCCGCTCAACGGCTGGACGCTGGCCTTCGACTGGCCCAGGTCGTGGCAGAGCCTGGGCAGCGGCTGGAGCGCCGTCTGGACGCAGTCGGGCTCGGAGGTCAAGGCCGTCAACGAGGCCGCCAACCCCGCGCTGGCGACCGGGGCCACGACCACGATCGGCTACGTCGGCAACTACAACGGCCCGAACGTGCTCCCGTCCGTCTTCACCCTGAACGGCTCGGTCTGCACGCTCCAGTGACCGCACGTCCGCCGGGCGTACTTCTGAGCCGGGCCCTCCGGCTCAGAAGTACCGCGAGGTGAGGTCGGTCGTGGGCCAGGTCGTCACGCCGCTGCTCGCCTGGCCGAGGATCGGGTCGATCGAGTCGTAGTCCGGCGTGCCCGTCTCCTCCCGCCGGTTGAAGATCGCGCAGTAGCTGACGCCGTTCTGGATCCGTGCCAGGAAGCTGAAGGTGCCCGGCATCGAGCCGTTGTGCCAGGTGTTCAGCGTGCCGAGGTTGTTGGTGCGGACGTGCCAGCCCAGGCCGTACCAGGAGCCGCCGGCCGTGACCCCGGTCTCCGGCTTGGCGAACACCCGCGAGATCGACGTGCCGTTGAGCACCGGGCCCGCCGCGTCGAAGACGAAACCCCACTTGACCAGGTCCACCGCCGAGGCGAGCCAGCCGCCGTTGGCGTCCTGGTTGGGCATGTTGAAGCCGCCGTACGGGTAGGGCACGGTCGCGCCCGAGCCGTCCACGACGCTCTTGTTGGTGTACTGCGACTCGTAGTTCACCTCGGTGGCGAACGGCTCCACGCTTTGGCCGAGCAGCATCCGGGTGATCTTCACGGGGGCGAGCAGCGTGTCCCGGACGTACGCCTCGTAGCTCATGCCCGAGACCTTCTCGATCACCCGGCCGGCCAGCATGTAGCCGTAGTTGCTGTAGACGTACTTGCTGCCGGGGGCGAAGTCGAGCGGGCGCGCGGTGACGTACTTCGTGATGTCGGCGTGGCCGATCGGCAACGCCACGCCCAGGGACGCCGCGATCGTGTGGTCGATCCAGAGCGGGTCCTTCGACACGCCGCGGTCCCAGCCGCCGGTGTGCTGCAACAGCCGCCAGAGGGTGACGTTCGCCAGCCGCGGGTCGGCCGTGGTGGACAGGCCCAGCAGGTCCGACACCTTCGCGCCCAGGCTGACCTTGCCGTCCTGGGCCAGCCGGGCCAGCGCGGCCCCGGTCAGGCTCTTGCTGAGGCTGGCGATCCGGAACAGCGAGGTCGGCTGCACGTTCACGGTCGCGCCGGCGCGCTGGTAGGAGCCGTAGCCGCGGGCGAGCAGGATCTTGCCGTTCTTGGCCACCGCGAGCTGGGCACTCGAGATGGCCCGCTCGGCGATGTACGTCTTCATCGCCGTGTCGAACCCGCTGAGCGCGGCCGGCACGACCCCGGTCGTCGGGATCGCCGCGGCCCCCGCCGCCGCCGCTGCCGCAGGTCGCGCGCCGAGCGCCACGGCGGGCAGCACCGCGGCCCCGGTCTGCAGGAGCCGCCGCCTGGAGAGCGTCATCACATTTCTCCCTGGAGCACCAGATGTTGAAGAAGCACACATTGGTACCACGCCGCGGCGAACGACTACTGCTAAAGCGACTTTCTGGACAAATACTGAAGACTGACGGCCTCATCGACCCCCGCCGTCACGACCCCTCGGTCGTTGACGACGGCGCGGACGTCCCGCCGGATCACGACGAACACGTTTGCGCGGGAACAGGCGATCGGATAAACCTTGTGGTCGGCCCCGCCGACCCAGAGCAGGGGCCACCAACCGAAAGGAGGGATAAGCCCATGATCGCCATGATCACCGTGCTCGTGCCCTCCCGGGCCGCGGACCACGTCTGACCCGGGGCGGCCGAGCGCCCTCACCCGGAGCGTGCTTTGACCGTGGAACAGAACGACCTGACCATCCGCCCGATCACCGGGCCTGACGAACTCGACCTTTTCTGCCGCCTGCCCTACCTCCTCAACGAGGAACTGGCGGACGACCTCGCCGCCGGCCGCCGCCGGCCGGGGTGGATGTGGTTCGCCCTCCAGGGCGACCGCCTCCTGGCCAGGGCCGCCTGGTGGAGCCAGGCGGGCGACGACACACCGTTCCTCCTGGACGTCCTCGACATCGACGACGCCATCGCGGACCGCGGCCGGCGCGTGGACCTCGGCGAACGGCTGCTGCGGGCCGCCATGGCCGAAGTCGTCCCGGCGGACGCCGCCCCGCCCAACTACATCCGCATGGTCCCGCCCGACTGGCGCGAGGCCGAAGCGGCCAGGCGACCGGTCGAGGACCGGATGAACGCGCTGGAGCGGACCGGCGCCCGCCTGTTCGTCGAACGACTCCGCCTGGAATGGCGTCCCGGAACCCCGATCCCCGAACCGACCGGACGCCTGACGTTCCGCCCCGTCCGCGACACCGAGGAACTCCTCTCCCTGATGACCCGGGTCCTCGACGGGACGCTCGACGCGCACAGCAGAAGCGACCTGACCCGGATGCCCGCCCGCGAGGCAGCCGTCAGACACTACGAGGACGAACTCGCCCGCTACCGCAGCCCCCAGGGCTGGTGGCGGATCGCGACCCTGCCGGACGGCGACCCGGTGGGCTTCGTCACCCCGGGCCGCAACGACTACAACCCCGTCATCGGCTACCTCGCCGTACTCCCCGAGCACCGCGGCAACGGCTACATCGACGACATCCTCGCCGAAGGCACCCGCGTCCTCAGCACGCAAGAGGACGTCCGCCGCATCCGCGCGTCCACGGACCTCGAGAACGTCCCCATGGCCAACGCCTTCAAGCGCGCCGGCTGGATCAACTTCGAACACTCGATCAACATGACCTGGACCTGAAACCAACCGGGGACCCGTCAAGGAGCCGCCGCCCGCGACGGCGGGGCCTGGTGGATCGCGACGGACGTCCCGGTTCCCGGCGTGGTCGCACGGCAGTTGCCGCTGATCGCCGCAAGGCGGTCCCAGCGTCCCTTTTCGTGACATCTGGTCATTGATGCAGTTGAATGGCCGGTGATCGTTCGGCAGCCGAGAGGGGTGGGCCGTGGCGGCCGTCCCACCGCCCCTCGTAGGCCGGGCCAGGGAGCTGGAGCGGCTGGAGGCCGCACTGGCCTGCGCCCCGTCGGTGGTCGTGGTCGAGGGCGAGGCCGGGATCGGGAAATCCCGGCTGGTGGCCGAGCTCGCGGCCCGGTCCAGCCGGCGGTTCCTCATCGGCGGATGTGCCCAGGTCCGCGAGCCGTTCCCGCTCGGCCCGATCGTGGAGGCCCTGCGCGGGCGGGGCGCGGACGTGGCGGGCGCCCCGCTGTCCCCGGTCGCGGGTTCGCTCCGGCCGCTGCTGCCCGAACTCGGCGACGTCCTGCCCGAGGCGCCGCCCGCGCTCGACGACCGCGCGGCCGAGCGTCACCGGCTCTTCCGCGGGCTGGCCGAGGTGCTGTCCGCGCTCGGGCCCGCCGTCCTGGTGGTGGAGGACCTGCACTGGGCCGACGAGCTCACGGTCGAGTTCCTCACCTACCTCGTCACGGTGCTCCCGCACGGGCTGTCGGTGGTGCTCACCTACCGGGGCGAGGAGGCGGGGGCCGCGGTGCGGTCGGTGACATCGCGCGCCGCGAGCACGGTCACCGCCGACTCCCTCACGCTGCCGCCACTGGACGTGGCCGAGACCCGTGCGCTGGCCGCGGCCATCCTGGAGACGGAGCACGTGTCGGCGGAGTTCGCCGAGCATCTGCGTTCCCGGGCGTCGGGGCTGCCCCTGGCCGTGCAGGAACTGCTGGCGCTGCTGCGCAGCCGCGGGACGCTGATCCGCTGGGAGGGCGGCTGGGCCAGGCGCGCGCTGGAGAGCCTCGACGTGCCCGCGGGGGTGCGCGCCTCGGTGCAGGAGCGGGTGGCGCACCTGCCGCCACGGGCCCGCGCGGTCGTCGAGGCCGCGGCGGTGCTGCGGCTGGCCGTACCCCTGAGCGTGCTGGCCGAGGTGGCGGACCTGGACGAGGCGCCGGGGGCGGCGGGAGCGGACGAGGCGCTGGCCTCCGGCCTGCTGGTGGAACGGGACGGGCTGGTGGAGTTCCGTCACACCCTGTCCGCCCAGGCCGCCTACGCGGCGATCACGCTCGGGCGCAGACAGGCCATGCACGCCCGCGCCGCCACCGCGGTCGGCGCGCTCCACCCGGTCCCCTACGGGCAGATCGCGCATCACCTGCGCGGCGCCGGCCGGATCACCTCCTGGGTGGCGGCGACCGCCACGGCCGCCGACCGGGCGCTGGCCCTGGGCGACGACGCCGAGGCCGTACGCCTGCTGGAGGACGTGCTACGGCACGCCCCCCTGGACCCCGTACGACGGGCGGAGCTATCGACGCGACTGGGCAGGGCGGCCCGCGCCACGGGCCGGGTCCGGGCGATCGGGGACCTGCTGGCCGAGGCGCTCGGCCACGACCTGCCCAGGACCGTACGCGGCGAGCTCCGGCTCGAACTCGCCCTCCACATCGACCTGACCAGGACGGACCAGCTACGCGTGCGCCAGGCGTTCGCCGACGCGATCGAGGATCTCGGTGACCGTCCCGAGCTGGCCGCCTGGGCCATGGTCGGGCTCGGCATCCCCACCACCGCCGACCGTCCGCTCGCCGAGCGGGTGGCCTGGCTGGAACGCGCCCTGGACACCCTCCCGCAGGACGGCGACGGGGGCCTGCGGCTGTTCGTGCTGGGCAAGGTCGCCATGGTGTTCGCCGTGGCCGGGGACCCGCGCTGGTCGGAGCTGACCGGCCGCGTCCTGCGGGAGGCCGGCGAGGAACCCGTCAGCAGGCAGGTGGCCCGCGCCTACAAGTCCATCGCGGCGGGCGCCGTGGCGAGCGGCCACCACGAGGCGGCGTACGACCTGCTGTCGACCGCGCTCGCCGGCCTGGGCGAGAGCGGGTCGCCCGACCACGACAAGGTGCGCCTGCGCTGCGAGCTCGCTTCGGCGCGCTACTACCGCGGTGACTGGGCGGGACTGCGCGAGGAGATCGAGGCGCTGCGCGAGCACTACGCGGACCTCCCGCACCACCGCACGGTCCTGGACGGCCTGGCGGCGTGCCTGGCCCCCGCCGCCGGCCGGGACGCGCTGGTCGGCATCATCAGGGCTGCCGGGGTCCGCGGAGACCTGGACACGCTGCCCGCGCCGGTCGCCGCGCTGCTCAGGCTGGACACCGCGCGCGGGGATCCCGGGGCGGCGGTCGCGGAGACGGCGGGGGTCTTCGCGTCATGGGAGCGCAGGGACCTGTGGCCGGTCGGCGTACGCGCCGTGCCCGCGGCGGTCGAGGCGCTCCTGGCGGCGCAGGACGAGGGCGGGGCCGCCGACCTGGTCCGCCGGTACGGCCTGGGCGTCCGGGGACTGGACGCGCCGCTCGCCGTGCCGGCACTGGCGCACGCGCGCGGGCTGCTCGCCGGCGGGGCGGAGCGCTGGGCGGAGGCGGCCACCGAGTTCGCCGCGGCGGCGACCGCCTACGCGGCGCTGCCCGCCGGCCACGAGGCCGCCCTGGCCACCGAGCGGCGGGCCGCCTGCCTCTTCGCGCTCGGCGATCCGTCGGCCGAGGAGTGCGTACGGCAGGCCATCGCCGCCTACACCACTCTCGGCGCGGACTGGGACCTCGACCGCGTCACCGGGCTGGCTCGCGGGTGGGGATTGCGGCCCACCGCGCCCAGACGGAGCCCCAGGGCGGACGGCGGGCTGTCCGCGCGCCAGCTCCAGGTGGCCAGGCTCGCCGCCGCCGGGATGACGAACCAGGAGATCGCCAGGCAGCTCTTCCTGTCGCCCAAGACGGTCGACAAGCACGTCAGCGCCGCGATGCGCAAGGCCGGCGCCCGGTCCCGGACGGAACTCGCCCGCCACCTCCCCAGCTAAGGATGGGGATTTTTCCCCATACGCCACCCCATACCCGCGCGGTGCCGCCGTGGCGACGCTGGATCCATGCCCGATGACGAGCCTTCGGCTCCTGCCGAGCAGGACGCCGACGACGAGCACGAACCGGACCCGGAAGGGTCTGGCGCCGGGGCACCTCCCCGGCCGCCGGACGGGTTCGAACCCGTCTGACCCCCCTTGCTCCGCGCGCCCCCGGCCCGGAGCGGAAAGTCGAGGACTCGTGAGATTACGCAGGTTGGTGGCGGCGCTGGCCGCCTCGACCGCGGCCGTGCCGCTGTCGGCGGCGGCCGCTCCCGCGCGGGCCGAGCAGCCCGCGCCGCCGCCCGGCCAGGAGGTGACGCTGGACGGCATGCCCAGCAAGCCGTACGAGATCACCCTGATCACCGGCGACAAGGTCAAGCTGACCGACACCGGCGGCGGCCGCTACCAGATCGACCGCGTGCCCGCCACCAGGCCCGACGGCACCAGCCCCGCGCTGATCACCCAGTCGGGGCCGAAGGGCGTCTACACGGTGCCCGAGGACGCCTACCCCGCCGTCCAGGCGGGGCGGGTGGACAAGGAGCTGTTCAACGTCAAGTACCTGGCCGAGAACGGCTACACCGACGACAGGACCGAGCAGTTCCCCGTCATCGTGCAGTACCCGAAGACGAGCGCCGCCGCCTCGGTCAGGAGCTCGGCGGACGCCATCCCCGCCAGCGCCCCCACCACGCAACTGGAGAGCATCCACGCCTCCGGGCTGAACGTGGCCAAGGCCGAGGCGGCCACGTTCTGGCAGGCGGTCCGGGCCGTCCCGACGTCCGCGCGGGGCATGGCGGCGGTACCCGGCACGCTGCGCGGCGGCATCTCCAAGGTGTGGCTGGACGCCAAGGTCAAGGTCGACCTGGCCGAGAGCGTCCCGATGATCGGCGCACCGGCGGCCTGGGCCGCCGGATTCGACGGCACCGGCGTCAAGGTGGCCGTGCTGGACACCGGCATCGACACCGGGCACCCCGACCTGGCCGGGAAGGTCACGGAGTCGCGCTCGTTCATCGAGGGCCAGGACGTCCAGGACGGTCACGGCCACGGCACCCACGTGGCCTCCACCATCGTCGGCAGCGGTGCCGCCTCCGGCGGCAGGAACAAGGGCGTGGCGCCCGGCGCCCAGCTCATCGTCGGGAAGGTGCTGGACAACTCCGGCAGCGGTGAGGTGTCCGGCGTCATCGAGGGCATGGAGTGGGCCGCGCACAGCGGCGCGAAGCTCGTCAGCATGAGCCTGGGCGGCGACCCGACCGACGGCACCGACCCGGGCAGCCAGGCGGTCGACAACCTCACGGCGGAGACCGGCACCCTGTTCGTGCTCGCCGCGGGCAACCTGGGCGCGGCGGAGACGATCAACATGCCGGGGGCCGCCGAGTCCGCGCTCACCGTCGCCGCCGTTGACAAGAGCGACAAGCTCGCGGACTTCTCCAGCCAGGGCCCGCGCCTCGGCGGAGGGCTCAAGCCGGACATCGCGGCGCCCGGCGCGAACATCGTCGCGGCCAGGGCCGCGGGCACCACGATGGGGACGCCGGTCGACGACCACTACACCGGCGCGTCAGGCACCTCGATGGCCACCCCGCACGTGGCGGGAGCGGCGGCGATCCTGGCGCAGGAGCACCCGGACTGGAAGGCGGCGCAGCTCAAGGCGGCGCTGATGTCGACGGCCAAGGACGACGGCCTCCACGTCTACCAGCAGGGCGCCGGGCGGGTGGACCTGGCCCGCGCCACCACGCAGCAGGTCTTCGCCGCCACCGCGCACGCGGACTTCGGGCAACTCGACGAGTCGGGCACGCCGCTGACCCGCGAACTCGCCTACACCAACCTCGGCGACCAACCGGTCACCCTCACCCTGAAGCCCAGCCTGCGCAGCACGAACGGCACCGTGGTCGAGGGCCGGCTCGCCGTCGCGGACGCCACGCTCACCGTCCCGGCCAAGGGCAGCGCCACAACCGAACTCACGCTCTCCCCTGACGGGCTGGGGCTCGGCAAATACACCGGCTCGGTCGTCGCCGAGGCCGGCGACGTCCACCTGACCACGCCCGTCGGCGCGGTGCGCGAAGCGCCCACGTTCGATCTCACCATCCACTCGATCGACCGCGACGGCAAGCCACGCACCCCGATCGCCCAGGACGTCCTCGACATCGACGGCGACAAGGGCTCAGTCGGCCCGCACATGATCACGGGGCCGGGCACGGTCGTCACCAAGGTCCCCGCCGGCACCGTCAGCGTGACGCAGTTGCTGGAGTGGGTGGACGGCGAGAGCAGGAGCAACCACGCCTGGCTGGTCGATCCCGAGGTGACCGTCACCGGCGACACCGAGATCACCCTGGACGCCCGCAAGTCCTCCCAGATCCGCTTCGACACGCAGAGACCCGCGGAGCCGCTGAACAACAACTACACGCAGTTCTTCCAGCGGACCACCGCGAGCGGCGAGGCACACCTCACCACCGTCCTCTTCGGCACGCCGATCGGCTCGTGGGACAGACTGTGGGTGCTGCCCACGAAAAAGGTCACGAAGGGGACGTTCCGCTTCAACACGGCCTGGGTGCTCGGCCAGTCGGAGATCGCGATGAGCGTCCGCGAGCCGCGCGGGACGACCCTGCACCCGGCGGCCAACCTGCACTGGTACGGGAAGGTGGACGCGCACCCTGACTGGCGGCCGTTCACCGGCACTCAGGACCTGCGGGTGGTCGACGTCGGCCTGGGACGGCCCGAGGAGCTCGCCGGGCGCGACCTGCGCGGAAAGCTCGTCCTCATGGGCGCCGAGGACTCCCGCGACATCTTCGGCAACGCGTCATGCGGCGCGCAGATCGAGCGGATCGGCCCCATCAGGGACGCCGGCGCGGCCGGGATCGCCGTCTACCCCATCCGTGACTCGCCCTGCCCGATCCCGTTGCCGATCTGGCAACTGCCGTTCACGGGAGAGCCCAAGCCCATCGGGATCCCCCTGGCCCACCTGTCCAGCGCCGAGGGCCTGCGGCTGAGCGAGCAGGCGGCGAAGTCCCCGGTCACCATCCGGGTGTCGGGGACGCCGGAGACTCCCTACAGCTACGTACTCGCCCCCTACTTCGAGGGTCGCATCCCCGCCTCGCTGCGCTTCTCGCTGCGCGATCGCGACCTGGCCCGGGTCGACACCAACGTCCACGCCGCCAAGCCGACGCCGTTCCAGGAATGGGACTACATCTACAAGCAGGACGACTTGCACAGGTTCTCCGTCGGCCAGGCGGCGGCCGACACCTCGATCACCGGGCCGAAGAGCCGCCCCAAATGGATCTGGCCGCTCGACCGCAACGTGATCCACTCCCAGGGGATGTCGAGCGCGGAGCAGAGCCGGTGGCTCAGCAGCGTGTTCGACCGGCCGGGCCGCACCTCCCAGGAGTGGTTCGCGCTGCCGAGCACGCCGGGGGCGGGCACCGTGCCGGCGAAGGTCGCCGCGCTCGCCGATCCCGCCGCCGGGATCCTGGAGAAGCAGGGCGTGGACATGACCTGCGCCCTGTGCGTGCAGGGCAACAAGCTCTGGGCCAGCTTCTTCGAGGTGTCGGGGACCGGCGAGCGCAGGGACTACGCCAGCGGGTTCTGGAGAAGGGGCGAGATCCTGGCTCCGGCCTACGACCTGCACCTCTACCGGGACGGCGTGGAGATCCCCAGCGCCCCGGGGGGCGGGCCGTTCACCAAGGTCCCGCGCTTCACCCTGGCGCAGGAACCCGGCACGTACCGGCTGACCGCCAAGTACGCCGGGAACGACGTCGAGTGGACGTTCTCCGCACCGCCCGGCAAGGAGCACGTCCAGCCCGGCTTCAACTGCACCTCCTGGTTCATGCAGGGATACGCGGAGCAGTGCAGGCCCGTGCCCGCGGTGTTCGTCAGCTACGACCTGGGTGACCGGCTGCGGCTGGACAACACCGTGGCCGCGCGCGGCGAGCTCAGCTTCTCGGTCGAGGCCTACCATTCCGACTCGGCCGCCGCGATGCCCGCGATCGCCGGGTTGCGGGTGTGGGCGAGCACCGACGACGGCGCGAGCTGGCAGCCCGCCACCCTGAAGAGGGCCAAGGACGGAACCTACACCGCCAAGCTGAAGGGGCTCCGCCCCGGCCAGGTCAGCCTGAAGGCCGAGGCCTGGGACACGGCCGGCAACACCGTCAAGCAGACCACCCTCAGGACGTTCACCATGACCGCCCCCTGACCAGGACGGGACGCGCCGTGCCGGGCAGGACCCCGCCCGGCACGGCGCGTCCCTCGACGACAGGCGGACGGCTTGGGGCAACCTCGGTGACGCCCTCGGCCGATCCACCCCCACTCGCTGCGCCTCAGCCCGTTTCGGCCGGGGCGCCTTCTTCCTGCTCGACCGCCTTCTCCTCGTCCGCTGCCGACCCTGGCGCGCCGTTCAGGTCCTCGTACGGATCCGGCCCATACAAACCCAGATCCCACCGGCATACATCGCGCAGCCTCCCCACCAAGGGACCTACGAAGGGAGTCAGCTCCCTGGCCTGATCCCACTCCCCTGCTTCCAGAGCGTCCTGGGCTGCTTCGCCTTCTTGAAGGAGTTGCCGCAGTACATCGCCGACAAGGGGATGCTGCGCGTGCACATCGACCTCGAAGACCAGATCTTCGAGCTCTGCCCTGGAGGTGTGCAGTTCCCCCCTGAGGGGGTGCGGAACCCGCTTGTCGCCGACCGCAGCCGAAGCCTGCTCGGTGATCGCTTCGAGGTGCCGGCTGTAGGCCGCGGCCCGCCGTAACAAAGTGGCGTAGGTCTGTCGCCGCGCGTCCAGCCCCTGAACGGTGATGTCCCACTCGCGATCACGAGCTCTACGGACCTGCTCTCTCTCGTGCTCGCGCGCCTCGGCCGCGGCCTCCTGGCGCGCCCGGAGAAAGACGGAAGCGATCGCGACCAGACTTCCGATCGCCGCGCCAAGAGCAGTCCCGACCACACCGATCCACTGAGGGGTCACAAATCCCGGAAGTTAGCTACGAATCTCCAACCCCGTCAATGATCGCCAACGCCACAGTGGCCGACGTCGCCGTCTGCGCGTGACCGTCCGCTCCGCCCGAGCGTGGGCCTGAGCGCGCGGCGCAACATACCTGTCTTATACCGCCGTCCACTAAAAATATGGACCTGGCTCGGGGGGCGACGGCCCGATACCTGTTCCAGCGACGGGGACCGAACCCACGACCGTCCGAAGCACAGCACCACTCATCTCTTGCAGCAAAGAAACCGGAGAATATCGATGCGCTTTCTGAGCACTGCCTTCGCGTGCGCCGCCGTGGTGACCGCGTTCGCGGCCCCGGCCCACGCCGGCACCGCCCAGGCCGCTACCACCCAGGCCACCAGCGCCGTCCAGGTCCTCGGCAACGCTCCGTCCTGCGTCGATCGCTACGTGACCCGCTCGTACACGGGCAAGCGGAACAGTCTCGGCGAGGTGCTGGTCAAGACCACCGTCAAGCTCACCAACAACTGCAAGAACGCCGTGAAGGTCAGGGTGGCCTGGTCGTGGGCCTCTGACTCGAACTGCCGCTACATCTCCAAGGGCCGCTCGGTCTCCGAGTCCATCACGACGACCCACGACCGCAAGCCGTACCAGAAGACCAAGACCTGCTGAACGATCGACCAGCACGGCCCGGCCGACGTCGCGCCCCTTCGCCCGAAAGGGCGAACGGGGCCGGCCCCCACCCCTGGCACAAGCCGCTCGCGCAGCCTCAGGGGCGTGACCACCGCGCCGTTCTCGTCGGACGCGGCGGTGATGCGCCGGCAGTCACCTCAACGTGACTCCCACACCGTGTTCTCCGAAGATGGTCTGGATGATGTCGAAGTACGTCGGACCGTCGTCCATCTCGTCCAAGGTCCTTGTCAGGGACCGCTGGGCAACGTGGGAATCGCTCCAGATCAGGGTGAACGGCACTCTCGCCCCGAAATCGCGAGCATCCGAAGCGCTTCCAGCCAAAGAGGATTTCTCAGGCGGTACCGCTTGGACCCCTCCAAGAAGTCACGTAAAGCGCCGAGTGGGAAGGCACCCCAGGATCTCGACAGTCACCGGCTCATCGCTCTCGACCGACTCGATGAAGACGCCCTCGGCATCAAGGCAAGTCCCGAGCACGCGTCCATCCCCGTCGATCAACAGGAACTTCGGCTGACCGAAATCCGCTCCCACCGAACTCATGACGGCGCTGACCAGGCGTCCGGTGTCCAGCGCAAGGTCATGTCGGGCAGGCTCTCCATGTTGCCGCTACCGTCGCTCGTGTCGAGGACGGTGAAGCCGTGCCGCTCATAGAACGCGCGGGCGTTGGTGTTCTGTTGGAAGACGTGCAGGGACACTCCTTCGGGGCTGTGTCGTCTGACCGTGTCGAGGAGTAGCGTCCCGATGCCCTGGCGGCGGACGTCCGGTCGCAGATACAGATGTTCGAGCACGTCACCCTCAAGGGCGGCAAAACCGAGGATCTCCAGTTCGCGCACTGCGACCCAGACGCGGCACGTCTTGAGCAGGACATCCCTGACCCATCCGCTGACCTGGTCGTGAGTGTGCGTCTGCGGGGGCAGGTATGGCATGGTCGCCGCTCGGGAGACCATGTGGATGTGTGCGACCACGGCCGCGTCTGCCGCGTCCGCGACCCGGATCTCGGTCCTGCCGTCCTCGCTCATGACGTGAACCTATGGCGAGGGCCAGGACACAGGCGAACAAATAACCCGGTGAACCTTTCCGGTCAAGACGAAGGGCCGGCGAGGCTACCGGTGAGATCAGCAGGCGACGGCCCACCAGCGAGCATCGCGACCTGCGAAAACGCCCCCGCCATCGTTGTCGCGGCACAAGCCGCCGGACTCATCCCCCGACCGAAACCCGCATCTGCGGCGAGAAGCCGTCACCTGGGGTGACCCGCAACGATCACTCCACTTGGGGGGTGAGGCCACGCTCGGGAGGAGGACGCCATCCCGGGCGACATCCCCTCCACCGTGGCGAAGAACTTCCTCGAACTGGCGGGCAAACAGCCGGTCACCAAGCAGATCGCCGCATGCCCGGACGGGGCGCCCTCAAGCAGCGCGGCGGCTGAACCCCACGGCCAGCCGCCGGACGTCCGCACGGATCGAGCGCCGCAGCAACCACCTGAGCACCGGCTCCAGCACCCGCTCGGAGCCGGTGCGCGGGGAGACGCGCACGTGGAAGGTGAAGCGGCACCGTTCCTCGCCGAGCGGTTCGACGAGCCTGCCGCCCTCGGCGACGATCCCCGAGTTGGTCCGCCACGCGAACGACCGCCCCGGCTCCACGGCCACGACCTCGCCGCCGTTGCGATAGGTCTTGCCCGCGAACCGCATGACCTCGGCGGTGGTCGTCCCCACCCGCACGAGTCCCTCGGGCGACGGCGCCATCGTCTCGACGCCCTTCCGCCACCGCGGGTCCTGCCCGTAGTCGGCGACCACCGCCCACACCCGCGCGGCGGAGCAGTCGATCACACCGCCCTCTCGAAGCTCGATCATCCCGCCACGATACTGCTGGCGGTTCTGCCACGGTTTGCGGTGTTCCGGCAGGTTGGCGGGGTGGGCGGGTGGCGCAATCTGGAGTGTCGGCAAGAGGGTGTGACGATGATCAACATGAGCATCGATCAGCGACCGCCGCTTACGCCCGGAGATGAAGCGTGGGCTGGAGATGGCGACGCGTAAGGCCGACCTGCGCGCGCGACAGGCCGGCTGCGACCGGCCTGAGACCGGTGCCAGGCGGCCGGCGTGGCGCTTTCGCGATCCCCCAGCAGATCGATGACGGTGTTGCCGTCCAGGCCGACCAGCACGGTGCCGTACATCCGGCCGCGGCGTCGGGGGGATTTCGCAGAGCGCCGACATCCCTAGCGTAGATCAGATGCCCCCCGTTTTCCGTCGTTACGTCACCGCCGACGGCTTCAGCCAGTTCGGCACCCACGTCACGCGCGTGGCCCTCCCGCTGGTCGCGCTGCTGGTGCTGGACGCGGGCCCGTTCGAGCTCGGCCTGCTCAGCGGGGCCGAGATGATCGGCTTCCTCCTCTTCGGGCTGCCCGCCGGCGTGTGGGTCGACCGGTTGCGCAGGAAGCCCATCCTGGTGACGGCCGACCTGCTGCGCGCGGTCGCCCTGGCCTCCATCCCGATCGCCGCGCTGTTCGACGCGCTCACGCTGGCGCAGCTCTACGCGGTCGCCGTGATCGTCAGCATCGGCACGGCCTTCTTCGACGTCGCCCACCTGAGCTTCCTGCCCTCCATCGTGACCAAGGAGCAGTTGCCCAAGGGCATGGGAACCCTGGAGTCCGTGCGCAGCCTCGCCGTGCTCTTCGGCCCCGGGCTCGGCGGCTGGCTCGTGCAGGCGCTCACGGCGCCCATCGCCATCGTGGCCGACGCGGTCAGCTACCTGATCTCCGCCGCCCTGCTGGCGACCGTCAAGGCCGAGGAGACCCCCTCCGGGGGGCGCGTGAGCCTCATGGAGGGCCTGCGCTACGTGCTCGGCCACCCCATCCTGCGCCTGATCGGCCTCGTCGGCGCCATGAACATGTTCATCAACGGCATCTGGGCCGTCGTCCAGCCGTTGTACCTGGTCGACGAGCTGGGCGTGAGCGCGACGGCCTACGGCCTGATGATCTCGGGTGCCGGAGCCGGCGGCCTGCTCGGTGCGCTCCTCGCGCCACGCGTGATCGCCCGCTTCGGTCACGGCCCCACGATGTACGGCGCAGCCGTCCTCATCATCCCGATCACCGTGCTCATCGCCTTCACCGGACCCGGCTGGCGGCTCGCCCTCTACCCGATCGGCATGGCGCTCATCTTCCTGGTCGCGGTCATGCTCAACGTCGCCCAGGGCAGCTACCGCCAGGCGATCTGCCCTGAAGCCCTGCGCGGCAGGATGAACGCCAGCCTCCGCTTCCTCACGTGGGGCTCGCTGCCGCTCGGCGGTGTCGTCGGCGGCCTGCTGGGCGAGGCCGTCACCATTCACCAGCTCCTGTGGATCGCCTGCCTCGGCACCGCGGCGGCCAACCTGCCCTACGTGCTGGCTCCCGCCGTACGAAAGCTCAAGATCACGGACGACGGCGGCCGCGTGGACGCCGACGCCAAGCAGGACAGCCGCGCGTAGGCCGTCGGGGGTGTCGACGTCGCTTCCAGACGGTCTTCGACTTCCGCCTTCACGTCATCCCCCGCTATGCAGGAGACGCCCTCTCAGACTCGTGTCATCAGGTACAGGCGTTCGCATTACGGCTGGTCAGAGTGTCACCGGAGGACGGCAGGAACGGGCCGCGTAGACGAGGTTCTGGGCTCGAACATCGTGGGATCAAGTCCGGCGGAGACTCGCGGACGTCGGTGTTTCTGCAGGTCGTTGTGCTCGACATCTCTCTTTATGTCAAGCCGTCCGGGCACGAAGAAGGACGGACACGATTGCGACCAGACTGCCGATCCCGGCACACTGGCGGGCGTTGCTGTCACAGACGCAAAAACGCCCCGGAGCGGGAATCGCTTCGGGGCTTCTCTGCAAGTCAATTGATGTGGTCAGGGGCGGGGTCGAACCGCCGACCTTCCGCTTTCAGGCAAGCTGAGCGCCCGTTCCCACCGAACTCATGACGGCGCTGACCAGGCCCTGCCGTTCCCAAGCGTCCGTCAACGTCCGTGATCGTCTGCCACGGTTGTCACGCAGTTTGCCACTCGGCCGCTCCTCTACCTGCCCCCGCAGAAGCACACTCACGACCAGGTCAGCGGATGGGTCAGGGATGTCCTGCTCAAGACGTGCCGCGTCTGGGTCGCAGTGCGCGAGCGGTGCGATCAGAAGGCGACGGCCCGCCAGGGCCAAACCTGCTGCAACACCGAGGGCGCCCCCAGGGTGTTACAGCCTGTCTTCCGGCGCGCAGCGCGGACAGAGGGCGCGCGAAGCTCCATTCAGGCCCTTACGCGACGATCGCCACAACAACCTGAGGTCGGGCCTTGCCTATCTCGAACCACCGGCGTTCTTGACGGCATCAGGGACAGTCCCTCAGGAGACATGTCCCTCGGCGGGCCCTACGTTGGTGCTGGTCACAGCAGCCTTAGGGACGGCAGGGACAGCGGGGACACTTTCTGCGCCCTTCCGGCGGCGTCGTTCCTCCACGACCTCTGCCGCCGTCAACCCGCAGACGTGCTGCACGAACCATCGACGTCCGTCGGCGGCCTTTCGACCGTCCCACTCCTTGGCTTCCTGGCCAAAGCAACCACGGGGCGGCAAGACCCTGACAGGTCTTGGCTTGCACAGCCAGAGCTGCTGGCCATAGGTCGGGTTCCAGAATGTGTACGTGCCGCCGATGACGGGTTGCGGGTCGAGATCGATGCGGGTGCCGCCGTCCTGTAGGCGGACGCGGTACACGGCCTGGCCGCACTCCCCGCAGTGCTGGGGTCCTGTGCTCATGCTCGGGTGCGCTCCATGAGAGCTGTCTGGCTGGCCAGGACGATCGTGAGTGCCGACCCGTCTCGCTGGCGGGACTCTCTGACCACGCCGAGTAGGGCCATCTGTTCCGTGACCGCGCTCCGCAGTACGGCCACCCACCACTCGCCGGTCTCGTCACGGCAACGGCTGATGTCCCAACCGGGGTAGGCGGCCCGAAGCTCGGCGACCTGCTGGAGGGCCTGCTGTTCTCGCTCCGCAGCCGCGCGTGCGGCGATCGCGGCTCGGGTGATCGCCGCGCCGATGTCGAGGTCCGCAGTCGGGGTTGTCGCTTGCTCTGCCGCATCGGATGGATCCGTGCGGAAAACGCTATGAGCTGGGGAAACAGACCTCCATGGACGTGCTGTCCTACCGGCTCGACTGCGTTTCGGCCTATGAGGACATCGTGTCCTACTCAGCCCAGGTTTAAGGTTCGAGCCAGTGACCGCACGGCGCGGGACGGGCGCGTCTCCTCGTCACGGATGGCCTCGACCAGGCCCCGAGCCACTGCCTGGTGACGGAACCACACCCGCGACTGCTCCCGTGCCTCCAGCAGCCTCTCAGTGGCCGCCACTCGGTGGCCCGCGTCCAGGTGGGCCTGGGCCACGTCGATCAGGTGACGCCCGAAGGCGATGCTTTCCAGCGCTCCCGGCTGGATCCGTCTGGCGGCCTGCAACGCCATGGTGGGGTGACGGAGCACGGTGTAGGCATGCGTCTCCTGCTCTGCCACCATGTCCGGGCCGAACCTGCTGTTGTAGATGGCGACCGTGCCGCGCAGCCGTCCGGCCCCGGCAGCCGCAAGCGACGCGTACTCGGTGATGTCCCGGCCCGCCGCAGCGGCTGGGGCCATCGCGCCGAGCAGGAGCTTGCCCCACACGGCGATGTGCTGAGTGGGCGCGGAGAAGGCCGGCTCGATGCGCGCGGCCATGGTGGTCGCGAGTTGCTCGGCCTCGGTGAGGCGAGCCTGGTTGAGCAGGACCCACACGTACGTGGCGTGCAAGCATGCCCAGAGCAGTTCGTCGTCGCCGCCGTGTGCCGTCGTGATGGCTCGTTCCGCACCGATCGCGGCCAGGTCTTCGCGGCCAAGGTGGATCATCACGGCCGCCGCCAGGTCATAAGCCATGGACAGCGGGTACACGGCGGCGGCTCCAAAGGCCGCGTGTGAGTAGCGAGCTTCGGCCAGCAGATCAGGCAGGCCGGCGATGAGAGCGGGGAAGTTCCCGCGCCAGTAGGAACGGCATGCCTGCTCCACCGCCGCCTCGATGTCAGGCAGAGGGGTGGGCTCGCCGTCCATGCCGTCATCAAGGTCGGGGAGCAGGGATGGTGTGAGCAACGCGTTCCGAAGGGCCAGGACGCTCCCGCCGTCGCGATCGGCACCGAGTTGGTCGCGTTTGCCGAGCAACTTGGACAGCTCGATGTCGAGAGCGTTGGCCAGGCGCATGAGCGAGGTGAGCCGAGCCGATCGTCGCTGCCCCTGCTCCAGCTTGGCGATCAGGTCCCGTGAAAGGCCGGCTCGCTCGGCCAGTTCTTCTTGAGTCAGGTCACGGTCGATTCGTACGGCGCGGAGACGCGCACCGAGGGTACTGGCATCGGTCATAGACCCTGCCGCCTCTCCGAAATGTCCCTTATCGACAGGCTACGACGCAGAGCCCTCAAAGGCTCCTGAGCGCGTCCGCGAGATCTTGCATGCTGGTGACGATGAGATCCGCTCCCGCGTTGCCAAGCCGCTCGACCTTCCCCGGACGATTGGCGTAGCCCACAGCGACGACTCCGGCGCGCTTGGACGCCTGCACATCGGTCACCGAATCGCCGACCAGAAGAGCAGCGGACGGTTCCGCGTTGAGGTAGGTGAGCGCCTGGTCGAGCAGATGGGGGTTCGGCTTCATGAGCGACGGGTCCGCTTCCGTACGGCCGGCGATGTACTCGACCAGGCCGCTGAGCCCTTCTCGCGTCAGGAAGGCCGACACTGCGGCCACGGAATTGTTGCTCACGATGGCGACCGGCAGATCTCTGCCGCGTGCCAGCTCCATCAGGTCAACCGCGCCCGGGGTAAGCCGTGCCGTACCGGCCGCCTGGACTTCCCGTTCCGTGAGCGTCCTGAGAGCGAGCTGATTCAGGTCCTCGCCGAGCGACACGCTGAGCCGGAAGACCGCCAGGGGGTCGTTCGTGGCGCGCACCTCCGGGGGGAGTGGCCCGCCGGCCTTTTCCAGAGCGGTGCGGAGACTCTCGGCCACGGCCCGTGCCGGGAGTCCCGCGAAGATATTGCAGACCGGCCCGTCGAAGTCGAGCAGGAGGCACCGGGCGTCCCTCATGACGCCCTGGACGGCTGCGGACGAGGACCGAGCTAGCACGACACCTCGCGAGCGACCGAGTTCCACACCGCGTCGAACCACGCGAAGGACTGCTGCACGTACTGGGCCGACGTCGAATCGGGACCGTCGCTCAGCGCGAAGTGGAACAGTTCGGTGTCCTTGCCCATCAGGTCGTACATCGTGACCGGCGCCCCGCTCAGCGCCACGGTGTGCTCCGCCACTGCGTAGTAACCGAAGAACGCCTCTTCCCCGTTGATCACGTACATCTTGAACCGGGGCGGCTCTCCGCTGATCCGGACGTCGGCGGACGCGTGCGGCACCAGGCCGAGGTCTCTCAACTCGTGGACCGAGTCCACGATGGCCTGGGCGTGTCGAGAGATGATCTTTTCGGCGCGCTGCCTGAACAGCGGCTCGTCCTGCCCGTCGTCCACCCGGCAGGGAAGGGACCACGGCCGGTCGGTGTCCGGGAGGAGGAGCCGGATGGAGATGCGGTCCGGCGTCAGGCGGCCGGCCCGGATGTTGTCAAGCGCTTCCATCACCGCGCCGTGCAGCGTCTCGCCGGAGAACCCGGCGAAGTCGATGGAGACTTCCGGCCGCTTGAACGCTTCCTCGATGTGCGGACGCAGGCCGACAGGCCGCGCGGTCTTCTCCCGCACGAACACGCCGCTCCCCTGCCGGGAAACGATCAGGCCCTCCTCTCGGAGTAGGCGGATGGCTTGCTGGATCGTCTGGCGCGCCACGCCGAAGGTCTTGGCGAGTTCCGGCCCAGAGGGGAGCTTCTCTCCCGGCGCGAACTTCCTGGTGAGGATGGCCGCCCTGAGCTGCGTGGCGACCTGCTGAAAGGGCGGACGAGGATCGTCCGGGTCGAGTTTCATGCCTCCGATCGTAGCCGCACCTGAACAACTTTGCTAGCCAAGTCAGCCATGGACTCTTGACATGACTAGCCAGGCCACCCAACATGATGCTTGTATAACCTGCCTAGCCAACCTGGTCAAGCGGGAAGTATGCCGCGGGCCGATGCGCCTCTGCCCAACACCCAAGGCGCGCTGGGCTGGCTGATCGACACGCGAGGGGTGGGCGGCTACGTCGTCGGTCCCGGTAGCCACGTGTGTGCGAGTGACGGCCAGGGCTCGTACAAGGTGATTCACCCTTCGCCTGTCGCGCCGCCGCCTCCCTGGCTGGCTGAGCTGTTGCGGCCCAAGCCGCTGCCTACGCAGCAACCCGTCTCGGTCGCTCTGGCCGCCGACCGGCACGGCTCCTATCTGCGTGCGGCGATCATCGGAGAGCTGGAACGGGTGACCGGCTCCTGCGGATTCCGGTTCGCTGCGTGACAGCGCTCAAGGGGGCTGCTCGACGAGCGTGCCAATGGTGAGAGCGTCGGCACGTTCAGCGAGAGTCGAGTGTTCGGCACCAGGAACGAGACCGCCATGACTGCGGAGAACGTTCGGCGGGATGTCCGAATTGCTCTCAAGAACGCCGACGGCATCGATCCAGCGGAATGGACCCCTCGGGAACTGCGGCACAGTTTCGTCTCGCTGCTCTCAGCTCATGACGTCCCGATCGAGCACATCTCACGCCTGGTCGGCCATACGAACACGCTCGTGACCGAGATGGTCTACCGCAAGCAGATCCGACCCGTCATGCAGGAAGGCGCTACGGTGATGGATGAGATCTTCCCGCTCGCTCCGGAACCGTAGTCACGCAGCTAGACACGCAGACACAAATATGCCCCGTCCACGTAATCGTGTGGCGGGGCATTTATGCAAGTCAATTGATGTGGTCAGGGGCGGGGTCGAACCGCCGACCTTCCGCTTTTCAGGCGGACGCTCGTACCAACTGAGCTACCTGACCTAGAGCGGTCCTGACGGGACTTGAACCCGCGACCTCCACCTTGACAGGGTGGCGAGCACTCCAAACTGCTCTACAGGACCTTGTGTCTTGCGTTTCGTTCTGTTTGCGCTCGCTTAGCTTACCAGCTCTTCGGTGGTCTTCGACCGACCGTTTTGCGGGTGCGCTAGGCGCTCGCGGTGCCCCCAACGGGATTCGAACCCGTGCCGCCGCCTTGAAAGGGCGGTGTCCTAGGCCGCTAGACGATGGGGGCTTAGGTTTCCCTGTCGCCTTCCGTCGGGGACCCCTGAAGCATAGGGGACGATTGCCCTCGATGCCAAAGTGGCGGACCGGCTGCCGGCGAGGCGGTGCCAGTGATCGTTCCCGTTGGCGACGGGGCGTTCGTTGGCTCCGGGGAAATCATACGTTGTGGGTGGGCCTCCACGTGACGCTGGATGTACACCGACTGCTCCCCCAGCCCGCCGAGCGTGATGTCGTCCCACGCCCGCAGGCGCTTGGTCTCCTTGTCGAAGTACAGCACGGACGCCTGGACCGGGGTGGGCTGGGCGTGTTCGAGCGCGCGCAGCCCGGCCCCGCCCGTCGAGCCCTGGACGAGCATGCGGGTGCCGGTCGGGAACACGGTCGTCCGGCGTTCGTGGGTGTGGCCGGCCAGGATCATGGGGGCCGCGCCGGAGAAGCCCCGGCCGACCTCCCCGTCGTGGACGGCGATCAGGTCCGCCCCGCTCGCCTTGGGCCGGTGGGCGCGGCCGAGCTCGGTGAGCGAGGCCGGGTCGGAGTCGACGGTGACGGACTTGTCGGGGGTGAAGCGGGGGTCGCCGAGGCCGTAGACCTTCAGGCCCGCGACCTTCCGGGAACGGTCGTCCAGGACGATGGCGTTCTTCTGCTTCTCGACCGCCTTCTGCGTGGTCATCGAGTCGTGGTTGCCGCGGATGAACACGTACGGGACCTTGAGGCCCTGGATCTCGTCGACGAACTTGTTCTCCGCCTTGGTGCCGTGGTCGGAGATGTCTCCCGTGTCGATGATGAAGTCGACGGCGAACTGGTCCTTGAGCGAGCGGATGACGTTCCAGGCGATCGGGTTGAGGTGGATGTCGGAGACGTGCAGGACCCGGATGGTCTTGGGGTCGGCGTCGTACAAGGGCAGGGTCGAGACGGTTTCGTAGAGCTTCGAGACGTTCGTCACGAGTTTGGTGAGCTGGGAGCGGTACGACTCGAAGCGCGTCACGATCGACTCCGCGCTGCCCACGAGGGACGGGGCCGCGGCGATCAGGCCCGAGTAGCGCGGCTCGATGAGCGAACTCGGGCGGAACGTGACGGCCGCCATGGCTCCGGTGGCGGCCAGGGCCACGGAGGCCGCCAGCAGGCCCAGCAGAGCCGTCCTCGGGCGTCTGAAGACCATCAGGACGGCGATGAGGGCCCCGGCGCCCGCGCAGAGCAGCGAGCGGATGACGAGGGCGCGCACGCCGTCGAGGAGGTCGTCCTCGATCAGGCCGGGCAGGCGGTCGGCGAGACGCGGGTCCTCCAGGAGGGCCTTGGCACGTTCCTGGTCGATGTTCTCCAGGGTGATGCGCAGTCGCAGCGGCGCACTGTGGGTGCGGAAGGTGAGCGTGCCGAGCGGGCTGGCGTCGACGACCGTCTCGCCGGCCCACGCCGGGCGCAGTGACATGCCGGTCTCCACCGGACCTACCTGGGCGCGTACGGTGCCGCTGAGGAAGATGCCCAGCCATGCGCCGACCGCGGCGACGCAGAGCACCGCCGCGATCCGCGCGCCGCGCGATCGAAGGACTGCCGTGGACTTGAACACGAACTTCATACGGTTTCTGGCTTACCTGGTTCACGGGGCAGAATGGCAAGTGTGATCGAGGTTTCGCGGGAAAAGTTCGAGGAACTCGTGGCCGAGGCATTGGACACGATTCCACCCGACCTCGCGCGCGCCATGAGCAATGTCGTCGTCACCGTCGTCGATGACCCGCCCGAGCCCCACCTGCTCGGCTTGTACACCGGTGTCCCCCTCACCGAACGCGGCGACTGGTACTCAGCAGTTCTGCCCGACCGGATCGAGATCTACCGCACTCCGATATGTCAAATTTGCGAGACCGAGGACCAGGTGGTCGACGAGGTGCGCATCACGGTCGTCCATGAGGTTGGCCATCACTTCGGCATCGACGACGCCCGGCTTCACGAATTGGGCTGGTAACCCTTTGCTTTTGGTTGGCTGCTTTGGGTTGCGGCTTACCCCCGCCGTCGGGCACCTTAGGTGACATAGCGAGCACCCTGAGTCAGGCACAGCGGAGTCCAGTGGGGGCCATGCGGGCGCGACGGCCACCGGGACGGCATCGCCGTGCCGGAGAAGCACAACAAGTCACATATCGAGAAGTCATCGCCATCAAGGAGTTCCGGGCGCTCTGGTACGGCCAGGGCCTCTCGCTCCTCGGCGACCAGCTCGCGCAGGTGGCGCTCGCTGTCCTCGTCTACGATCGCACGGGCTCGCCGCTGGCCACCGCGGCGGTGTACGCGCTGACGTACCTGCCCTCCATCGTCGGCGGGCCGCTGCTGGCGGGGCTGGCCGACCGGTTCGCGCGCAGGGGCGTCATGCTGACCTGCGACCTCGTCAGGGCCGCCCTGGTGGGCGTGATGGCGGTGCCGGGCGTGCCGTTCTGGGCGCTGTGCGCGCTGGTGTTCCTGGTGGTGCTGCTCAGCGCGCCGTTCTCGGCCGCGCGGGCGGCGCTGCTGCCCGAGGTGCTCGAAGGCGACGCGTACGTCATCGGCTCGGCCCTGCAGAACATGACCAACCAGGCCGTCCAGATGCTCGGTTTCGCCGCGGGCGGAGCGCTGATCGCGACCATGGGCCCGTACCGCGCGCTGGCCCTCGACGCGGCCACGTTCCTGGCCTCGGCGCTGATCCTGGTCTCCGGGGTACGCCGGCGTCCGGCCGCCCGTCCCGACGACGCCAAAGCGTCCATGTGGTCGATGACGGCGAGCGGGGCCCGGCTGGTGTTCGGCTCGCGGAAGCTGCGCACGCTGGTGCTGTTCGCCTGGTTGTGCGGGTTCTACATCCTGCCCGAGGGCATCGCGGCGCCGTACGCGGCCAAGCTCGCCACCGGCGGGCTGCCGGTGCCCGTGATCACCGGCCTGCTGATGGCGGCCATGCCCGCCGGCACCGTCGTGGGGGCGTTCCTGTTCAGCAGGTTCGTCTCGCCGCCGCGACGGATGCGGCTCATGGGCTGGATGGCCATGCTGAGCTGCGCACCCCTGATCGTGACCGCGATCCGCCCGCCGCTGGCCGTGGTGCTGGTGGCGTGGGTCCTGTCGGGGATCGGCGGGGCGTACCAGCTCGCGGCCAATGCCGCCTTCGTCCAGCACGTACCGGCCGAACGTCGCGCCCAGGCGTTCGGCCTCGTGCAGTCGGGGCTGATGGCCGTACAGGGGATCGGGATCCTGGTCGGCGGGCTCGCGGCGGAGAGACTCGGCCCTGAGCCGGTGGTCGCGCTGGCGGGGATCGCCGGCGTGATCAGCGCGGCCGTGCTCGCCCTGATCTGGACCGAGTCTCGCGACAAGCCCGCCCCGGTGCCCGCCGAGGCCACCGTCTGATCACGACCGCGGCTTCTGCTCGCCGCTCCAGTCCGTCGAGGTGGCCTTGTTCTGCTGCTTCTTGACGATGTCCTGGACGATCGAGGTGCCGTGCTCCTCGTCGGGCATGAGGAGCCAGCCGATCGCGTACAGCGCGACGCCCGCCCCGCCGAACAGCGTCGCGATCGCCAGCCCGATCCGCACCAGGTTGGCGTCGATCCCCACGAACTCGCCGACGCCCGAGCAGACACCCGCGATGATCCGGCCCTTGTGAGTCCGACGCAGCTTCTTGACGTTGTATTCGCTCATGCCTCAAGACTGCCCGACGGCCCGGTGTTCGCACATCAGGATTGCCCCTGGTAGAACCCTGGTAGTCCCCCTTGCACGAGAGGACCCGCCATGGACGACCTGCTGCGCCTCGACGACAGGCTCAACCCTGACCAGCGGCTCATCCGCGACACGGTCAGATCCTTCGTCGCCGACCGCGTCCTGCCCCACGTAGGGGACTGGTTCGAGCAGGCCGTCTTCCCCGCGCGCGAACTCGCGCCCGCGCTCGGCTCGCTCGGCCTGCTCGGGATGCACCTGCAGGGCTACGGCTGCGCCGGCACCGACGCGGTCTCGTACGGAGTGGCCTGCCGCGAACTGGAGGCCGGCGACTCCGGGCTGCGCTCCTTCGTCTCCGTGCAGGGCTCGCTGGCCATGTTCCCCATCTGGCGCTACGGCTCCGACGAGCAGAAGGACGAGTGGCTCCCTCGCATGGCCGCCGGCGAGGCGATCGGCTGCTTCGGCCTCACCGAGCCCGACCACGGCTCCGATCCGTCCGGCATGCGCACGTACGCGAAGAAGGACGGCACCGACTGGGTGCTGAACGGCTCCAAGATGTGGATCACCAACGGCTCGATCGCCGACGTCGCCGTCGTGTGGGCGCAGACCGACGACGGCGTGCGCGGCTTCGTCGTCCCCACCTCCACCCCCGGCTTCTCCGCCCCTGAGATCCACAAGAAGCTCTCCCTGAGGGCCTCGGTCACCTCCTCCCTCTACTTCGACGACGTCCGCCTGCCCGCCTCGGCCGTCCTGCCCGGCGTCACCGGGCTGCGCGGCCCGCTCTCCTGCCTCTCGGAGGCCCGCTTCGGCATCATCTGGGGCGTCGTGGGCGCCGCCCGCGCCTGCCTGGAGGCGGCCGTGAATTACGCGAAGACCCGCGTCCAGTTCTCCAAGCCGATCGGCTCCTTCCAGCTCACGCAGGAGAAACTGGCCTGGATGTACGTCGGGGCCGCCCAGGCCGGGCTCACCGCCCTGCACCTCGGCGAACTGAAGGACGCCGGGCAGTTGGAGCCCCGCCAGATCAGCTTCGGCAAGCTGGCCAACGTACGGGCCGCCCTCGACATCGCCCGCCAGGCTCGCACCATCTTGGGCGGGAACGGGATCACGCTGGAGTACCCTGTGATCAGGCACATGAACAACCTGGAGAGCGTCCTGACGTACGAGGGCACCCAGGAGATCCACACGCTGGTGCTCGGGGAGGCGCTGACGGGGATGGCGGCTTACCGGTGATGGAGGCGTCGCGGGCAGGGCGGTAATCTCTGTACCCTTGCTGGTGCGAGGGGCGTTAGCTCAATTGGCAGAGCTGCGGACTTTTAATCCGTAGGTTCCGGGTTCGAGCCCCGGGCGCCCTACCACTCCACACCCCATTCGACCTGTACTTTCTCGATTCTCGGCCGCCTTCCGCGAGGCGAAGATGGCCGAGTTCATGCTCGTCACATGCTCTTCGGCACGCGTCCGGCACATCGGCGGGCCGATAGTGAGGTCGAAAAGCGCCGGTTTGTGCTGTCGAGCATCAGTCACCCGAGGCTGGATCGTAAAGCCACGCCCACGGAACACCCTTCAGAAGGGCGAGATGGAAGGGGTAGGCGAGCGGGAAAGGTCCGGCTTGCTCGCAGCCCGTCCAAGCCCGCTGGTCAAGCCGCCTTCGGCCGAGCTCACAGGCCTTCACAGTGGCTGCCGTTCTGGCCTACTCTGCGGAACGGATCTGATCACTCGGCATCGGCGGGGTGCGACACTCCTCGCTGGGACGCATGGCCCAGCGGCGATGAAGGCTCGGTGATCGCTGACCGCTTCTTCGGGATAGATCCCCTCTGGCACGTCGAATATTACAACTGCCCGATTGCCTACTGACTCGGTACGGAGTGCATCAGCCGTGTGAAGCACAACAAACAGGCTCTTCGATCTTGAGGGTGGCCATCCCCCTCAAAGTCGAAGAGCCAACAAACATCTGTTGTCGCGCGATATGACGAGGGGACCTGACAAGAAGATCAGGTCCCCTGCTTGCCAGATGTTAGAGGTCAAACACTCCCTCTTTCACGCCTCCGGTGAACGCCAGCCACTCTGGGGTGGTGAACACCAGAGCCGGCCCGTCGGGGTCCTTGCTGTCTCTGACGGCGATGCGTCCGCCCGAAAGGGTAGCCACCTCTACACAGTTTCCTTGGCCATCCGAGAGAGGACTTTTCCGCCATGTCGCGTTCGTGAGTTCCTCACTCAGCTCCAGATCCATTTCTGGTCCAGCCTCTCTTCAATGAGCGCCAATGAGTCTCCCCGAGGAAGTGCATCCGCCCTGATCGTCTGAAACCAAGCCTTCAGCCTCTCCAGGTGGTCTAGCTGATCAATCATGCGGCCTCCGCCGGGGGCGTCGATGTAGGCCGCTTCGTCTCCGTCTCCAGCCGTTCGGGCAATCACGAACCCCGCGACCAGGCCACTGGTGGACATGGCACGTAGGGGGACGATCTGAATCACTATATTCGGACATCTGCCCATGGCGAGGAGGTGTTGAAGCTGATTCCGGGTGACTTCCTCGTTCCCTACCGGACGTAGCAGGGCGGCTTGATCGAGGACTGCGTACAGGTACGGAGGGTTGTCCCTGCGCAAGATGGTCTGTCGATGCATGCGGGCTTCCACGGTCTCCCTCGCTTGCTCAGGGGTTGTGCCGGGGACACCTCGGCAGATCGCCTCGGCGTACTCCTGCGTTTGGAGAAGACCAGGAATGATCAGCGCCTCATAGGCACACAGCTCCGTAGCGCGCTTCTCCCGATCGATCCAAGGAAGGAAGTTCCGAAAGGTCACGTTGCTGCGGGATCTGCGGGGAAGGTGCTGTACAAGATCGCCTGGGGGCAGGCCCATAACTTCCTCACACAGACGCGCTCTCTCCTCGTCCATGCGACGTTCGGCCCGCTCGATATTCCCAATCTGCTGACCGGTGAGGGCAACTCGTGCCCCAAGCTGCGCTAACGTCAACCCCGCCGCTTTGCGCCGTTCGCGCAATTCGTAGCCGAACCGGGCTTCTGGGCTGGTTTCGGGATCTAGCTTCACCTCGATTCCCACTACCCTACCTCCCCTCCTAAACCACTCCGGTGAAACTCCGTGGCGTGGAAACTGTGTCACTACAGACTTTGGCGATCGCTAGAAAAGTACCTGGTGACTGCCATCCTGACTAGTGATTCACACCAGCTCGTAGGTGTGGCGACACAGCGAAATTTGAGGCAAAAGCGCGTCCAGTGAATCGCTCACAACCAAAGTCGGTGAGAGGTATGCAAGCGGCAGTCGTGTCAGATCCTCCGTACGCAGGCATCAGGACGTGGATGCTCCAGGAGCTAGATCAGAAGCGTCTATTGCCACGCTTGGCGCGTCAGGAGCTTCAGAGGTGGGTGAGAGATCATCCAGCACTGGATGATCTTCAGCTGATCGTGTCGGAGTTGGTGACGAACACGCTGCTTCATGGGGGTGGCGCGTGGGTGCGGCTGAGTTTGGGGCCGGAGAAGGTGGGAGGACGGCGTTATTGGCACGTGGCGGTGGCGGACCCTGGCCGGTCGGCGTCGGTTCCCATGCCTCGTATGCCCGCCCTGGGCGAGATGTCGGGGAGGGGCCTGTGGCTGGTGGACGAGCTTACGGGTGGCTGCTGGGGCACGGAGCTTACGCAGGAGGACGAACGGATCGTTTGGGGGTTGCTGCCGCTAAATGGCCGATCGCAGGAACGGCGAAGTGAGCCGGTACGGGATGGCTGAGCAGTGAGGGCGGCTGCCGGAATGTCGAGTGTGGCGGGACGACTGGCGGGTGAGCTGGCGGAGCGTCTGGGTCGTCGTGGCGTGAGGTCGGAGATCTTCGAGGCTCACGGGATCGCCCTGGTGGGGGTCTGGTCGGTGGGCGCGGCGGTGTGGTGTGAGCGGGAGCGCGGCGTGTGGCGTTTCCGGTGGTCGCTGAGCGATAGAAGCGGAACGGGGAGATGGGAGTACACGGTGTGCCCGAGTTTGGAGATGGTCACGGCAGTGGAGCGAATCGAGGGCTTGTGTCAGGAGCGATACCTGCGGATGTACGGGGTGGCCGAGCTGGCGACTCACGGGCCGCGTGCCGGGGAGGGTGGCACGGCGTGAGCGGGGACACGAGGGTGGTGCCTTCCGTGACGGCGTACAAGGACGAGGGCGTGGCTTATCAGCGCACCGTATGCCCGGATGCTGAGGCGACTGACGGTATGCGGCTGACCTACACCGACGCCACGGCGCACAATTCGATGTTCGGCGCGCAATGGCATCGCCATGGCCTGTCGCGCGCTGGTCGTCCGCTGAGGAAGCTGGTCAACACCGCAGGAACGTGGCGGATCGTGTAGTGCCGCACCCCCATCGACCTCATGGCCGTACTGGCGACGCAGCAGGCGATCGTCCAGCGTCTGGCCGGTCCCCGCCGGTGAAGCTCCTGGCCCGCCGTGCCGGGCGGGCGGCGGGCCGGGAACCAGGCCGGGCCTCGGTGTCCGGCGCCATCGAAGAACCAAACGCAAGGGAGAACTTTCATGACAGCCAGATCGCTTCAGCCCGACCTGTGGGCGGTCGCCGTAGATGAGGCCAAGTTCACGATGCTGAACGGCACGGGCATCGAGTACGCGGCGATCGGGGACGGCGACGACTACGCGGTGCGTGACAAGGACCGGCCGGAGGTCGAGATCCGCCGGCCCGGTGACGACTTCCGCAGGCTGGGCGCACTACTCGGCCGTGGCCCTGGCGTCGAGCAGTCGGCCGAGGGCCTCCACAACATCGACGTGGACGACGACCGGTACGAGGCAGTCGAGGGAACAGACCTGAAGTACGCCCCGATCAACGACCACGACGCCGTCAGCGTCCGCGACCAGCAGCACCCGGGCGAGATTCGCAGGCCCAGCAACGACTAGCGCAGGCTCGGCACCATTCTCTAACGCTGGCCTATGAGACGTGCCGGGGCGATGCCAGCGGCCTGCTGGAGATCGGCCCCGGGACCTGACCGGCGCGGCGGCGATGCGGCCCACACACCCCGTTCGGCCTTCCGCCGCCGCGCCATCGGATCTCACCGAGCGCCAGCACCGGTGGCACGGCAGCACCCACGAACGCGGCCTGCCCGAGCCGGCGAACCGCCGGCACTTCCTGGCCTCCCCCGAATACCGCTTCCCCCCATGAACGGAGTCCTCATCATGCCGCGCCAAAAAGTGATCAGTGTGCTGGCGCTACTGCTGACCGCCGGCTACGTCGCCTTCGTCTTACTGGCCCCCGCCAGCGTGACCAAGCCGACCAGTCAGGCCCTGGTCGCGGGCCTGCTGCTCGCCTGCCTCGGGGTCACCCTGCGGGCGATTTACCGGGCACGGCAAGCCGCCGCCCACCGCAACCGACCCCACCCCGAACACCCACAACCGCCCTCCCCGACCACCTCCTGAACAGCACAGCCCTGTCCAGCACCGATCCCATCCACTTTCGGAGTCCGCCATGTCCGACCCCATCGCCCCCACGGTGATCCTTGCAGCGACCCCCGCTGTGGTCGCCGCTATGGCCACCGAAGCCGCCACCCACCTCGACAACCTGCGGGAGGCGCTACAAACCCTCGGCCTGCACGCCCGCCTGCTCACCCAGGACGACCGGCTCCCGCGCCTGCGCGTGATCAACCCCAAAGCCACCACCCTGTCCGAGATCATCTCCGCCGCACCGAACCACGACCAATGGCTGTTCATGTGGTCCTGGAACGAACCCATCACCGAGGTCACCCACCTCGCCACAGCAGCCGAGCGCATCCGCCACGTCCTGGCCGCAACATCCCCGAACGCCGCCTAGACCCGCTCAACACGTGCGCAGAACCTGGTGACAGACCGGTTTCAAGAACCCCGGTCGGTCACCCACGCGGTGATGGTCATGGCGTTCCTCCAGCACGCCTGATCGTTGCCGGGGGCGGTCTCTCGCCTTAGGGACAATCGCGGAAGCCAAGAGCCGCGATGCGAGGGACCGCCCCACCCACAGACGCCCAGCAGCCGCATCCCCCTCAAATGTGTGCTGCTGCCGGGCTCCGGCCGTGCGGGTAAGAACTCCGATGTGCCCATCACCAGGGGTGCATCACCCTTCCCCTTACCCGCACGCCCCTCAGCAAAGGCCGGTCAATCGCGCGACTTACCGGCCTACTGCCCAGTTCCCTACCTGGCCTCGTAACGGTTACCGGGTCGGCATCGGAATCACCGACCCGCCGGCCTCCCCCTTACCGCTCGTACCAGGCCGAGCGGCACCCCGCCGGGGCAGAACCGGCTCCGGCTGGGAAACCACGGGCCCCGACAGGAAGGCAGCGGTAGCCTCCGCCGCAGCAGCCGCCGCTTCGGGATAGACACTGGTATACGTATCCCGGGTGAAGGCCGACGTTTTGTGCCCGAGCGTCTCCTGCACGATCTTGATGTCCACCCCAGCGGCGAGCATGGCGGTGGCCGCTCCATGACGAAGGTCATGCAGCCGGATCGGCGGCAGGCCCGCCTGGTGGCACAACCAGTAGAAGCGGTCGGTCACCTGCTGCGGGTGCAGCGGACGGCCGATCTCGTCGGTGAAGACGAACCCGGAGTCGACCCAGTCCTCGCCCGCGGCCAGCCGCTCTTTGGCCTGCCGCTTCTTGTGCTCTTTCAAGATCGCCATCGTCTCGGCGTCGACGGCGATCTCGCGGTCGCTGGCGTCGGTCTTCGGGCTGCCCTGGATCGGGTCCCAGCCGAGCTGGGTGATCTGCCAATGCACGCCGATCCGTCCTTTCTCGAAGATGACATCGGGCCACCGCACCCCGACTCCCTCACCGCGTCGCAGGCCGCGTACCGCGATCAGCCGATACAGCGCGAACAGCCGATCCCGCCGGGCGTACGCGAGAAACGCCGCCGTCTGCTCAGGCGTCCACACCATCACCGGCGACGGACGCACCGTGCCGATGTAGGCGGCGATCGGATCGACCCGCTTCCCCTCCCGAGCCCGCTTGACCCGATCCACATGCGCGGCATGGTCCTTGCGCCACTGGGTGACCTTCTCCTCGGTCCAGATGACCGGCTTGGGCCGCACAGCGGGAGCCAACTCGACCACGGCGGCGGGGTTGAAGTCCAGCAGCCGGTCCTGGCGGATCGCGACGTTCAACGCGTGCCGCAACGTCGCCCGGATCCGATGCAGCGTGGTCGGCCCAACCGGACGCCGGTAGCGGACCGAAGCCACGCGGGCGGGGTCGCCGCTGCCGCGCTCGGTGGCGATAATGTCGTTGAACTCCTCGATCGCATCGAACATGCCCGCGATATCGGAGACCCGCAGCCGATCCAGCCGGATCTCCCCCAGGTACGGGTTGAAGTAGAGCCGGACGTGCGACTCATACGAGCGTTTCGTCGTCTCCTCGATCGACCGCTTGCGCTTGAGGAACTCCTCCAGCCACTCCGCCACCGTGATGTGCCGGTTCAGGTCCTGGCGGGTGCGGACCTTGCGCCGCACCTCCTCGGTATCGGGCAGCGTCTTGGTGTCCTTGAGGACCGACAGCATCAGCTTGGTGATCTGCCGCCGGACGGCCGGATCGTTGTCGAGGGCGAGCAGGCCGCGGGCGTGATCCAGCTCCGCCTCGGCCTGCTCCAGCGTCGCGAAACCACTACGCCGCAGCGGATTGCGCCGCTTGCCGTCGGCGTGCGCGGGCAACTCCAACTGGTAGCCCCACCTGCCGTGCGAACTGCTCCACCGCCCCCCACCATCACCATGCGGGCGGCGCAACTTGGGGCACGTCTTGCTGAGGTTCTTGCCGGTCAGCGGATCAATGCACGAGCAGATCTTGAACGTGGTGCCCTTGGCGACGCTCGGCTCCCTGCCCATCGTCGTGTTCGGGTGTTTGGCCATCGTGGTCATCCTTCCTCGCTTGCTGGACGGTCTTGTCCGCCGTCCTGGTGGTTGGTGTGGTCGAGTAGCGCCCGCAGTCCGCGTACCGGCACCGCGTACCGGCCACCGATCCGCAGCACCCGACACGGAAACTCACCCGCACGGGCAAGCCGGTAGGCCGTGGTCCGGCTCAGGCCGAGCAGCCGCCCAGCCGCGAGCAGGCTGATCACCTCCGGCGCCAACTGCGCCGCCTGCACTGGGTGGCCGGTTGGAGTTGTTGTGCTGGTCATGCATCACCTCCATGAGTGTTGATCAACAGGGGCGTTCGGGGCGCGCAGCATGTGCGGCCCGTACGCCAGGGCGGGCTGTGGTAGGCGCTACACCCCCCGACCGGCCCACCCGAACCCCGGAAGGCGCGGGGTGTGACCGCCGTTCATGGACGGGCGGCCACAGCCCCGTGGCCCAGGGCCCCGGTGTGGGGC
>NZ_SSXE01000230.1 GCF_021699195.1 Nonomuraea sp. MG754425 | reverse complement strand
GGTGCGGTGGTCGTTCTGGCGGGTTCTGGCTCGGTCTCGGACTCGGTCCCGGCCTCGGGAGGCGGCATGAGGATCGTGCCGGGCACCGGCGGGAACCGACCGCCGGACAGCAGGACGGCGATCAGCACCGCGACCACGGTCGCGCCCGCCACCCAGAGCTGCGGCGGCAGCCGGGCGGCCCGCGCACGCAGCCCGGCCCCGACGGAGGGGCCGCCGCCGGTCCTGGCCAGCGGGAAGCGCAGGGCGAGCAGCGTGGCCTGCTCGGCCAGGTGCCGCCGCCCGCGCTGCTCCCAGTCCGGCCCGTACGCGGCGGCGGCGTCCTCCTCCAGTTTGGCCGCGAAAAGCCGGGCCGAGGCGTACCGGTCGGCCGGGTCCTTGGCCAGCCCCCGTCTGAGCAGGTCGCGCAGCGAGTCGGGCGCGGTCTCCACCGGCACCGGCTCCGTCAGGTGCAGGTCGCGCAGCGCGGGCACGTCCGGCGCGCCGTCCCCGCGCGTCCGGTACGGAGGCCGCCCCCTGACCGCCTCGAACAGCACGCACGCCGCCGCGTACAGGTCGGCCGGCGGCCCGGCCCGGCCCTGGGTCCACAGCTCGGGCGACATGTACGCGGGGCTGCCGGCCGGCACGCCGGGCTCCTCGGCGTGCACCACGACGCCGAAGTCGCCCAGCTTGGTGCTGCCGTCGGCCTGCACCAGGATGTTGCCCGGCTGGACGTCGCGGTGCGGCACGCCCCGCTCGTGGGCCGCGCCCAGGGCCAGCAGCGTGCTCTTGAGCACCGCCAGGGCGGCCTCCGGGCCGATCCTGCCGTGCTCGGCCAGCAGCGTGCGCAGCGAGACGCCGTCCACCAGTTCCATGACCACGGCGGCCCGGTCGGGGGTCTCGACGTACTCGTACAGGCGTACCGTGTGGGGGTCGTCGATCTCGACGAGGTGCGGGCTGTCCGACCGGAAGCGGTCCATGAACTCGGCGTCCCGGCGCAGGGTGGCGTTGAGGTACTTGATCGCCACGTAGGCGCCGGTTGATTCGTAGGTGGCGAGGAACACGCGGCCGGTGCGGCCGGCGCCGAGCTGGCGTACTTCACGGTAACCAGGGACCAAGGCCCACCCCTTACGACGCGGCCGTCTTGTGTTCGACGGTCTCACCCGGGGTTCCGGTTGTCACGAGTCAGGAGATTTCACCCGGTGTTATGCTTTGCCGAGGTCCCAAGCAAGCGCTCGGCTAAGAACGCTGGAGGTCGCCGGTGGAGCGCGTGGCGGTGCTGGTCATGGAGATGCAGCGGGGCGTGATCGGCGACCTGACGAGGTTTCCCGACCTGGTGGCGGCGTGCGCGCGGCACGACGTCGTCGCCAACGCCGCCCGCCTGCTCCGGGCGGCCAGGAACGCCGGCCTGCCGGTGATCCACTGCACGGCCGCGTTCCGTCCCGGCCGGGCCGGCTCCCACACGGACAACTGCCCGTTCATCGTCTCCCTGCTCAAGGACCCCGAGCACATGCTGGAGGGCACGGCCGCCGTCGAGGTCGTCCCCGAACTGCGCGCGGAATCGGACCTGGAGAGCCGGCGCCACCACGGGTTCTCGCCGTTCACCGGCACCTCGCTCGACATGACGCTCCGCTCGCTCGGCGTCACGGACGTGGTCGCGCTCGGCGTCTCGCTCAACCTGGGCATCCCGGGCCTGGCGCTGGAGGCCGTCAACCTGGGCTACCGGGTGACGGTCGTCACGGACGCGGTGGCGGGCATCCCCGAGGACTACGCCCGTGCCGTGCTGAAGCACACGATCAGCCTGCTCGCCACCCGGACCGCCGCCGCCGACCTGGCCGGGACGTGGACCTGATGGACGGGCTGCGCCTCGACGGGCGCGTGGCGGTGGTGACCGGGGGAGCGGGCGCGATCGGCGCGGCCATCGCCGCCGACCTGGCCGCCCTCGGGGCCGAGGTCGTGCTCGCCGACGTGCGCCCGCCCACCGGCGAGGGACCGGCCGGCGCGCGGGCGCTGCGCGTGGACCTCGCCTCGCCGCCTTCGGTGACGGAGTTCGCGGACGCGGTGGGCCGGGTGGACATCCTGGTGCACAACGCCGGGGTGTCGATAGTGGAGCCGTTCACCGAGAGCGACCCGGCGGGCTGGGACCTCATGTGGCAGGTCAACCTGCGCGGGCCGATGCTGCTGACCAAGCTCCTCCTGCCGGGGATGCTGGCCAGGGGATGGGGGCGGCTGGTGTTCGTCTCCTCCGACGGCGCCAGGGCCGGATCGGGCGGCGAGGGCGCGTACGCGGCCACCAAGGCGGGGCTGTTCGGCCTGGCCAAGACGCTCGCCCGCGAGGCCGCCAGGGCGCACGTCACCTCCAACGTGGTCTGCCCCGGCCCCACCGACACGCCCATGCTGCGTAGGGTGTCGGACGCCGAGCCGGGCCTGGTCGACAAGATCGCGCGGGGCATCCCGCTGCGCCGCCTCGGGACGCCCGCCGACGTCGCCGGGCTGGTCGCCTACCTGTGCACGGAGCGCGCCGCCTACATCACCGGGCAGACCCTGTCGGTGAGCGGCGGCGTGACCATGCACTGACCGGCCATGCGCTCACAACGAGTCGTAGACGGCCCGCAGCAGGCGCGGCCCGCGCAGATTGCCCGACAGCGCGTCGGCCATCTTGTTCATCACGTAACCGATGGCCAGGCCGCGCTCCGGATCGCCGAGGCCGATCGAGCCGCCCATGCCCGTGTGGCCGAACGCGCCGCGCGAGGGCACCAGGAACGTCACCGACGGCCGCATGAAGCCGAGCCCGAAGGACGTGTCGAGGTGCAGGATCCGGTCGGGGCCGCTCACGCGGGGCCGCATGGCCTCCTGGAGCGTTTCCGGGCGCACGAGCTCGCCGGCGACCAGCGCCCGGTAGAACCCGGCCAGCCCCCGCGCGGTGGCGACGACCCCGGCCGCCGGCCAGCCCGCCCGCAGGATCACCGGGTTGTTCGCGCCGCCCTTGAGCAGGTGGATGCCGGGGTTGCCGAGCGCCCGGTTCATCAGGCTCTGCGGGTCGAGGGCCGCCCTGGTCATCTCGGCGACCACGCCGTGGGTCGTGCTGACCGGCTGGGCCGCCTCCGGCCGCTCGCCGGCCTTGAGCCGCGCGGAACGCTCGATCACCGGGTCGGGCGCGCCCACCCACAACTCCAGCCCCAGCGGCCCGGCGATGTCGGCCGCCACCAGCTCGCCCACCGACTTGCCGGTCACCCGCCTGATCACCTCGCCGACCAGGAAGCCGTAGGTCAGCGCGTGGTACCCGTGCGCCGCGCCCGGCTCCCACAACGGTTGCTGACCGGCGAGCCGGGCGGCGATGGCCGGCTGGTCCTCGAACTCCTCGACCGGCACCGTCTCCTCCACCACCGGCAGCCCGGCCTGGTGGCTGAGCAGGTGCTCGACGGTGATCCGCGCCTTGCCGCCCGCCGCGAACTCGGGCCACACCTCGGCGACCGGCGCCGCGACGTCCACGAGGCCCCGCTCGACGCACTGGAGCAGCACGGTGGCGGTGATCGCCTTGGTGCAGGAGTAGGCGAGCACGGGGGTGTCGCGCTCCCAGGGCCGTCCGGTGTGCCGGTCGGCCACGCCGTCCCACAGGTCCACGACCAGTTCGCCGTCGAGGTGGACGGCGAAGGCCGCGCCCAGCTCCTCGCCGTCGGCGAAATGTTGCTCGAACACCTCGCGTACGCGGGAGAACCGAGGATCGCAGTGCATCAGACCTCCGCAGGGAAAGGGAGCGCTTACTTGGTTACCGAGCCTAACAATTGGGGGCGATTCGGCCCAGACGATCAGCGTGGCACGCTGAATCTGCTCACCCCGGCCGTGGTGCTCGACGCCCTGCGCAGCGCCGTCACCGGCGAGGTGCTCAGCCTGGCCATGCCGATCAGGGGCGCCACCTCCTCACCCGCCCCCGGCACGGTCCCGCACCTGCCCGGCCGTCCGCTGCCGCAGCACTTCATGTCCGTGGACGGCGGCGACTACGCGGCCGGCGCCCGCCCGATCGGCGCGGGCCTGCGGGTGGCCGACGACGCCCTGATCGTCACCCACCATGGCACGACCACGCACATGGACGCGCTGTGCCACATGTGGTCGGGCGACGAGCTGTACAACGGCCATCCGGCCGCCAGGGTCCGCTCGTACGGCGCCACGAGGTGCGGCATCGAGCACGTGGGCGGGGTGGTGTCCAGGGGAGTCCTGTACGACGTGCCGCGCCGGCTCGGCCTCGGCCACCTGCCCGCCGACTACCGCGTCCCGGCCGCGCTGCTGGAGGAGATCGCCGTGCCGCGCCCCGGGGACGTGGCGGTGATCCGCACGGGCTGGCCGCTGGTGTGGGAGCGTTCGCGCGAGGAGTACTGGTCCGGCCAGCCCGGACTGTCGGCGGAGGCGGGGCGGTGGCTGGCGGCGCACGACGTGGCCGCGGTGGCCGCCGACAACGCCGCCATCGGCGGGCTCGACGCGCACGGCCTGGCCGCCGAACCGATCGAGGACGACCTGCACCTCCTGCTGCTGCACCGGCACGGCGTCCACCTGATCGAGCTGCTCTGGCTGGAGGAGCTGGCGGCGGCCGGACGCGCGGAGTTCGTGTTCGTGGCCGCGCCGCTGCGCGTCGAGGGCGGCACCGGCAGCCCGCTCACCCCGCTGGCGATCCTGTGACCCGCCGGTCTCGGCCGCTCGGTCCCAGGCGACCGGCAGGCAGGCGACGCCGTGCACGGCCGTGTCGAGCTTCAGCGGCACCTCGGCCGCCGGGACGTTCGGCCGCAGGCCGGGGAAGCGCTCGAACAGCGCGCCGAATCCGATGCGCAGCTCCATCCTGGCGAGCTGCTGCCCCAGGCACTGGTGCACGCCGTGGCCGAACGCCAGGTGCCGGCGGGCCTAGACTCTCAAAAGAGAGTTGTATAGCGAATGATAATGATCTCTCGTAAGTGGACGTGAGACTGAGTAGCGTCGAGAATGCGGAGTCATGAGTGATCGACCGGGCCTGCGCGAGCGGAAGAAGGCCAAGACGAGGGCGCTGATCCAGAAGGAGGCGCTGCGGCTGTTCCGCGAGCAGGGCTACGCGGCCACGACGGTCGAGCAGGTCGCGGAGGCGGCGGAGGTGGCGCCCAGCACCGTCTTCCGCTATTTCGCGACGAAAGAGGAGCTGGTGATCGTCGACCAGTTCCCGCCCTTCGTGGCGGCGCTCGACCGGGTGCCGCCGGAGGCCGGGCCCGTACGGGCCGTACGGCTGGCCATGCGGGCCATGATCGAGGGGCAGACGCCGCAGGAGCGCGCCGACAGCCTGGAGCGCGAGGTGCTCATGTTCACCGTGCCCGAGTTGTGGGCGGCGAGCGTCGACAACGTCACCGGCGTGGTCGGCGTCCTGCGGGAGCGGCTCGCGGCGCGGGAGGGGCGGCCGGCCGACGATCCCGGCATCAGGAACGTCACCGGGGCGATCATCGGGGTGATCGTCGGGGTGTGGGCCGAGTGGGTGCGCGACCGCGCCATGGACGCGCCCGCCCGGCTCGACGAGGCCCTGGCCCACCTGGAAGCGGGCCTGCCCCTGCCCCGCCCCTGATCGGTGTGCTCATGACCAGGGCCGGTGATCACGCGCGGTGAGCGGGGGCCGGTGGTCAGGCGCCTGGGTAGTTGCCGCCGCCGTGGGTCGCGTCCAGGGCGTCGTAGTCCGGGGTGAAGCCGCGCTTGGGGATCGTGTCCGCGAAGGCCACGTGCCGCGGTCTCTTGTACGCCGCCAGCAACCCCCTGACGTGCTCGACCAACTCGTCCTCGGACGCCTTGGCCTCGGGCCGCAGCACGACGACGGCCTTGACCGCCTGGTGCCAGTCGGGGTCGGGGACGCCGATGACGGCGGCGTCGGCCACGGCGGGGTGGGCCTTGAGCGCGCGCTCCACCTCGGCCGGGTAGACGTTCTCGGCTCCGGATTTGATCATCCGGAGCTTGGGGCCGATGAAGGTGATCGTGCCGTCAGGCTCTCGACGGCCGAGGTCGCCGGTGTGATGCCAGCCGTAAGCCGTCTTTGCAGCATTTAAGTCGGGCCGGGCGAAATATCCGGAAAAGAGGGTCTTGCCGCGGGCACAGATCTCCCCGACCTCGCCCGCCGGCACCTCGCCCCCGTCCGGGCCCAGCAGACGCACCTGCGCCAGCGGCGACGGCCGCCCCGCGAACCCGGACCCGCCCTCCGCCAGCCCCAGGAACGTGAGCATGCCGCCCACCTCGGTCTGCCCGTATCCGCCCATCTTGGACCGGCACCAGGGCGAGTCGTCCACGGTGATCATGTCGTCCCACTCGGCGGAGTGGGCGACGAAGCGCAGCGACGACAGGTCGTACCTGCCGTCCGCGTTCGCCTTGGCCACCTGGTCGATCATCGCCCCGAACAGGAACGCCTGCGTCACCCGCTCGGCGTCGACCAGCCGGCACACCTCCTCGGGATCGAAGGCGGGGGTGAACACGTTCGTGCCGCCGATCTGCAGCGTGGCCAGGCAGAACATCATGGTGCCGACATGGTAGAGCGGGCCGTTGTTGAGGAAGGTGAAGCCGGGCTCCATCTGGCGCACGACGAGCAGGGACGTGGCGTGCGCGACGAGCGCGGCACTGCTGAGCAGCGCGGCGGCGGGCCGTCCGGCGAAGGCGGCGGTGTACAGCGCGAGGACCGGCTCGGTGTCGGCGACCTGGGGTAACTCCCGGGGCCGCGCCTCGGCGATCAGCCGCTCGTACTGCTCGCCCGCGCGTACCCAGGTGTCCTGGCCGGGCAGGGACGCGGTGACGGCGGAGGGTTCGAGGACGACGGCCGCGGGGGTCAGGTCGGAGAGCACGTGGCGCAGTTCGTCCTCCGACTGCCGCCAGTTCGCCGGGCAGAACAGCGCCCCGAGGCGGGAGCAGGCCAGCAGCAGTTCCAGCACCGCGGACGAGTTCTGGCCCAGCCACAGCACCCGGTCGCCGCCGGACACGCCGAGGCCGGCCAGCGCCGCGGCCAGCCGGGTCACCCGCTCGTCCAGCTCGGGGTAGGTGAGCCGGTGGGTCCCGTCCACCACCGCGGTCACCTGGGGACGGCTGCGGGCGTGGTCGGCGAGCACGTCGGACAGGGACAGGCTGTGGATCATCATCGACCTCCGAAGGCCGGCATGACTTCGGTCGCGAAGAAGCGCATGACCCGCTTCATGTCCTCCAGCGGCATCGGCCGGGTGCTGCCGAAGTCGCACAGGAGGTCGGTGAAGCCGGCGTCCTCCAGCAGCGAGATCTGCTCGATCACCCGCGCCGGGTCGCCGATCACCTCCAGTTGCTCCCAGCGGAACTCGGCGGACAGCGCGCCGCCCTTGAGGTAACGGTCCTGGTAGTACTCGAAGCCCTGGGCGGCCCGGCCGGTCTTGGGGTCGATGGGGGCGCTGCGCTCGTTGAAGATGCGTGAGCGGTCGAACGACGCCTCGAACCGCTCCTGGTCCGCGCGGGCCCGCTCCAGGGTGGGGGCGACGTACACGCTGCGGGCCACCACCAGGTCCGCGCCCGGCGGGTGCCCGGCCCGCGCCGCGGTCTCCCGCCACGTCTCGGCCGCCCGCACGACCTTGCGGAACGGCGCCGCGGGGTCGGCCAGGATGGGCAGGCCGCGCTCGGCGTACATGGTCACGGTCTCGGGGGAGACGGCCGCCACGTGCAGCGGCGGGTGCGGGCTCTGCAGCGGCCTGGGCACGAGCGACACCTCGGCCCCGGTCTTGTAGAACTTCCCCTCGTGCTGGAACGTCTCCCGCGTCCAGAGCCCGACGATCACCTCCAGCGCCTCGTTGAACCGGTCCCGCGCCTGTGCCAGGTCGATCCCGAAGCCCTCGAACTCGAAGCTCTGGTATCCCCGCCCGATCCCGAGGTCCAGCCGCCCGCCGGACAGCACGTCCACCATGGCCGCCTCCTCGGCGACGTGCACGGGATTGTGCAGCGGGAGCACGACGATCCCGGTGCCGAGCCGCAGGCGTGAGGTGCGGGCGGCGGCGTGGGCGAGCAGGGTGAACAGGTTGGGCACGACGCCGTAGTCGCGGAAGTGGTGCTCGGCCAGCCGTACGCCGTCGAACCCCAGCTCCTCGGCCAGCTCGATGAGCTCCAGGTGGTAGTCGTACACGTCCTTGAAGCTCTGTCCGTCGAACCGGTGGAAGAGATGGAAGGTCGAGAACTTCATCCGGCAACCCCTCAACAGGTAAACCAAGCGCTCGCTTGGGAGCGTATCACGTCGGAAGCCCCTCCCGTACCTGCGTGCCGTCCGGGGCCGGTCCTTCGGGCTCCCGCGTCCGGCCGTCCGAGGGCCGTACGACGCGGGCGAGCAGCGTCATCACCACCAGCACCCCCGTGATCACCCCGAACGCGGCCGGGTAGGACAGCCCGCCCGCCAGCCACCCGGTGACGGCCGGGGCGACCATCCCCGACAGGTACGTGATCGTGACCACCTCCGTCACCCCCTCGCTCGCCGTCGCCCGCGCGTTGCCCGCCGCCGCCAGCACCAGCGGCATGACCACCGCCACCCCCAGCCCGACCAGCGCGAACCCGGCGATGCCGAGCGCGGGCGTCCGGGCCGAGACCACGGCGACGCCGCCGTGCACCGCCAGCGCCCCGCCGGCCCTGACGGCCGTCACGGGCCCGAGCCGCCGGATGATCGGGTCGCCGGCGAGACGCATGCCGGCCATGCAGCACATCAGCACGGTGTAGCCGGCCGCGGCCACGCCGGGCCCCGCGTCGGCGACGGCGGTGAGGTAGACGGCCGCCCAGTTGGCGCTGGCGCCCTCGGCGAACGTGGCGCAGAAGCCGACCAGGCCGAGCGGCAGGATCGCCCGCGAGGGCAGGGCGAAGCGCCGGGGGGCGGGAGCGCCGGCGGCCGGCCCGTCGGCGGCCGGTTTGTCGTCGGGGAGCAGGCCGCGCCCGGCCAGTCCGCCCAGCACGAGCAGCACGGCGGCGACCGCGCCGAGATGCGCCCTGGCGTCGAGGCCGGCCTGCGCGGCGACGGCGCCGACCCCGCCCGCCGTCAGACTGCCCACCGCCCACATGCCGTGCAGGCCGGACATGATCGAGCGCCCGAGGCGGCGTTCGAGGACGACGGCGTGCGCGTTCATCGTGATGTCGGCCATGCCCGCACCCATGCCGAACAGTAAGAAGACGGCGAACAGCCAGACCGGCGACGGCGCGAGCGCGGGCAGGGCCAGCGCCACGCACCAGAGCCCGACCAGGACGCGGGTGGCGGCACGGCTGCCGAAGCGGTAGGCCAGGCGTCCGGCCATCGGCATGCCGATGAAGGCGCCGATGGGCGGGCACAGCAGTGCCATGCCGAGCGCGCCCGGGTCGAGGGCGAGGTGGTCCTGGATCCAGGGGATGCGAGTGGACAGGGTGCCGGCCACGGCTCCGTGCACGGCGAAGACGGCGGCGATCGCCCGATGATGGCTCATGCGCCGGAAACTATCAGGCAGCCTTCCTGATGAAAAGAGGTTTCAGGCAGGCTCCCTGCTTATTATGGGGACGTGAAGACCGCGACCCCCGCCCTGGCCCGTGCGATCAACGACCGGCTGGCCCTCGACCTGCTGCTCGAGCGCGGCCCGCTGACCGCGCCCCAGCTCCGCGAGCTGACCGGGCTGTCCAGGCCGACCGTCTCCGACCTGGTCGAACGGCTCATGGCGGGCGGGCTGATCGAGCCGGCGGGCGAGTCGGGGGAGCAGCGGCGGGGCCCGAACGCCCGCGTGTACGGCCTCGTGGCCGGCCGGGCCCACGTGGCGGGCGTGGACCTGCGGCGGGAGACGATCTCCGTCGCGATCGCCGACATCACCGGCCAGGAGGTGGCCAGGACGAGCCGCCCGGTCGGCGGCGACCTGGTGGACCTCGTCGCGGAGACGGTGGCCGAGGCCGCGGGCCCGCGGGTGATCGACACGGTCGTGGTCGGCGCGCCCGGCCTGGTGGCGCCGCGTGACGGCGAGCTGGTGACGGCCAACGAGGTGCCCGGATGGCGGCCCGGCCTGGTGGCGGCCTGGCAGCGGCGGATCGGCGTGCCGCTGATCCTGGAGAACGAGGTCAACCTCGCCGCCATCGCGGAACTGCGCACCGGCGCGGCGCAGGGGGCCGACGACTTCGTGCTGATGTGGGTGGGCGCGGGCGTGGGCGCGGCCGTCGTGCTCGGCGGGCGGTTGCGCCGGGGGGCGTCGGGCGGCGCGGGCGAGGTCGGGTTCCTGGAGGTGGACGGCACCGCGTTCTGCGACCTGGTCTCCGAGAGCGTGGCGCGGGGGCCCGGCCGCGCCGAACTGGCCGGCCTCGTGGCCAAGGGCGCGTTCGCCTTCGTCGCGCTGCTCGACCCGGGGCTCGTCGTGCTGGGCGGGGAGGCCGGGCAGGCGGGCGGCGACGAACTGGCCGCCGAGGTGGCCGCGCGGCTGCGGGAGCTGGTCCCGGCGCCGACCGAGGTGCGGGCCAGCACGGTCACCGGCAACCCGGTGCTCCAAGGGGCCGTGCTCACAGCTCTCGACCTGGCACGTGACCGCGTTTTCGGCTGACGGTGAGAGCGCTCTCAGTCCTTGGCCCCGTGCTGCTCCCCGCTTCCGCGCGGCGGGCGCAGGGAGCGGATGAGCATGGCCAGGTGCGAGGAGCGATGGCGGTCGGCGACGACCCAGCACAGGGCGAGGATCGCCGCCACCACGACGACCAGCAGCATCGCCGAGTGCCCGCTCAGGGTCAGGGCGGCGACGGCCGCCAGCCCGCCCGCCGTTCTGGTCGCGGTCATGGGCCCGCCTTCTCCTTGGAGGAACGCAGCGCGACGCGCAGGTGCCCGACGCCGACGAGGACACGAAGGGAGTGCGCGAGCAGCCTCCACCAGCGCGGGTCGAACTGCGCCACGTCGTGCAACTCGCTCTCGAACACCTCGGCGTAGTGCCGCCGGTACGGGCCGGGCAGCAGCGCCGCCGCGACCGCCACGAGCCGCCCCGGCAGGCGGCCGAGGGCGACCCGGGACCGCTCTCCGGCCCCGGCCCACGGGTGCTGCGCGAGCACCCGGGCGGCGGCGATCGCCAGCACCACGGGCGTGACCACGACGACCGCGACCGCGAAGAGCACGAAGTACAGGGCGGTGCTGACGCCCGCCCGCACCAGGGCCACCAGCAGGGTGCAGGTGTAGACCAGCGAGACGACCAGCAGCGCGCCGAGCCCGACGGCGAGCAGGCACGACAGCGCCAGGGCCGGGTCGCGCACCGCCGCGCCGTACAGGAGGGGGAGGTCGCCCGCGCCGGCCACGACGAACCGTACGAGCGGGCCGAGGCCGGCCGGGGGCAGCGGGTGCCCGTTCAGCCGCGCGTCGGCGACGGCCAGCGAGCCCGCCGCCGCGACCGACAGCAGCGTGACGCGGACCAGGGACCGTTCCAAGGACACACCCGCCCGCGCGAGAAGGCCCCGGCGGTGCGGAGGGACGGGCTCGTACCGGCGGCGCACCCTTCGCAGGCTCACGGCGAGGGCCACGGCCAGGGTGACGGCGAGCAGGCACTGGACCAGCAGCGCGAGGTCGCGCCAGGCCGCCGCGTACAGGCGGGCGAGGTCGAGGCCGGGCAGGTCGCGCAGCCCGTCGAGGACGAACCGGTAGGCGGCGGCGGGGTCGGCCGGCGGCAGCGGGCGTCCGGTCAGCCGCGCGTCGGCCACGGCCGGCGAGACGGCCGTCGCGACCGCGAGGACGGCGACCCGGACGGCGGCCCGTGTCCTGACGAGGGCGGCTAACCGGGGGCGGTGGGGGTCGCGGGCGACGGCGCGCGAGAGCACCCGCTCGCCACGGTCGCGCAGCCCGTCGAGGGTGTCCCGCAGCCCCCTCCCCAAGATGGCCCTGCCGCCCGAAGCTCATCCCTGCCCGCCGGTGTGCCGGGGCCGCAACATCGGCGGCAGGGCCATCTTGGGGAGGGGGCTGCGGGCCGAGGCGAGGGCGATGCGCGCCCGCTCGGCCCCGTCGGGGGTGAGCCGGTAGTAGCGCCGCCGGGGGCGGCCCTCCGCGCGCGGGTCGATCTCCTCCCACCAGGACTCGAGCCAGCCGTACTGGTCGAGCCGGGCCAGGATGGGGTGGATCGTGCCACTCGGCAGGCCGGAGTCGGCGCAGATCTCCAGCCCGTAACGCTCGCGTGTGGGGTCTGCGAGCAGCACCCGCAGCACGAGTTGGGTCGGCATCGTCATTCTGGGAGCTGTGCCCATGGTCTTATTCTAGATAGGCCCCCTAGGTAGATGTCAACCATCACCTGCGGGGGGCCACGCCAGGGCTGTGATCAGGCCGATCGTCAGCGCCGTCCGCTCCGGGATGTGCCCATTCGGTGAAGGAGGCGACGGCGGCGCGCTTGCGCTTGCGGCTGGCCGGCGACAGCTCGGCGAGCCCGGCCAGGAACGCGCGGACCGGCGCGGCGGTCAGCTCACCGATCTCCTCACCGTGGTGGGCGGCGAAGGCGATCAGGTTGCCGCGGTAGGCGCGTTCGGGCCCAGAACGCGCTCCTTCTGGACCGGCTTCGAGAGCATGCCGCTCAGCGCATCGACCACGATCACCCGCCGGAGCAGGTGAGCTGGCATGCCCAACCTCGCTGACGACCGTTCCGATTCTCCTCAAGTGTCGTCATCAAGAGTCGGTTGCGGAGCGCATCCCGTCGATACCGAAGGACAACAGGCGCTCGCCCTGTGCGGGCGATGTCTGTTCCCCGGCCCAGGCGGCCGCATTGATCAGGGCGTACAGGTCTGAGGCGGTGGCATCGGTGCGCACGGTTCCGGCGGCCTGCGCGCGATTGAGGAGTTGCTCGCCGGCGGTGAGCACCGCTTGGCAGGCGGCATGCAGTTGCGAGGACTCGTCCTCGATGCTGCGCATCAGCGAGGTCGTCAGCCCTCGGTAGACCGTGGTGTGCGCCATCGCCGCTCGCGCCCAGATGATCAACGCCTCGTCCACGGACGGGTGATCGAGGAGGTCTCGGGCCGTGTCGGACAACGTCCGCATGCGGTCGCGCAGCAACGCCTCCAGAAGAGCCTGCCGGGTGGGGAAGTGGCTGTAGAGGGTTCCGTTCGCCACTCCAGCGCGCCGGGCGATTTCCTCCAGCGAGGCTTCAACGCCATGTTCAGCGAAGATCGTGGCCGCTTCGGCGAGCAAACGTTCGTAGTTGCGGCGCGCGTCAGCGCGCATCCTGCGCTGCGGCGCCGGATCGGCGGTCGTCATAAGCGCTCCCGAATTGCCAAGTTGAGACTGTCTCAATATATTTCTTGAGACAGTCTCAGCTTACCGCCCCTCGAAAGGTCCCTGGTGAACGCTGCCAACAAGCCCATCCTCGTGACCGGTGCGACCGGACGCCAAGGCGGCGCCACCGCCGCCCATCTCCTCACCGCAGGGCGGCCGGTACGCGCCCTCGTCCGCGACCCGGGCTCCCCAGCCGCCCGAACGCTGAAAGCCCAAGGCGCCGAACTGCACATCGGGAACCTCGACGATCCCGGCTCGCTCGCGGCGGCCGCTGCCGGCGCCCACGGCATCTTCGGCGTCACGCCCGACGATGATGACATCGAACGCGAGGTCCGCCGTGGCCGTGATCTCGCCGACGCCGCGGCGGCAGCCGGCGTCTCCCACTTCGTGTTCGCTTCGGTCGGCGGGGCCGACCGAAGCACCGGCATCCCCTACTGGGAGAGCAAATGGCAGATCGAGCAGCACATACGCACGCTCGGCCTGCCCGCGACGATCCTGCGGCCGGTGAGATTCATGGAGAACCACACCATTCCCGGACTGCCCTTCGGCGGCATCGTCGACGGCGAGCTGCTGCACCTGTTCAACCCGGAGACACCGGTGCAGCTCATCGCCGCCACCGACATCGGCGCCCTGGCCCGCCTCGCCTTCACCCATCCGCAGGAGTACGTCGGACAGGCGATCGAAATCGCCGGCGATGAGCTGACCCCCAACCGGACGGTTGAACTCATCAGCCACAGCCTCGGGCGCGAGATCACCTACCGGCAGGTCTCCATCGGCGGCACCGGCATGGGCCAGGAGGCGGAGCGCGCCTTCGCGGACGAGCGCGGTCTGTGGCGAGCCGACATCGCGGCGCTGCGCGAACGCCACCCCGGCCTGCTGGACTTCCAGGCATGGCTCCAACACGGCGGAGCTGAACAGATCCAGGCCCTGTTCGGCAGGACTCACTAGGAGTGCTTTGTCAGGTGTGCCGGTGACGGCTGCGGAGTAACGGTTGTCATCATTGATGACAGATCGGGCCTGCGCCGGTCCAGGTGGCGAACGCCCGGCCCGGCGCTTGCCCATCACGCTGCGCCACTGACATGTTCCGTCGCCAAGCACTGTCAGGATCCTGTCGCTCAACAGGCGGGTTCAGGCGGGTTCAGGCGGTGGCCACCGGCTCCCGGAGCGGCAGGCGCACCTCGAACCAGGTCTCGCCCGGAACCGAGCGCACCTTGACCTCGCCGCCGTGCCGGCCGGCCACGATCCGGTAGGAGATGTCCAGGCCGAGACCGGTGCCCTCGCCCACGCTCTTGGTGGTGAAGAACGGCTCGAAGATACGGTCCCTGATCGCCTCCGGCACGCCGGGGCCGGTGTCGCCGATCTCGACGATCGCCTCGTCCTCGTCGTACGCGGTGCGGATGGTCAGCGTGCCCTCCTCGCCCATCGCGTCGAGGGCGTTGTGGATGAGGTTCGTCCACACCTGGTTGAGCTCGCCCGCGTAGCACGGGATCTCCGGCAGCGTGCGGTCGTAGTCGGTGACCACGCTGATGCCCGGCGGGATCTTGCCACGGAAGATCGCGACCGTGCTGTCGAGCAGCTCGTGCACGTCGACCTGCTGGAACGGCGCCCGGTCCATCTGGGAGTACTGCTTGGCCGAGCGGATCAGCGTGGTGATGCGCTCGGTCGCCTCGGTCACCTCGTCGAGCATCTGCGAGATCTCGATGGCCTCGGCCAGCCAGTGCAGCGCCTTCGGCGTGTGCTCCGCGCCCACCTTGTCGCGGATCTTGTGCAGGTCGTCGGCGGTGAAGCCGGCGTTGACCAGCGCGGGGGCCAGCTCCCAGGCGTCCTCGACGCCCACGTCCTCCAGGGCGTCGCCGAGTTCGTCCTCGGCGTCGGAGATCTCCAGCGGCGAGCGCCGCGGCAGGCCGCCCAGGTTGCTCGTGCACGCCTCCTGCGCCTCGACCAGCGTGCGCAGCTTCTCCGGCGGGATGCCGTCCTCGGCGAGCTGGGCGAGCTGGAGGCGCGAGGTCTTGATCAGCGAACGCAGCTCGCTGACCGCGCGCACGGCCGCCGCCGCCGGGTTGTTCAGCTCGTGGGTGAGCCCGGCCGTGATCGTGCCGAGCGCCGTCAGCCGCTGCCTGCGGTCGATGATCTCCCGCTGCATGCGCCCGCCGGACAGCAGCCCGTCGAGCAGGTGCATGGCCATGGGGAACCACTCGGCCACGATGTAGGCGAACTTCCTGGCCGGCAGCATGAACATCCGCGACGGCGCGGTGGCGCGCAGCGTGTGCTGGTAGGTCTGCGGGGCCCGGTCGCCGAGGTAGGCCGAGGTGGCGCCGCCGTAGACGCCCGGCTGGCCGACCCGGGGCATCGCGACGGTGCCGGCGCTGACCGTCTCGTTGATCATCTGGATCTCGCCCTCGAGCAGCACCGCGAAGCACTCGGCCGGCTCGCCCTGGCGGACGATGTCCTCGTCCTGGGCGAAGCTCCGCACCTGCCCGCTGCTCGCGAGCTTGGTGAGCTGCTCGTCGGTGAGCCGCTCGAAGAGGAAGAGTTTGCGCAGCTCGTCTATGTCGATCATTGCTTCTCCAGGTAACGGTGCACGAGCGCGACGGCCATCGCGCCCTCCCCGACGGCGGAGGCCACCCGCTTGATCGATTCGGCGCGCACGTCGCCCGCGGCCAGCACGCCCGGCACGTTGGTCTCCAGGTAGTACGGCTCGCGCCGCAGCGGCCAGTTGCGCGGCCGGCGCCCGCCCTGCACCAGGTCGGGCCCGGTCAGCACGAACCCGCGCGGGTCCCGCTCGACCGTCTCGCCCAGCCACGACGTGTACGGCTCGGCCCCGATGAACACGAACAGCCACTGCGCGTCCACCGTGCGTTCCCCGCCCCTGGCGGACAGCGTCAGGCGCTCCAGGTGACCCTCGCCCCCGGCGCCGACGACCTGGGTCTCGACGTGCACCTCGATGTTGGGGATCGCGGCGATCTGCTCGATGAGGTAGTGAGACATGGACTTCTCCAAACCATCACTCCGCACCAACAAATGGACCTTGCTCGCGAATCCCGACAGGTAGACGGCCGCCTGCCCGGCGGAGTTGGCCGCGCCCACGATGTACACCTCGGTGTCCTGGCAGGACGGCGCCTCCGTCAGGGCCGCGCCGTAGAAGACGCCCCGGCCCACGAACTCGTCGAGCCCGGGAGCGTCCAGCCGCCGGTAGGTGACGCCCGTGGCCAGGATCACGGCGTGCGCCGCGATCTCCCCGCCGTCCTTGAACCCGACCACCCGCGCCTGCCCGCGCGGCTCCAGGCTGGTCACCTTGCGGGCGGTCAGCAGCTCCGCGCCGAACTTCAGCGCCTGCCTGCGGGCCCGGTCGGCGAGCTGCTGGCCGGAGACGCCGTCGGGGAAGCCCAGGTAGTTCTCGATCCTGGAGCTCTGCCCCGCCTGCCCGCCCGAGGAGTACGCCTCGACCAGCACGGTGTTCAGCCCCTCGGAGGCGCCGTACACCGCCGCGCCCAGCCCGGCGGGGCCGCCACCGACCACGATCAGGTCGTAGAAGTCGGTGGCCGGCGTCGTGGACAGCCCCACCGCGCCCGCCAGCGTCGCCTGGTCCGGCGACTCCAGCGTGACCCCTTCGGCGGTCACCACCAGCGGCAGATGGCAGCCCTCCCCGGCCGCCTTCACCAACTGCGCGCCCTCCGGGTCCTCCGACAACATCCACTGGTACGGCACATGGTTGCGCGCCAGGAAGTCCCGGACCTGGTACGACTGCGCCGACCACCGATCGCCCACCACCCGCAACTCGGCCTGCTCCACCCGCTCGGTGCGCATCCAGGCGTCGAGCTGCCCGTCGATCACCGGGTAGAACTTCTCCTCCGGCGGGTCCCACGGCTTGAGCAGATAATGGTCGAGATCGACGACGTTGATCGCCTGGATCGCCGCCTCGGTGTCGGCATAGGCGGTCAGCAACACCCGGCGCGCGTACGGATACAGGTCCATCGCGGCCTCGAGGAACTGCACCCCGTTCATCTGCGGCATGCGGTAGTCGGCCAGGATCGCCGCCACCTCGTCGCCACGCAGCCGCATCTCCCGCACCGCGTCGATGCCGTCCATGGCCGTCTCCGCGCGGACGACGCGGTACTCGTGCCCGTAGCGGCGTCTCAGATCACGGGCGACCGCCCGCGACACGCCTGGGTCGTCGTCCACCGTCACGATGACCGGCTTGTCCATGCCCCACGTCCTTCTCATCGCTCTTCTAGACAGAGGATGCCACGTACGCCCATGTGAGTAAGCACACGCTCATATCATGGGCGGATGGGCACACGCGACCGCATCCTCGACGCGGCTGAGCAGGCGATTCACGAGTTCGGCATCGCGGGGGCCACGACCAAGCGCATCGCGCGCCAGGCCGCCTGCTCCGAGGCTCTGCTCTACAAGCATTTCGCCAACAAGGAGGAGATCCTGCTCGCGGTGCTGCTGGAGCGCCTGCCCGCGCTCGCCCCGGCGCTGGCCCGGCTGCGGGGCTCCGTCGGGCAGGGCGACGTCGCCGCCAACCTCGCCGAGTTCACCAGGACGGCCGTCGAGTTCTACACCAAGGCCGCGGCCGTCGGCGGGGGCGTGCTGGGGGACCCGCCGCTCCTGGCGGGCTTCCGGGCCATGCTGACCAAGCACGACCTCGGCCCCCACCTGCCCATCCAGGCGCTGGCCGAGATTCTGCGGGCCGAGCGGGAGGCCGGCCGGATCGACGCCGGCATCGACCCCGGCGCCGCCGCCGCCCTGCTGATGGGCGCCTGCTTCCACCGGGCGAACCTGACGTACTTCGTGGACCTGCCCGACGACGACGAGACCTGGACGGCCGCGATCATCGGCACCCTGCTCAGGCGATGACGCGGCTCTCCCCGCCGTCCACCAGCAGCGAGACGCCGTTCACGAACGAGGCCCGCTCGCTGGCCAGGAACGCCACCACGTCGCCCACCTCCTCGGGCCGGCCGACGCGGCCCACCGGCACGCTCTCGCCACGCCGGAGCACCCCCTCCGCGCCGCCCGAGGTGGCGCGCAGCCGGTCGGTCTCGATCGGGCCGGGCAGGACGTTGTTGACCCGCACGCCGTCGCCGCCGACCTCGCGGGCCAGCGTGCGCACGACCCCGGCCACGGCCGAGCGCATGGCGTTCGACAGCGCCAGGTCGTCGAGCGCCTCCCGGGCCGACCTGCTGGTGATCGTGACGATCCGGCCCCAGCCGCGCGAGCGCATCTCGGGCAGCACGGCGTGCATCAGCCGCACGGTGCCGAGCAGGTTGCGCTGCACGGCCACGTCCCAGTCGTCGAGCCCGATCGCGTCGAAGCGGCCGACCGGCGGCCCGCCCGCGTTGGCCACGAGGATGTCGACCGGGCCGAGCACGTCGCGCGTCTCCTCGACCACCCGCCGGGCGGCCCCCGGGTCCTCCACGTCGGCCAGCACGGCGTGCACGACCTTGCCGAACTCCTGCAGCTCCACCACCGCGTCGGCGAGCTTCTCCGGGTCGCGGGCGCTGACGCAGACGTCGCAGCCCTCCCGCGCGAGGCTCTTGGCGGCGGCCAGCCCGATGCCCGCGCTGCCTCCGGTGACGAGGGCGACCTTGCCCGAGATGCCGAGATCCATACGGGCGACTATAGGGCGTGCGCCCGGTGAGCTCAGTTCAGGCGCACGCGGGCGAGCTTGTCAGGGTTCAGCACCGCGTAGATCTCGCTGATCCGGCCGTCCCGCACGTCGATCAGCACGAGCTGCCAGTGCTCGCCCACCCGGGCGGCCAGCGCGGGCAGGCCGTTGGCCTCGACCAGCCGCCCGTCCGTGTAGCCGAAGCGCGACAGCAGCCCGGACAGGAACGAGATGACCTTGCCGCGCCCGAGGATCGGCCGCAGCGCCGCCCTGACCCGGCCGCCGCCGTCGTTGTAGGCCACGATGTCCTCGTGCAGCAGGTCGGTGAGCGCGGCCAGGTCGCCGTCCCCGGCCGCGCGCATGAACGTCGCCAGCAGCTCCGCGTGCTCCTCGCTGGACGGCCGGAACCGGTCGCGCCCGTCGGCCAGGCGGACCGAGGCGCGGCGATGGAGCTGGCGGGCGTTCACGACCGAGAGGCCGACGATCTCCGCGATCTCGCCGTACGGCAGCTCGAACGCCTCCCGCAACACGAACACCGCCCGCTCCGGCGGCGACAGCCGCTCCATCATGTGCAGGGTCGCGTAGGCGACCGTGTCGCGCAGCTCGGCCGTGTCCAGCGGCCCCGCGTCCGAGGTCAGGACCGGCTCAGGCAACCACGGCCCGGTGTACGCCTCCCGCTTGACCCGCGCGGAGCGGAGCTGGTCGAGCGCCAGCCGCGAGACCACGGTCACCAGGAACGCGCGCGGCTCCCTGACCCCGTCGCGGTCGGCGCCCTGCCAGCGCAGCCACGCCTCCTGCACCACGTCCTCGGCGTCCCACATGCTGCCGAGCAGCCGGTAGGCCAGCCCGAGCAGCATCGGCCGGTGCTCCTCGAAAACATCCACGACCGGCATCATGCCGTGGCCTCCGTTCCGCCGAGGAACGACGGGTGCCTCGGACGCCAGTTGAGCCGCAGCCGGGCACGGCAGTTGTCGGCCCCCCTCAGCTTCGTCATGTACGCCACACCGAAGTCTCCCACCAGCATCCTGGCCAGGAAGGCGGGCACGTGCCGGGGCTTCGGCGCCCCGATCCGGGCCGCGAACGCGGGCAGCCACTCGCCCATCCTGATCGGCGTGTCGTCCACGATGTTCAGCACCCCGGAGACGTCCCGGTCGAGCGCGGCGACGACGGCGGTGGCGGCGTCGTGCGCGTCGGTGAACGACAGCACCGAGCCGCCGTCGCCGACGACCGGCATCCGGCCCGCCAGCACGGAGAGCGTGGTCGAGCCGCCGGGGGCGTACACCGAGCCGGGGCCGGTCAGGTGGCCGAACCGGAGCACCAGCCCGCCGGTCGCGGTGACCTGCCGCTCCAGGTCCGCCAGCGCCGCCACCACGGGCGCGTACACCTTGGGCGCCGCCCGCCACAGCGGCGCGTCCTCGTCGGCCAGGCCCGGCGCGGGCGCGTAGGCGTAGGCCAGGCCCTGTCCGATGAACCGCGCGCCGGGGGCCGCCTCGATGAGGTTGCGGGTGCCCTCGGACCGCAGCCGGTTGGTCAGCTCGAACTGCCGGCCGACCTTGCGCGGGTCGATGGCCGGGGGGATGGCCGTCAGCAGGTGCACGACGGCGTCCGGCGCGACCTCGCGCACCGCCCGCACAGTCGCGTCCCGGTCGAGCGCGTCCACCCGCAGGTCCGCGTCCGACCTGGACAGCGTGACCACGTCGTGCCCCACCGCCGTGAGCAGCGGCACGAGCTGCCGTCCGATGACCCCGGTGGCCCCGGCGACCAGAACTTTCATGACGTTCTCCCTCCCGATACGTGGACAGGACGGGGCAGGGGGGCCGGATGTGACAGTCAACGGGTGGAAAACCAGTGGCAATCATGATGGGCTGGACGAGTGGCGAGAAATCTCATCCTTTCTGGAGGACTGTTCCATGACTTCGCCGCCACATCGGCCGCCCTCGCGGAGGTGCTCGCCGAAGTGGGCGTCGAGTCCGAGATCACCGAGGACATCGCCGGCGCGCTGAGCGAGCCGTCGGAGGTCCAGCTCATCACGGTCAACGCGCTGCGCTGGCAGATGGCCCAGGACCGCTTCGCCGACCTGCGGGAGGAGTGGCGCTTCTCCTTACCGGCGCAGGCCCGCACCACTCTCCTCGACCACCTCGACCGGGGCGGCGGGCTGCTGTGCATGCACGCGGCGTCGATCTGCTTCGACGACTGGCAGGGCTGGCCGCGCGTCCTCGGCGGCTGCTGGACCTGGCCGAAGTCCCACCATCCGCCCCTCGGCTGGACGGGCGTGCGGGTGCACGGGGAGCATCCCGTGGTCGAGGGCCTGCGCGACTTCGACGTGGTGGACGAGGTCTACAGCGACCTCGACGTGCTGCCCGACGTCGAGCCGCTGGCCTCGTCCCATGGCCAGCCGCTGGTCTGGGCCCGGCCGGTGCGCCGGGGCCGGGTGCTCTACGACGCGCTGGGGCACGACACGAGGTCGTACGACAACGAGGTGCACCGGGCGCTGCTCAAGCGGGCGGCGCTGTGGCTGCTCAAACGGCCCGTCACGGTACGGGAGTAGCCGACCAGGCGCTCCACCTGGTCACCTCGACGACGATGACCGCGCCCTCGGGCCGGCGCTCGCGGTACTGTGCGTACTTGGCCGCCAGCGCGTCGAGCGCCCGCTCGCGGTCGTCGCCGTCGCCGTTCCCCTCGCTGTCGCTGTTGCTGTCGTCGAGCACGGAGGCCGTGCCGTCGGCGCGCACCCACCACAGCCGCGTCCAGTCGTCCTCGTAGTGGTCGGCCAGCACGCTGACGGCGGGGTTCGCCCTGATGTCGCGCAGCCGCGCGAGCCGCGTGGTCGTTTTGGGCTTGTGATCGACGGCCGTCACCACCCGGCCCCCGAGCAGGGCGAACGTGACGGGCACCACGCGCGGCGCGCCGTCGGGGCCGAGCCTGGCCAGCCGCGCCACCCGTTGCGCGCCGAACCGCTCGCGCGCGGCCTGGTCATGCGTGCCGGAACCCATGCCTGCCATGATCGCACCCGGCACGTGTCCGGAACCTGCAAGACCGACCGGCGGCGTTCTGGGCACGATGACGGCATGAACGTGAACCTTTCCTCGGTGCCCGGCTTCCTGGCCGGGCACGCGCGCCTGCTCGACCGCCGTCGCTACGCCCTGCTCGCCGGCGCGTGCGACGCGTCCGCCACGCTGGCCGCCCTGGACGGCTACCGCAACCCCGACGGCGGCTACGGCTGGGGCCTGGAGCCGGACCTGCGCTCGCCCGAGAGCCAGCCGGGAGCGGCGCTGCACGCCTTCGAGGTGTTCGCGGAGGCCGCCCCGGTCACCTCGCCGCACGCCGCCGCGCTGTGCGACTGGCTGGACTCGGTGACGCTGCCCGACGGCGGGCTGCCGTTCGCGCTGCCGCTGACGGTCCCGGCCGCCACCGCGCCCTGGTGGGCGGGCGGGGCCGACGGCGCCTCGTCGTTGCAGATCACCGCCGTCTCGGCGGCGGCGGCGCACCGCGTGGCCGCGCACGACCCGGCCGTGGCCGCGCACCCGTGGCTGGAGCGGGCCACGCGCTACTGCCTCGACACGATCGCGGAGCTGGAGGAGCGGCCGCCCGCGTACGTGCTGTCGTTCGCCGTGCGCTTCCTCGACGCCGTGTACGACGCCGAGCCCCGCGCGGCCGACCTGCTCAAGCGGCTCGGCGCCCTCATCCCCGAGGACGGCCGGGTGCCCGTCGAGGGCGGCGCGGACGGCGAGGCCCTGCGCCCGCTGGACTTCGCGCCCTTGCCCGGCCGGCCGGTGCGCGGGCTGTTCGAGCCGGACGTGATCGCGGCCGACCTCGTCCGGCTGGCGGGGCAGCAGCAGGACGACGGCGGCTGGGTCGTGGACTACGCGCGGATCTCGCCGGCCGGCTCGCTCGAATGGCGCGGCGCGGCCACGGTGGACGCCGTGCGGATCCTGCGGGCGAACGGGCTCGTCTAGCGTGCCGGCCCGTCGGAGGGCGGGCGGTGTTTGAAGCGGCGGGCCGACTCCGACTCGTGCGCCATGCGGCGCAGGGTGTCGAGCGCCCTGCCGTACAGGACCGTGCCGAGCACCAGCGACTCCACGGCGGCGTCGCGCGGGCCGTCGAAGGGGATGGAGTCCATCTCCACCTCCGAGACCAGCTTGCGGGCCACCTCGACGTACGGCGTCAGGTCGACCCGCATGCCGAGCTGGCGCATCCTGACGAGCGTCTGCGCCAGTTCGTCGCGCGTGGGGGCCTCGGGGTTGAGGTCCCAGCCCAGCTCGGTCAGCAGGGCGTCCACCTCGGCGCGGGCGGCCTGCCACGCCTCGCCGGGCTCGGGCTCGACCGCCGGGCTCAGCGCCCAGTGGGCGGTGCCCAGCATCTGGTGGACGGGCATCGACTCGTCCTCGACGGCGGCCACGATCTGCTTGATCGAGGCCACGGAGAGCCTGCCCACGTCGAGCAGGGCCCGGATCAGGCGCAGCCTGCGCAGGTGGGTGGCGTCGTACTCGGCCCTGGTCGCGGCCGTCTGCTCGCCCGGGTGGAGCATGCCTTCACGCAGGTAGTACTTGATCGTGGGGATGGCCACGCCGGATTTGGCACTGAGCTCGGAGATCCGCATCGTTAGATAATAGTGCTATCCAGATCGGGCGAGGTGCCGGGCCGCGCTCACCAACTCGCCCACGTCGGCCTGGCGGTTCCAGAGGAAGACCACCTCAAGGGGCGGCACGTCCTCCTTGATCGGGACGAACACCAGCGTGTCGGGCACGGTGACGCCCTCGCGCACGCTCAGAGCGTAACCCGCCCCCTCCCGGACCATGTTGACGACGAGGTCGTGCCCGGCCGCCGACGGGCCGAGGCGGGGGTGCAGGCGCTGGCGGACGAAGCCCTCCAGGAAGCGCCGGGCCCCGGACACCGCGTCGGACTCCGGCATGATCAGCGGCTCGCCGGCCAGGTCGGACAGCGACAGCGTCTCGTACGCGGCCAGATGATGCTCCCGGTGCAGCAGCGCCCGCACCGGGAAGCGCTGGATGAGCATCCGGGCCACCCCTCTGGGCAGCGAGCCGGGCGCGTACCCGAGGCCCGCCTGAAGGACGCCGTCGGCGATCGAGACGATCTGCTCGGCCGTGCCCATGGGGGCCATGCGCAGGCGGCCGGTGTGCGTCTGGGAGAGCAGGCGGGCGGCGACGTCCGCCAGCCCGTCGGCCACGCCCAGGCGCGGGGTGTCGCCCGTGCACCTGGCGGCGGCCACGGCGCGTTCGAAGGCGTCCACGGCGACCGTGGCCTGCGCCAGGAACGCCTCACCCGCCTCGGTGAGCGTCACACCGCTCGACGAGCGGCTGAACAGCTCGGCGCCGATCTCCTTCTCCAGCGCCCTGAGCTGCTCGGACAGCGTGGGCTGAGCGATGTGCAGCGCGGCGGCGGCCCGTCGGAGGCTGCCGGCCCGCGCGATCGCCATCGCGTACCGGACATAGCGTAAATCCATCGCTCACCTCGGATGATGATGATGGGAGATCGGTAGATCACACCTCCGTATTACAAGAGGAGATAGCTGCCGTGAAGATGCCCAGTTACCTTAATGCAGAGATATTTCCGGCTTGGTAGGGATAAATGGCTGGTCGGGAGGGGTTTCCGGGGCTCTGGGCAGGCGTGATTTCGAGATCTTGGGACCGGGAAACCGCGGCATTACGGGTACCCGTAACGGGGCCGCCGATCGCCGTCCGAGCAAGCGCTTGCCTGGGATAACGGAGCCGGGCTAGCGTGGGAGGCTCCCGGCGGCGGAGGAGGGACGTACATGCAGCCCTTCGCGGGGCGGGCGGCCGTGGCCGGGATCGGGATGACGGCCCTGACCCGGCAGTCGGGGCGTGGTGAGCTGGAGCTGGCCGCCGAGGCGTGCCGGGCGGCGTGCGCCGACGCCGGGATCGCGCCGCGCGAGGTGGACGCCGTGCTCAGCTACCACCTGAGCGACTCCGCGCCCGTCGTCCAGGTCGCCAGGGCGCTCGGTGTCGAGCGGCTCGGCTGGCACAACGACATCGCCGGAGGCGGCACGCAGGCGGCCTCGATCCTGGGCGACGCGGCTATGCTCATCCACTGCGGCCTGGCCCGCAACGTGCTGATCTACCGGGCGCTCAACGGCCGCTCCGGCACCCGGATGAACACCGTCTCCACCGGCCCCCAGGAACGCCACACGTACGGGCTGGCCGGGCCCATCCCCATGTTCGCCCTGGCCGCCACCCGCTACCTGCACGACACCGGGCTCACGGCCGAGCACCTGCATGCCGTCGTCGCCCAGTCCAGGCAGAACGCCGCGAGCAACCCGCGCGCCCTGCGCCGCGAGCCGCTCGGCCTGGCCGACTACCTGGCCAGGCCGTACGTCTGCACCCCGCTGCGCACCGTGGACTGCTGCCAGGAGACCGACGGGGCCTGCGCCCTGCTGGTCAGCGGCGTGCTGGACGGCCCGCGGGTACGGGCCGTGGTGCGCGGGGGCGGGCCCGGCTGCTCGGCCATGGACCGCGCCTCCGACGTCACGGCGATCTTCTCGGCGTACGTCGCGCCGATGCTCTGGGAGGCGTCCGGGATGCGGCCGGCGGACGTGGACGTGGCGCTGCCCTACGACGCCTACTCCTGGCTGGTGCCCCGGCAACTGGAGGACTTCGGGCTGGTCGCGCGCGGGGAACTGGGGGCGTACCTGCTGGAGCGCCGGCACGCGTGGGTGAACCCGCACGGCGGGCTGCTCTCCGAGGGGTACGTGCACGGGCTGAACAACGTGGCCCAGGCCGTGCGCGAACTGCGTTCCGGGGGAGAGGTGGCGCTGGTGACGGGGTTCGGCGGCAGTTACGGGAGCGCGGCCCTGCTCGTGAGGTGAACCCGCCCGGCCGGAGGTTCAGACGGTGAAGGCCGCGTGCGCGACCTCCGCCGCCGCGGCGGGCAGCAGGGCACGGGCGGCCAGCCACGCCGCCGCCCCGGCGGGGTCACCCGCCGTGGTGACCGTCCGGACCGGGTGGCCGGGCTCGCCCGTCAGGAGGGCGGTGACGGCCTGACGTACCGGTCCCTCGCTGGTGAGCACGCTTCCGGCCAGCACCACGGGCCCGGAGTCGTGCACCGTGCGCAAGGTCGCGACCAGGAGGCTTGCGGCCTTGCGCACGATCGCCACGGCCACCGGGTCGCCCGCCGCAGCCGCCTGGCCGACCAGCGGGGCCAGTTCGGCGAGCGCGAGCGGCGGACGCGCGTGCACCGCCGCCGCGAGCCCCGCCACCGGATCCGCACCAAGCCCTCCGGGCACAAGCCACCCCACCACGAGCCCCGCCAACTCACCCCCACCTCCTCCGCCGCCGGGCGGGCGAGTGCTTTCCGGCTCGCCGCCGGTGGCGAGGTGGCGGATGGTGGTGCGGGCGGCGGCGCGGCCGAGCCAGAAGGCCGAGCCCTCGTCGCCGAGCAGCCACCCGA
>NZ_SSXE01000229.1 GCF_021699195.1 Nonomuraea sp. MG754425 | reverse complement strand
CCGTTCGCGGACCTTGGCTCCAGATCCCCGCCGCCCCGCCGTGCCCCTCCCCAGGGGCGGCTGAGCGGTGACATCCGGGTCGTCACTCGTACGCGGCGGCGGAACAAGCCGCAAATGGGATCTTCCTTCACCACCCGACCGGTGCCCCAACCTCTTGCCGGATTTCCCGCGAACTCCGGCCCCCGCCCGCGTATTGTCTGCCCGTCGTTCCTTGCCCTGCGTGGCTTCGGCGACCAGGGTGAGCCGCTTGGCGTCTTCGCTGGTCGTGTCCGTATTTGTGGGTGTTCGCATGGATGACCTCCCGCCGTGTGGCCCGAGGAAAAGGCCAAATAAAGATCAGCAAATCGAACACGATGTCGATCGAACTCCCGTACGATGTTGTACACCACACTGGCGACAATTTCGAGGAAGACTCGAACAATTGTTTGAAGATGATCTTCAACAGCGATACGGTCGCTGTGTGCGACATCAGGACCACAGACCGGGAGGTTCGCCGGTGAGGCGGGCCACCGGGCGAGGAGGAAGAGCATGACCGAGCGGGATGACACAAACGGGGTCAGCGACCTCGCGGTGCGCCGGCGAGACTCCCTGGGCTTGACCCCCAGGCAGCGCAAGATCCTCGAGGTGATCCGTGACTCGGTGCAGCAGCGCGGATATCCACCGTCCATGCGTGAGATCGGCGAGGCGGTGCAGCTCACCAGCACCTCCAGCGTGTCGCACCAGCTCACCGCGCTCCAGCGCAAGGGCTACCTGCGCCGCGACCCGCATCGGCCGCGCGCGCTCGAGGTCCGCCTGCCCGGCGAGCCCGTGCTCTGGGTCGACCCCGACTCCGCCGGCGACGAGGAGCCCACGGTCAACCGTCCGACGGCCGCCTACGTCCCGCTTGTCGGCCGTATCGCCGCCGGTGGGCCGATCCTGGCCGAGGAGAGCGTCGAAGACGTCTTCGCCCTGCCCAAGCAGCTCGTCGGTGAGGGCACCCTGTTCCTCCTGCAGGTCGCCGGCGACTCGATGATCGAGGCCGCCATCGCCGACGGCGACTGGGTGGTCGTACGCCAGCAGCCCGTGGCCGAGAGCGGCGACATCGTGGCCGCCATGATCGAGGGCGAGGCCACGGTCAAGACCTTCAAGCGCAAGGACGGCCACGTCTGGCTGGTCCCCCACAACCCCAACTACGAACCCATCCCGGGCGACGAGGCCAGCGTGCTCGGCAAGGTCGTGGCGGTGCTGCGCCGGTTGTAGCGCGGACGAGCTGGGGCTCGGGCGCGCGTCCAACCGCCCGCGCCGCGTATCGGCGCGCGCCAGAAGAATCCACCGCCAGGTCCTGCCCCGAGAGGGGTGCCGTTCTGCTTTCGCACGCCTGCAGCCGTTCGAGATCCCGGCTGATCTCCACTCGCGTTCTGGAACGCTCCAAGCCCTCCCGGGCCGATGCACGGAGGTGGCAGCCCCCGCCCGATCACTCCAGGACGAAGCTCGCACCGGCCCGGAAGGCGGCCGTCGCGTCGTCCTGTTCCACCCACACCTGGCCCGCCCGATGCCGCAGGAAGTACCCGGGGAAGTTCACCGACTCCAAGGACACCGTCCCGCTCCCCGCCAGCCCGCTCCGGCGCACGAAGCTCGCGTCGGCCGCGAAGAGCGTGGAGCCGTCCCGCTGCGCCAGCCAGGCTTCGTGGTTGCGGTGCCGCAGGAAGTAGCCGGGGAAGTTCACCGACTCCAGGGACACCGTCCCGCTCCCCGACAGCCCCGTGACGAGCCGGAACTGGGAGTCCGCGAGCGGGGTCACGTCGGGTTCGAGCCGGGCGCGGAAGTCCCGGTGCCGTACGGCCGACCCGGGCGTGTCGTACGCCATGAGCCGCACCGGCGTGACCCCGTCGGGGACCGGGATGCCGAAGTCCGGGGTGCCGTCGGAGCGCCAGTACACCTTCTGGACGCGGGTGCGCCGGTTGGGGTCGTTGAGCGGGTCGCCGGAGATGTCCCGGTAAGACCGGTCGTGGTAGACGAGGATGTCGCTCTGGCCGTCCTCCGAGACGGTGAAGGAGTTGTGCCCGGGGCCGTACTGGCTGGTCGCGGCATTGCCGGCGAAGACGGGGCTCTGGCTCTTCGTCCACGACGACGCCTGGAGCGGGTCGGCGGCGGCGGAGGCGGTCAGCAGGCCGAGGCAGTAGTTGGCGTCCGTGGCGCTGGCCGAGTAGGTGAGGAAGAGGCGGCCGGAGCGCTGCAGCACCGACGGGCCTTCGGCGACCTTGTAGCCCCGGGTCTCCCAGGCCAGGGCCGGGATCGTCAGCCGGGTCGTCGTGCCGGTGATCGTCCACGGGTTGGCGCCCATGCGGGCGATGTACAGGTTGGAGTTGGTCGCGATGCCGGGCTCCTGCTGCGCCCAGAGCAGGTAGCGGGTGCCGCCGACGGCGAACGTGGTGGCGTCGAGGGAGAAGGTGTCCCAGGGGGTGGTGATCCGGCCGCGTTCGGTCCAGGTGCCGGTCAGCGGGTTGGCGGCGGCGTTCTCCAGCACGTACATGCGGATGCGCCACACGTCGTCGGCGCGGCCGGCGGCGAAGTAGACGTACCACCTGCCGTTGATGAAGTGGATCTCGGGCGCCCAGATGTGCGCGCCCATCTCCCCGGTGGCGTGCTTGCGCCAGATGACGCTCTCGGGAGCGGTGGCCAGGCCCTGGATGGTGGTGGCGCGACGCAGCACGATGCGGTCGTACTCGGGGGCGGTGGCGGTGAAGTAGTAGTAGCCGTCGGTGTGGCGGAAGATGTGCGGGTCCGCCCGCTGCGCGGCGATCGGGTTGGTGTACTGCACGGCCGGTGAGGCGTTCGCGGCCCCGGGCGACAGGAGGTTCGCGGTCACGGCGAGCAGCGTAGCCAGGACGGCCACGGCCGCCGTCGTGCGGAGGGGGTGTGCGGGGATGGAGTCCTCCACCGGGATTCGGACGAGCAACGTGACCGGGGCCGCCATCGTGCGGGTGGGATGAAGCCCGCCACCGGCGATCAGGCGAGCAGGACTGCCGTCCTGCGAAGCGGGCGTGCGGGTCAGGCGAGGGGCGCGGTGACGGTGTAGGAGGCGTCGGAGGCGAACACCGAGCCGGACGCCCACAGGTCCAGCCGCAGTTCGTAGGTGTAGTGCCGCAGGTACCGTCCGGGCAGGTTGTACGACTCGAACGAGGTCGTGCCCGCCCCCGCCAGTCCCGTCCGCCCGCAGAAGGTGGCGTCGCCCCGGAAGACGGCCGAGCCGTCGTCGCGTTGCAGGGTCAGCCGCAGGTTGTAGTGCCGCAGGTAGTAGCCGGGCTGGGTGGCCGACTGGAAGGAGTAGCAGCCGGAGTGGGCCAGCCCGGCGGTGACGGTGTACGTGCCGGACTGGCGATCGGCGAGCGGGCTGGCGGACGACAGCGGGTCGAGGTAGGCCAGGCCGCCGCGGTGGCGTACGTACCGGTCGGGGAAGTTGGCCGAGCGCAGCGAGCGGTTGCCGGTGGGCACGGCGGTCGTGTCGCCGGAGTCCTCGCGCAGCACGGTGAAGTGCCTGGCGGTGCCGGACAGGCCGGCCAGTTCGGCCTTGGCGCCGAACGCCGACAGGTTGGCGCTGTCGGCGTAGTAGTAGCGCCCGCCGGAGTAGTTGTCGAAGTAGAGCCGCCAGCGGCCGTCCGGCAGCCGGGTCAGCGCCGGGCCTTCCAGCCCGGAGCCCCAGCCGGCCCAGTTCCCGGTGCCGGTGAACGTCCAGGGGCCGGTGAGCGAGGTGGCGGTGGCGTGCTCGACGTACTTGGTCGTCTCGTTCTTGAGGAAGTTGTGGTAGGTCGAGCCGGACTTGACCACGAAGCTGTCGATGTAGTTCGCGGGGATGCCGAGCGCGGCGGGGGCGCTCCAGGCCGACAGCGTGCCGTCGGTCGCGGTGATCCGGTACGGCCTGAACTGGCCGGCGGTGCCCGTCGTGGACGCGGAGTAGACGACGTGCACGCTGCCGTCGGTGTCCTTGAACCATTCCGGCGCCCAGGTGCTGCCGGTGGCGCCGTTCAGCCCGACGGTCACGTTACGCAGGAACGTCCAGGTCACGGCGTCGGCGCTGCGGGCGAAGCCGATGGTGTCGCCGGTCCAGCCGGTGGTGTGGACGAGGTAGTAGTAGCCGTCGGTGTGCCGCATCACGCTGGGGTCGCGGATCAGCCCGGTCGGCGGGGTGTAGGCGTTGGCCCTGATGAGGTGGTAAGTGGTGGCGTCGGCGGAGTCGTAGACGTACATGTTGGACTCGCCGGCGTTGGTGAAGGCGGTCATCAGGTAGTGCGGGGCGGGGCCCGCGGCGTGCGCGGGCGGGGCCGGTAGGGCGATGGCCGCGACGGCGACGAGCAGCGCCGCCCATAACCGCGCCGGCCTCGGCGAACCTGTACGCATCCAGCGGCCCTCCGCCCTGTTAGCGTTAACATTTCACCGCGCCGGAATGGGGTGCGGTGAGCGCATTCGTACCCCGGCCCCGGCCACCCGTCAATCCCCGCGGCGCCGCCCCGGCAACCCGTGTGCAGCGTGACATGTCAGCGCGTCCGGTAGAGCCGGTGCGCCGCCGAGATCGCCTGCTCCGCGAAGCCCAGCACGTCCCGCCTGCGCTCGAACGGCGAGCCGTACAGCGAGGTGCGCGGCGTGCCGAAGTGCTCGCCCAGCCCCGCCACCACCCCGGTCAGCGACGGCAGCGCCGCGTCCTCCTCGCGCAGCCGCAGCGCCTCGTTGACCACGCGGTGCCAGCGCTCGGGGAACGTCTGCAGCGCGTGCCGGGCCGCCCCCGCCTTGGAGGTGAGTTCCCCGGTGGCGAGCGTGTAGTGCAGCCGGGCCACGCCGGTGACGATCCACACGGCGCCGTACCCGCCGAGGCAGGTCAGCCCCCACGAGGAGAGCGGGCGCGCCGCGCGGCCGACGAGGCGGCGCCAGTAGAGGTCGAGGTTGCGGTCGGCCCAGGCGGCCAGCGAAGCGGGATCGTTCCAGATCTTCAGCTCCTCCGGCTTGGGCCCGCGGCAGGTCAGCCCGTGCCGGGCCAGCGTGTGCCAGGTGACCGGGTCGACCGAGCCCCTGCGTTCGAGCCGCCCGGGGTGCGCGCGGGAGCGTTCGCCCAGCTCGGCGGGGTCGCGGCCGAGGTCGTCCCAGGTGAGGTAGACGCCTTCGAGGGGGTGGGCGCCGAGGCGGGTGTGGATGCGTTCCAGCACCTCGGCCGGCGGCGCCTTCGAGGTCACGGCGACGAAGTCGATGTCGCTGGTGCCCGGCCGGTAGTCGCCGAGCGCCGCGGAGCCCTCCAGGTAGAGCCCTTCCACCAGACCGGGAGCCTCCGCGTCGGCCAAGGTCAGGTACGTCTCGACAATCGCGTCGATCTTCGGGTGGGGCGTCATGGCCGCCCAGCCTGCCATAATCCGCACCACCGCCTCATCACATTCCAGAATCCTAGAATGACGGGGTGAAGGACGCATATACCCCGTTAACCCTTAAATCCACTCATGATGGTCTCAAGTGGGCAGCGGTCGAACCGGGCGTGATCCCGGCCTGGGTGGCCGACATGGACCTGCCCACCGCCCCCGCGGTCGCCGAAGTCCTGAGCCGGCGGGCCGGCGGCGACCTCGGCTACCCGGCCTGGATGCTGGAGCAGAACGCGGGCCCGCTGGCCGAGGCGTTCGCCGAGCGCATGGCGGGCAGGTTCGGCTGGCAGGCCGATCCCGGGCTCGTGCGTCCGTTCAACGACCTCAACCAGGCGTTCCAGGTGCTCCTGCAACTCTGCACGGAACCGGGCGACGGAGTGGCCGTGCACGTCCCCGCCTACCACCCGTTCCTGGACACGCTGGCCCTCATGGAACGCCCCCTTCGCCCGATCCGGATGGAGCCGGACGGCGACACGTGGCGCTTCGAGGTGCCCGACCTGTCGGGCTGCCGGGTGCTCCTGCTGGTCAACCCGCACAACCCGACCGGCCGCGTCTTCACCCGGCGGGAGCTGACCGACCTCGCCGAACAGGCCGAACGGCACGACCTGCTGGTCATCGCGGACGAGATCCACGCCGACCTCGTCTACGAGCCGCACCGGCACATCCCGTTCGCCACGATCCTGCCCGAGCGCACGGTCACCCTGACATCGGCGACGAAGGCGTTCAACCTGGGCGGCATCCGCTGCTCGGTCGCGCACTTCGGGCACGCGGGTGCCCGCGCGGCCCTGGAGGCGCAGCCCCCGTTCGTGTACGGCTCACCGAGCGTCTTCGGCGTCGAGGCGACGGTCGCGGCCTGGCGGCACGGTGACGCCTGGCTGGCCGAGACGGTGGCGCTGCTCGACCGCAACCGGCGCGCGATCGCCGCCCGCCTGCCCGCCGCCGTCCGCTACCGGATCCCGGAGGCGACGTACCTGGCCTGGCTGGACGTGGGCCGGCCGGGCATGGCCGAGGTGTTCGAGCGCGAGGCCAGGGTGCGGCTGAACGACGGCGCGGCCTTCGGCCCCGGTGGTGAGAGCTGCGTACGCCTCAACTTCGCCACCACCGAGGCCATCCTCGCCGAGATCCTCGACCGCCTGGCCCGCGCCTTCCCCTGAACCGGAGTCGGGGAAAGGCACCTACTCCGGCAGGGGCGGCAGGTCGGGCGGGGTGGCGGCCGGCTGCTCGGCCAGCGCGGCGAGCGCGAGCTCGACGGCCTTGTCGAGCTGCGGGTCCCGCCCCGCGACCCGGTCCTGCGGCGCGATCACCACCTCGATGTCGGGATCGACCCCGTGGTTCTCCACCCCCCAGCCGGGCCCGTCCAGCCAGAAGGAGTACCTGGGCTGGGTGACCCGGGTGCCGTCCACCAGCGAGTAGCGCGAGTCGATCCCGATCACGCCGCCCCACGTGCGCGTGCCCACCAGCGGCCCGATCCCGCGGGCCTTGATGCCCGCGCTCACGATGTCGCCGTCGGAGCCCGCGAACTCGTCGGCGATCGTCACCACCGGCCCGCGCGGCGAGTCGTCGGGGTAGCGGAACGGCTGGTGCCAGCGGACCCGCGCCCACCCGGTGACCTTGCGCGACAGCTTCTCCAGCACCAGCTCCGACAGGTGACCGCCGCTGTTCTCCCGCACGTCCACGACCAGCCCCTCGAAGCCCATCTCGGTACGCAGGTCGCGGTGGAACTGCGCCCACCCCGAGGCCACCATGTCCGGCACGTGCAGGTAGCCCAGCCGGCCCCCTGAGACCTGCCTGACGTAGGCCCTGCGGTTCTCCACCCAGTCGTGGTAGCGCAGTTGCGTCTCGTCGGCGATCGGGCTGACCACGACCCGGCGCACGTCGCCGCCGGAGGAGTGCCGCACGGTCAGCTCGACGGTCTGGTTGGCGGTGCCGGCCAGCAGCGGGAGCGGGCCGCGTACCGGATCGACCGGACGCCCGCCCACGGCGAGGATCGCGTCGCCCGGACGCACCGCGACGCCCGGCGCGAGCAGCGGCGAGCGGGCGGCGTGGTCGGACGACTCGCCGGGCAGGATGCGCTCGACCCGCCACGTGCCGTCGGCGTCCCTGGAAAGGTCGGCGCCGAGCAGGCCCTGCTGACGCCGCGGGTCCGCGCCGGCGCCGTTGGGGATGGCGTAGGCGTGGGAGGTGCCCAGCTCGCCCTGCGTCTCCCAGAGCACGTCGATCAGCTCGGAGTGGGTGCCGATGCGCGAGACCAGCGGCTCGTAGCGGTCGAGCACGCCCTGCCAGTCCACGCCGTTCATGTCCGCGCGCCAGAAGTGGTCGCGCATGAGGCGGCCCGCCTCGCGGAAGCCCTGCCGCCACTCGGCGACCGGGTCGATCTGGACGGTGACCCGGTCGAGGTCGATGCCGACGACCTCGTCGCTCTCGCTCGACGCGCGGGTCTGCAGCCCGTTCTTGCCGTTGGTGACGAGCCTGGAGCCGTCGCCGCTGACCTCGAACGCGCGGATCTCCTTGGCCAGCTCCGCCCTGGCGCGCTTCTTGAGGTCGTAGCGCTCCAGCACGGTCTCGGCGCCCTGCTCGGTGCCGTCGCCGAGGGCCCCGCTGAGCGGGTAGCGCAGCCAGAGCAGCGCGTCCTTGGCGGCGCGCAGGTTGCCGTAGCTGCCGGCCGGCACCGGGACGGCCACCACGCGCGAGCCCAGCCCGTCGGGATCGACCTCCGTGCGCGGCGGGACGTCGTCCTTCCTGTCGTCCTTGGCCGGCTTGTCGTCCTCGCCGTTGAACCCGCGTCCCTGGAGCGAGGGGTCGAACGGCGAGGGCGTGGCGGCCCGCAGCGGCACGATGTACGGCCGGCACCCGTGGGGGAAGGACAGGTCGAAGACGTGCGCGTCGTAGACGGGGTCGAAGGTGCGCACCGACAGGAACGCCAGGTGCTTGCCGTCGGTGGTGAAGGCCGGGTCGTAGTCGACGAACCGCGGCGGCGTGACCTCGATCACCGAGGTGCCGTCCACCCGTCCCATCTTGATCTGCGTCAGCCGCCGGTGGTGCGGGTACTCCCAGGCCAGCCAGGTGGAGTCGGGGGAGAACGTCAGTCCGCTCACGTCGCCGTGGTCGGTCCGGTCGAGTTCGCGCACGCTCTCGCTCTCGAGGTCGACGGCCAGCAGCCGTCCGTCGTGCGTGGCCAGGGCCACGTGCTTGCCGTCGGGCGCGGCGACCAGTTCCAGCACCCGTCCGAGCGCTCCGGTGGCCAGCGTGCGCACCTCGCCGCCGGGGGTGCCGATCTCCAGCCCGTCCTCCCCGCCGGCGTCGGAGACCCAGACGGCCTTGCCGTCGGCGTCGAGCGCCTGCGGCAGCCGGACGCGCACGCCGGGCTCGGCCCGCAGCACACCGGCGGGCCCGTCGCGGTGGGTCACCCAGTGCGCGGTGCCCCTGATCTCGACGGCGCTGGCGCGACCGGTGGCGTCCGGCGAGAACGCGCCGGCCCGCAGGGGCGCGGGCCGCCCGGCCCGTCCGGGACGCGGCCCGCCCAGCCGCACGTCCAGCCGGTACGGCTCGGCGTCCAGGCTCTCCAGCAGCCACAGGTCGCCGGCCTGGCTGTAGACCACCCGCTGCCCGTCGCTGGTGGCGTGGCGGGCGTAGAAGTCCACGTGGGAGCTGTGTTTGCGCAGGTCGGAGCCGTCGGGCAGGGCCGAGTAGAGGTTGCCGGTGCCGTCGGTGTCGGCCAGGAACACGATCCGGTCGCCGACCCAGCTCACCGACCAGTGCTGCGCGGCGCTGTCGGCGAACAGCCGGGCGAACTCGCCGTTCCCGTCGGCGTCCACCCAGATCTTGGCCGCGGTGCCGCCCCGGTAGCGCTTCCACTGCGACGGCTCGCGCCAGACCACCGACACGGTGGCGACCCTTCCGTCGCTGACTGCCGCCTCGCTGACCCAGCCGTACGGCAGGCGCGCGGCCGGGCCGCCGTCGAGCGGCACCGCGTACGCCCAGCGCCGGTTGTCCGAGCTCTGCCCGGCCGAGGTGACCGCGAGCACGTCCCCGTCGCCGGTCCATCCGCGCACCGAGGTGACGGAGCCGCCCCAGTAGGTCAGGCGTTCGCCCTCGGCGCCGTCGATCTCGGCTGTGAACGCCTCAGGGGCGCCCTCCTTGGTACTGGTCCACGCGATCCGCCCGCCGTCGGGCGAGAACCTCGGATTCGACACGGCGACGCGGTCGGCGGTGAACCGCCAGGCTCTTCCGCCGCTCAGCGGGGCGAGCCAGACGTCATCGTCGGCGACGAAGGTGACCAGGTCACCGTGCAGGTGCGGGTATCTCAGGTATGCGCCATATGCCACAGACTGCACACTAAACCGCGATACCAAGAGCGGCTCAAGAATTCTTCCCCCAGCGGACGGCTCCCCACCAAGTCCGTGATGTGGAGCCATGGGGGGTAATGGGGTTGAAAGCCCGCTTTCGGACCCTGCGAGGAAGCATGAAGATCTTCGCCCGCGCGCACCAGCTCCCGCCCCGCCTGGCCGCCGCCGCCATCATCCTCAGCTCCGGCCTGGACCTGACCGGAGCCGACGAGCAGCGGGCCGCCTACCTGCACGGCATGGCCGCGCACGCGTACCCGTTCCTCGCCCGCATGGACCCGGTCGCCTTCACCCGGCTGCTGGCGAAGAGCCAGACCGCCCTCGGGGTGGCCCTGCTGGTGCCGTTCGTGCCGTCGCTGCTGGCGGGGGCGGCGCTGACGGGCTTCGCGACCGGACTGGTCGGCCTCTATCTCAGGACGCCGGACATGCGCGAGGAGGGCAGCCTGCGGCCGACCCCGCAGGGCCTCGGGGTGGCCAAGGACGTCTGGCTGCTCGGCATCGGGCTCGGCCTGGTCATCGACGAACTGGGCGGACGCGGCCAACATTGATCTCCGCTGCTTGGCCGTTAACGTCCACAAAGCCGGGTAGCCACGACAGATGGTACAGATCGGCTACACCCTGATGTCCGAGCAGACCCCGGCCCGCGAACTGGTCGACTACGCCGCCGCCGCCGAACGGCTCGGTTTCGACTTCGCCGTCATCTCCGACCACTACTTCCCGTGGATCGAGGAGATGGGGCACTCTCCCTACTGCTGGTCGGTGCTCGGCGCCGCGGCCCAGGTCACCGAACGCCTGCCGCTGATGACGTACGTGACCTGCCCCATCATGCGCTACCACCCGGCGGTGGTGGCGCAGAAGGCGGCCACGATGGGCGTGCTGAGCCAGGGCAGGTTCACGCTGGGACTGGGCGCGGGCGAGAACCTGAACGAGCACGTGATCGGCGAGGGCTGGCCCCCCGTGGACACCAGGCACCGCATGTTCGCCGAGGCCGTCCAGATCATCAGGAAGCTCTTCACCGGCCGGTACGTCACCCACCAGGGCGAGTTCTTCGACGTGGACTCGGCCAAGCTGTACGACCTGCCGGACCGGCCCGTCCCCATCGGCATCGCCGCCTCCGGCGGGCAGTCGGCCGAACTGGCCGCCGACCACGCCGACGTCCTGGTCGTCAACGAGCCGCTGCCCGAGGTGGTGCAGCAGTTCAGGGCCGCGGGAGGGGCCGGCAAACCGGTGTACGGCCAGCTCCCGATCGCCTACGACACCGACCCGGAAGCGGCCAGGCGGCGCGCGCACGAGCTGTGGCGCTGGGCCGGGGTCGGCGGCTGGAAGGTGATGGCCGAACTGCCGGGACCGGTGAACTTCGCCGCCGCGGCCGGCACGGTACGCCCCGAGGACGTGGCCAGGACCGTGCCGTGCGGCGACGACGTGGACGCCGTCGTACGGGCCGTCCGGCGGTTCGCCGACGCCGGGTACACGCACGTGGCGCTCGTGCAGATCGGGCACGACCAGCAGCAGCCGTTCTTCGGCTGGGCCGAGAAGGAGCTGCTGCCGGCCCTGCGCGCCCTGTGACCTACGGGACGATGTTGACCAGCTTCGGCGCCCTGACGATCACCTTGCGCGGCATGCCCTGCACGTAGGGGGCGATCTTCTCCGAGGCCAGCGCCAGCGCCCGCAGGTCGTCCTCGCTGATGTCGGGCGAGACCTCCAGGCGGTCGCGCACCTTGCCCGCCACCTGCACCACGCACGTGACCGACTCCTGCACCAGCAGCGCGGGATCGGCCACCGGCCAGCCGGCGAACACGACGGGCCCGGTGCGGCCCAGCCGCTCCCAGCCCTCCTCGGCGGCGTACGGGGCCACCAGCGACAGCAGGATCGCCAGCGTCTCCGCGGCCTCCCGGACCGCCGGGTCGGCCGGCCCGGGGCCCGAGTCGATGGCCTTGCGCGCGGCGGAGGTCAGCTCCATCATCCGGGCCACCGCCACGTTGAAGCGGTAGGAGTCGACCAGCTTGGTGGCCTCGTCGATCGTGTGGTGGGTCACCTTGCGCAGCTCGACGTCGCCGCCCTCGAACGGTGTCCCCGGCTCGCTGGTGACCTCGGACATCACCCGCAGCGCGCGGGCCAGGAACTTCTGCGAGGCGGCCGGCGAGACGTCGGCCCAGTCGATGTCGTCCTCCGGCGGACCGGCGAACACCATCGTCAGGCGGACGGCGTCCACGCCGAAGTCGTCGATCTGCTTGCCCAGGTCCACGCCGTTGCCCAGGGACTTCGACATGGCCTTGCCGCCGTTGATCACCTGCCCCTGGTTCATCATGCGGACGAACGGCTCGGTGAAGTTCACCATGCCCATGTCGTGCAGGACCTTGGTGAAGAACCGGGAGTACAGCAGGTGCAGCACCGCGTGCTCGATGCCGCCGACGTACTGGTCGACCGGGCCCCACTTGCGCACCTGCTCGGGGTCGAACGGGCCCTCGGTGTAGCCGGGCGAGCAGTAGCGCAGGAAGTACCACGACGAGTCGACGAAGGTGTCCATCGTGTCGGTGTCGCGCTTGGCCGGGCCGGAGCACTTGGGGCACTGGACGTTGACCCAGTCGACGGCACTGGCCAGCGGCGAGACGCCCTTGGGCGCCAGCGCCTCGCCCCGCAGGTCGGGCAGCGTGACCGGCAGTTGGTCGTCGGGGACGGGCACCTCACCGCAGTCGGGGCAGTGGATGATCGGGATCGGCGTGCCCCAGTAGCGCTGGCGCGACAGCAGCCAGTCGCGCAGCCGGAAGTTGACCGCGCCGGCGCCCCTGCCCTGCGTCTCCAGGATCTCGATGATCTTGGCGATGGCCTCGGCCTTGGCCAGGCCGTCCAGCGGGCCGGAGTTGACCAGCAGGCCCTCGCCGGGCGTGGCCTCGCCGGTCTCGCCCGGGTCGGCCAGGCCGGTGTGCACGACGACCTTCACCGGCAGGTCGAACTTGCGGGCGAAGTCGAGGTCGCGCTGGTCGTGGGCGGGCACGGCCATGATGGCGCCGTGGCCGTAGTCGGACAGCACGTAGTCGGCCGCCCAGATCGGGATGCGCTCGCCGTTGACCGGGTTGATCGCGTAGCGGCCCAGGAAGACGCCGCTCTTCTCCTTGTCGGTGGCCAGGCGCTCGATGTCGCTCAGCTTGGCGACCTCGGCGCGGTAGGCCTCGAACGCCCGCCGCTGCTCGTCGGTGACGATCTCCTCGGCCAACGCGGCGTCGGCGGCGACGACGAAGAAGGTGGCGCCGTACAGGGTGTCGGGGCGGGTGGTGTAGACCTGGACCGGCTCGTCGCGGCCCTCGATCTCGAACAGCACGTCGGCGCCCTCGGAGCGGCCGATCCAGTTGCGCTGCATGGTCAGCAGGCGCTCGGGCCAGCCGTGCAGTTGCCCCATGTCGTCCAGCAGGCGCTGGGCGTAGTCAGTGATCTTGAAGTACCACTGCGTCAGCTCGCGGCGGATGACGTCGGCGCCGCAGCGCTCGCACTTGCCGGCCACGACCTGCTCGTTGGCCAGCACCGTCTGGTCGTTGGGGCACCAGTTGACCAGGCCGCCCTTGCGGTAGGCCAGGCCGCGCTCGAAGAAGCGGTTGAACAGCCACTGGTTCCAGTGGAAGTACTCGGGGTCGCTGGTGTGCAGGCGGCGCGACCAGTCGAAGGAGATGGCGTAGCGGCGGAACGAGGTCGCCTGCGTCTCGATGTTGGCGTAGGTCCACTCGGCCGGGTGGGCGTTGCGCTTGATCGCGGCGTTCTCGGCGGGCAGGCCGAAGGAGTCCCAGCCGATCGGGTGCAGGACGTTGTAGCCCTGCTGCATCCAGTAGCGCGCGATAACGTCGCCCAGGGCGAACACCTCACCGTGACCCATGTGCAGGTCGCCCGAAGGGTAGGGGAACATGTCGAGCATGTAGCGGCGCTCGCGGGTGTCCGCCGGGTCCTCGTCGGCCCGGTAGGGGTCCTGTTCCTCCCATCGCTGCTGCCACTTGGCCTGCAGCGCCTGCGGATCGTACTCACTCACGGCTAGTGTCCTTCTGGCTTGATGCGGGACCCATAAGAAAACCCCCCGTGCACACAACGAGGGGTGGAGCCGCGACGGCGAGAACTTCTAGGGCCGTCGCGGCCCGCTAAGAAGCAGGGTCGCGGAACGCATGTGTCAAGCCTAGCGCACCTCTTCGGCTGAATGCAGGCCCTGGAACGAGGCCGGCAGGCACAATGGAGCCTTCAGGTCCGGCGAGACCTGATGGTGATGTATCCGTTGTGACCTCATTCGTCCCAGAAGAATAGCCTTGTCACCGTGGTATCCCCAGCTAAGCCTGATCGACCGGAAGGTGACCTGCCGTTGCAGGACCCGCCGACCGATCCTCGTGGCTTCGCCGGTTTCGCTGCGGAACCACCTGCATCTCCTGGAAAATCCCATGAGATCATGCGTGAGACGTCAAATCCGGATATAACGGGACATCCGGACAGAACCTCGGGAGGGCCGGCAGCAATGGCAACGGAGAATTCCGGACCTCATCTGCCATCCTCCTGGCCGGAGTCGCCACGGCGCGAGACACCGCCCCCCTGGCCCGACGACGCGCCCGCCGCCGAGGTTCCGACGTCCTGGCCGGAGACTCCCCGCCCGGCCCACCCCGAGCCGTCCTGGCCGGAACCACCGCGCAAGGACCCGTCCTGGCCCGAGCCGCCGGACCACCGGCTGGACCACTGGCGGGACCGTGG
>NZ_SSXE01000228.1 GCF_021699195.1 Nonomuraea sp. MG754425 | reverse complement strand
GGCCGGGGCTTCTCGGCCGCATCCCTTCGCCGCACCCGCCTCCGGCATCGCCGCCCTTCTCGGTCTCGGCGACCCACCGGACCTCACGTCCGCGGCTCCGGACGCCACGGAGACGCCGCAGGACATGCCCCCGAACCCGGCCGTCCGGCCGGGGGCCCGTGCCGAGCCCGTGCCCCGCCGGGCCGAGCTTCGGGTGCTGGAGTTGCTGCTGCCCGGCTCGGCGAAGGAGCCGCTCCCGTCTCCCGAGACCGGCCGCCTGTCGGAGGTGGCGCGCCCGCGACTGCGCCTGTGGCAGGTGCCCGCCGTCCTCCCGCCCGTCGCCGACACCCTGCGCATCCTGACCGGCCACCCGGACACCACCCACACCGACACCCACGCCGGCACCGACACCGACACCGACACCGAGCACACCACCCCTGCGACCCCCCGCGCCGACCTCACGACCGTGCACACCGGCACCGCGACCATGCGGCACTGGGCCGCCGTCGCCGCCTTCGCCCACGATCTGGTGCGCCGGGGCCGCGTCCTCCCCCAGCTCATCCCGGCCCCCGGCGCCCAGGAGCCGGGAGCCACCACCCCGGCCCGCGAGGACCCCGCCGGCATGTGGGCCATCCCCGAGGACGCCGCCCGCGCCGTGTGGCGTCCGGTCCTGACCGGCGCCGACGCCGCCTACTTCCGTGACCTGGCGCTGGCCATGCCGCCCGCCTGCCGCACGTCCGCCGTCGAACGCCCGTCCGCCGAGGTCCAGCGCGCGGCGCTCGACGCGTTCGCCGACGCCGTCGTACGCCGCGCCCTCAGCGGGCCCCCGATCACCGGGCCGCTGGTCACCGGCGCGCCCAAGACCCTCCACAACCGCTGGCTGGCCGCCCTCACCGGCGACGGAGCGGCCTGCCCCGACGTCCCCGAGCTGCGCCGCGAGCTGGAGAGCTGGTACGCGGCGGTGGCGACGTCCGAAGGGGCGACGCGGGTGTGCTTCCGCCTGCTGGAACCGGCCGGCACCGACGACTGGCGGGTGGAGCTGGCGGTGCAGGCCGCCGACGACCCGAGCCTCTACGTCCCGGCGGCGCAGGTCTGGGGCGGGGTGACGGGCCTGCCCGGCCGCCCGGAGCGGGACCTGCTGACCGGCCTGGGCCGGGCGGTGCGGCTGTACCCGGAGCTGGATCGCGCACTGCGCGTCCCGGAGCCGGACGAGCTGACACTGGACACGGCGGGCGCGTTCGGGTTCCTGCGCCAGGCCGCGCCGCTGCTGCAGGCGGCCGGGTTCGGGGTGCAACTCCCGCGCTGGGCGGGCCGCGCCCGGCTGGGCCTGAAGCTGACGACCTGGGCCAAGAAGCAGTCGGCCGCCACGAGCCAGGGCTTCGGCCTGCGGGAGCTGGTCGACTTCCGCGTGGAGCTGGCGGTGGGCGGGGAGACGATCAGCGAGGCGGAACTCGCGGAGCTGGCCAGGCTCAAGGTGCCGCTGGTCCGGGTGCGCGGCCAGTGGGTGGAGCTCGACGACCGGCAGCTCAGGGCGGCGCTGCGGGCCGTGGAGGGCGGCCGGGAGGGCGAGGCGAGCGTCGCGGAGGTCCTGCGGCAGGTCGTCCAGGGCGACGACGCGGAGCTGCCGCTGCTGGAGGTCGACGCCGACGGGGTGCTCGGCGACCTGCTGTCCGGGCAGGCCGAGCGGCGGCTCACCCCGCTGACCACGCCGGCCGGCCTGGACGCCACGCTGCGGCCGTACCAGGAGCGCGGGCTGGCGTGGCTGAGCTTCCTGTCGGAGCTGGGGCTGGGCGGGGTGCTGGCCGACGACATGGGCCTGGGCAAGACGGTCACGACGCTGGCGCTGCTGGTGCACGAGCGGGCCACCGCGCCGACGCTGCTGGTGTGCCCGATGTCGCTGATCGGCAACTGGCAGCGGGAGGCCGCCCGGTTCGCGCCGGGCCTGCGCGTGTACGTGCACCACGGCAGCGGGCGCGACGCCGCCGGCATCGAGCACGCCGACCTGGTGATCACCACGTACGGCACCGCCCACCGCGACCTGGAGACGCTCAGGCGGCACGAGTGGCACAGGGTGGTGTGCGACGAGGCGCAGGCGATCAAGAACAGCGGCACGCTGCAGGCCCAGGCGGTCCGGTCGATCCCGACGGGCACCCGGCTCGCGCTGACCGGCACCCCGGTGGAGAACCATCTGGCCGAGCTCTGGTCGATCATGGAGTTCGCCAATCCGGGGCTGCTGGGGCCGCGTTCGCGGTTCAGGACCCGCTTCCAGGAGCCGATCGAGGCCCGCCAGGACGAGCAGGCGGCCCAGGCGCTCAGGCGGGCGACGGGCCCGTTCATCCTGCGCCGCCTCAAGACCGACAGGTCGATCATCTCCGATCTGCCGGAGAAGCTGGAGGTCAAGGAGTGGTGCCCGCTCACGACCGAGCAGGCCACGCTCTACCGGGCGGTCGTCGACGACATGCTGGCCAAGATCAACGACAGTGAGGGCATCGAGCGGCGCGGCCTGGTGCTGTCGGCCATGGCCAAGCTCAAGCAGGTCTGCAACCACCCGGCGCACCTGCTGAAGGACGGCTCCCGCCTGGCGGGCAGGTCCGGCAAGCTGGCGCGGCTGGAGCAACTGGCCGAGGAGATCCTGGCCGAGGGCGAGAAGGCGCTGCTGTTCACCCAGTACGCGGAGTTCGGCGGCATGGTGCAGCCCTATCTCGCCCAGCGTCTCGACCGTCCGGTGCTCTGGCTGCACGGCGGCCTGCCGAAGAAGACCCGCGACCGTCTGGTGGACCGCTTCCAGCACGACCCCGAGCCGGCGCTGTTCATGCTCTCGCTCAAGGCCGCCGGGGTCGGGCTCAACCTGACCGCCGCCACCCATGTCATCCACGTGGACCGCTGGTGGAACCCCGCCGTCGAGGACCAGGCCACCGACCGCGCGTTCCGGATCGGCCAGCGCAGGAACGTCCAGGTGCGCAAGCTCATCTGCGCGGGCACGCTCGAGGAGCGCGTGGACGAGATGATCGAGCGTAAGAAGGCGCTGGCCGAGCGGGTGGTCGGCGCGGGCGAGGACTGGCTGACCGACCTGTCCACGGAGGAGTTGCGCGAGGTGTTCCGGCTGAGCGCGGAGGGGGTGGGCTGAGCGATGCCCGACCGGTGGTACGACCGCGCCCAGCCGATCAAGGTCGAGGGCGGCATCCGGGCGCGCTCGCGGCGCGGCAGCATCGGCTCGGCCTGGTGGTCGCGCCGGTTCATCGACGTCCTGGAGCGTGTCTGCGACAAGGGCCGCCTCGCGCGCGGCCGGGCCTACGCCCGGCAGGGTCAGGTGCTGTCCATCGACCTGTCGGCCGGTGCGGTCCGGGCCGCCGTGCAGGGGTCGCGGCCGGCCCCGTACGACGTCGAGATCAGGATCGAGGCGTTCGACGAGAGCCGCTGGGCGGGCCTGGAGGAGGCGATCGCGCGGCAGGCCGTGCACCGGGCCAGGCTGCTGGCGGGCGAGATGCCGCCGGAGATCGAGGAGGTGTTCGCCGCGCTGGGCGTCGACCTGTTCCCGCGCGATCTCGACATGCAGTGCTCGTGCCCCGACTGGGGCTTTCCGTGCAAGCACCTGTCGGCGGTGCTCTACCTGCTGGCCGAGGCGTTCGACGACGATCCGTTCCTGGTGCTGGCCTGGCGGGGGCGTACCAGGGAGCAGTTGCTCGGCTCGCTGGCCGACGTGCCGCAGGCCGGGCCGCCGCAGGTGGCGGACGTGCCGTTCGCCGAGCGGCTGGCCGACTTCTACGCGCCTGGGGCCACCGCGCACCGGCCGGAGCGCCGGGCCGCCGCCGCGCCCGATCTGCTGCTGCGGGTCTTCCCGCCGCCGGCGGGCCTGGAGCGCGCGCTCATTCCGGCGTACGAGAGGTTCGGGGAGGTCTGACGCGCATCCCGCACCCACTCGTGACGTTTGGCGATCGCTCGGCTACTTTAAGTAGGAGAAGCCGTTGCATAGGGAAAGGGCGGAAACATGGGATTTTCGTGGACCTGAGCCGCTGACTCAGCGGTCCTCGAAAGCGGCGGGAACCATCACGCGCACTCCGTTCGGAACCACGCGAAGCCTGATCGGGGTGCGCAGCCGCACCTCGCCGTCCACGTCGGCGGCCATCGGCGGCTCGGTCTCCAGCAGCATCTCCCGGCCCACCACGAACGGCCCGCCCGCCAGGCTGCGCCACCGGCCGGTGGTGGCCCGCAGCAGCGTCTCGCCGAGCAGGCGCAGCTTCTTGCCCGAGCCGAGCTGGTAGGCCACCAGCATGCCGTTGTCGATGCTGATGTCCCTGGCCACCTGCCAGCCGCCGTGGAAGCGGCCGTTGGCGATGTTGAGCTGGTGGGTGAGCAGTTCGTGCCGCTCCCCCTCGACCGTGATGTACGCGCGGAACGGCCGGTGGTTCGGCAGGATGGTCAGCGCGGTGAGCGGGTAGGCCGGCCGGCCCATCACCCGCTTGAGCCACGGCTTGACCTTGCCCGCCACCTCCACCGACACCCCGAAGCTGGCCAGGTTGGCGAACGGCCGGTCGTCGGCCATGCCGAGGTCGATGTCGGCCACCTTGCCGTCGGCGAACACCTTGATGGCCCCGGCCAGGTCGAGCGGCAGGCCGAGGCTGCGGGCGAAGTTGTTGGTGGTGCCGAGCGGCAGCACGCCGAGGGCCACGTCGCGGTGGGCCACGTGGCGCACGGCCGAGGACAGGGTGCCGTCGCCACCGCCGACGATGAGCAGGTCGGGGTCGGTGGCGAGGGCCGTGTCGAGCAGGTCGCGCAGCCGCTTGGGGTTGTAGACCGACAGTTCCGCCAGCGGTTCGAAACCGAGGTTGTGGATCTGCTCGATCACCTCGAAGTAGTGACGGCGCCCGCGGCGCGAGCGAGTGTTCACCACCACCGCCACCCGGCGGTCCCGCCGGATGGCCTCGGTGTGCTCATCTTTGGTGCGCAGTTCGCTCATGGTCATCAATCGTAGGGGCCGCCGACATCACCGGCGGCCCCCTTGTCGATTACTTCTTGGGCGGAACCACGTGAACGATCGCGCCCAGATTTCCGGGCAGCGGGCTCACCAGCTTGAACTGCACGCCGAGCGCCTTGCCCTCGTCACCGGGGTTGCCGGTGCCGAGGACGGAGCCGGCGGCCACCTGGCCGTACAGCTCCGTGGCCGGGGTGCCGTCCTGGTGCACCACGCGGGTGCTGTACGCCTGGTCGCCCTTCGACGGCACGACCACCGACGCGTCGGCGTCGCGGAAGTACAGCCCGCCGTCGATCAGCTCGAGACCCGGGTACCAGGTCTTGGCGTCGGTGAAGGTCGAGACGCCCTTCTGCGCGGGGAAGTCCGTGCAGTACTCGCTGTACGGCTCGTCCGGCGCCTCCAGGCACTCCTTGAACGGGTACGTCTTGCCGAACCCGAACGCGGCGTCGGAGGTCTGCACCCGTCCTTGCAGGTTCTTCTGCAGCGACGGGTCCTTCTCGGCCGCGGTGCCGGTGCGGCGCAGCGGGTCGAAGTGGGAGTCCACGACCAGCAGGCTGCCCTTGGGGCCGAGGCTCGGAGGCTGCCTGATGGTGCCGGCGATGTTGTTGTTGATGAAGGTGGAGTCGCGGTACCAGACGAGCAGGCCCGGCGCGTTGTACTTCACCTTCTGCACCTTCCACGCCCCGTCACGGAGGTAGTCGGAGTCGTAGGTGTACTGCAGGCCCTTGTCGAAGCCGTCGAAGTTGCGCCACTCGGCGAGGTAGAAGCGCTGGATCTCGCGCTCGCCGTTGTTGCGGGTCCAGCCCTGGCCGCTGGTGTTGGTGAACGTGCCGTGCAGGGGCTTCCAGCCCGTGTCGCTCTCGGCGTCGTCGCTCCAGACGACGGTGCCGCCGTTGGTGAGCTCGAGGTCGTCCACGTGCCAGCCGCGCATCTGGTAGGCCGCGTCGGTGTTGTACGTCAGCCGCAGCTTGATCGTCTGCCCGGCGAACGGCGTCAGGTCGACGTAGTCGTGCCGCCAGGCGCCGCCGGTGTCAGCGGTGAGGCCGTACTTCTTGTTGCCGAAGGTCTTGAGGTTCTTGTTCGGGTCCGGATAGTTGTCCGGGGTGGTGACCTCGTTGCCGGCCTCGTCGCGGACCTTCTGCTGGGTCCACGTCGCGCCGTCGTCGGTCGAGACCTCGACGAAGCCGAAGTCCCAGTCCTGCTCGATCTCGTAGTTGTTCCACATCCACAGCTTGAGATCGCTCCCGGCGGGGACGGGCAGGTCGCGGTTGAGCGTCAGGTTGGCCCATTCCTGGTCCAGGCCGCTCCACCAGGCGTTCGAGCCGCTGTGCGGGTCGAGCATCTTGAGCGGTGTGGAGGCCAGGTTGACCCGGACGCCGTCCTGGGTGAGCTTCGGCGTGCGCGAGGACTGGCCGACGGTGACGAGCTTGGCGGCGTCACCGGGGTTGAAAGTCTTGGGGTTCGCCCAGCCGAGCACCCACTTGTCCCACAGTCCCATGTGGGTCGGCATCGACTGGAAGATCGGGCCGGAGTGGGAGCCGCTGGACATCAGGTCCCAGAAGTCCACGGCGGAGCTGGCCGCGCCCGAGGTGTCGTACAGGTCGGGCAGGCCGAGGTCGTGGCCGTACTCGTGGGCGAAGACGCCGACGCCGGAGTCCTCCGGCTGCACGATGTAGTTGGAGATCTTGATGTCGGTGCCGGGCACCTTGTAGCCGGCGGCCACCGCGCTGGAGTGCGCCCAGATGGCGTACGTGCCCTGCTCGCCGCCGTCGGAGGACTTGTCCTTGCCGGCGTGCACGAGGACGAGGTGGTCGATCACGCCGTCGGGCTCGGCGTAGTTGCCGTCACCGTCGGCGTCCGAGACGTCCTCGACGTCGTAGTCCGCCCACGGGAAGTCGGGCTGCGCCGCGGCGAGGGCCTCGACCGTGTCGATGGGGAGTTGCTGGGCGCCGAGCGGGTTGTCGGGGTGGCCCGACATGTCCTGGGGAGCGCCGCCGCAGGCCGCCGCGCCGTACCAGGCCTCGGAGTGCGGCACCTTGACCCAGCCCACCGCAGAGCCGGTGACGGAGTAGGCGCCCTTCGACATCTCCTCATACATCTTCTTCATCGTGAAGCCGGAGATGTCGATGCCGGCCTTGCCGTCGCGCGGGTCCTTCAGATCGGGACGCACGCGCTCGGTGATGCCCTTGTCGGTGTAGAGCATCTTGTTGAAGTGCTCGGTGCTGAAGTCCTTGACCCAGAAGGAGTTGTTGTCCTTGTGCGGCAGCGTGGCCGGGTCGGGGATGTTGTTGTGCAGCGGGCCGTTGATGAGCGTGCCCGGCGGCTCGACGACGCAGTCGTCCGGCTCGCTGTTGACGGTGCGCAGCCGGTTGTAGCCGGAGAAGTCGTCGTTGGCCTGCTCGTCGAACTCGACGAGGATGGTCAGCAACTTGGCCGTGCGGGTCTGCTTGGAGTTCTTGAAGATCCATTCAGCGGGGTTGCGGCCGGTCTTGACGGCCTGCTCCTCGCGGGCGGCGAGGATGCGGCCCGTCACCGGGTTGCCGCTGTTGAACTTCCTGTCGTACTTCTGCGCGGGAGTCAGCGAGCGGGACTGCGCGTCGTTGACGGCGAGATCCTTCGCGTCCTTCGGGACCGCCGGAGGAGCGTAGTTGATGTAGTAGTCCGCTGCCGTGGGCTGGTATTCCGCGACGGAGTTCGCGGAGGCCGGCGGCGCGGTCAGGGCGGCGCCAAGCAGGGCGACCGCCGGGATCGTGGCTAACAGGCGCTTTGTACGTGGCACCAGGAACCCTCTCTGCCCGGGGTCGCCGGGCGCATGGCCATAGGGGTGTGCAATGCCGGACGCTAAGCCCTGCGTCAACCTGACGTAAAGTACGTTGTTGAAACGTGATCAAAAGACGACATAACAGAACATCGACCTCACAATGACGTCTCCACGAAGCGCTGGAACGGTCACCCGGGCGGGTCCTGACGCGGCGGCGCCTCCGGCGTCCCGTCCCCGGGGCCCGCGGCCCCGATCTCAGGCGCCTTCTCGTACGGGTAGTGCAGGTCGAAGGCGGGCCGCTCGGAGCGGATGGGCGGCATGCGGGTGAAGTTGTGGCGCGGCGGCGGGCAACTCGTCGCCCACTCCAGGGAGTTGCCGAAGCCCCACGGGTCGTCGAGCGTGACCTTGGGCGCGTACCTGGCCGTCTTCCAGACGTTATAGAGGAACGGCAGCGTGGAGGCGCCCAGCAGGAACGCGCCGGCGGAGGAGAACTCGTTGAGCGCGGTGAAGCCGTCGGAGGCGCTGTAGTCGGCGTAACGCCTGGGCATCCCGAGCTGCCCGAGCCAGTGCTGGACGAGGAACGTGGTGTGGAAGCCGATGAACAGCGTCCAGAAGTGCACCTTGCCCAGCCGGTCGTCGAGCATCCGGCCGGTCATCTTCGGCCACCAGAAGTAGAAGCCGGAGAACATGGCGAACACCACCGTGCCGAACACCACGTAGTGGAAGTGCGCGACGACGAAGTAGGTGTCGCTGATGGGGAAGTCCAGCGGCGGCGAGGCCAGGATGATCCCGGTCAGCCCGCCCAGCAGGAAGGTGACGAGGAAACCCACCGCGAAGAGCATCGGCGTCTCGAACGACAGGTGCCCCCGCCACATGGTGCCGATCCAGTTGAAGAACTTCACCCCCGTCGGCACCGCGATGAGGAACGTCATGAACGAGAAGAACGGCAGCAGCACCTGACCGGTCGGGAACATGTGGTGCGCCCACACCGTCATCGACAGGCCCGCGATGGCGATCGTGGCCCCGACCAGGCTCATGTAGCCGAAGATCGGCTTACGGCTGAAGACCGGGATCACCTCGCTGATGATCCCGAAGAACGGCAGCGCGATGATGTAGACCTCGGGATGGCCGAAGAACCAGAACAGGTGCTGCCAGAGCATCGGCCCGCCGTTGTCCGCCAGGAACACCTGGGTGCCGAGCTTGCGGTCGGCCTCCAGCACCAGCAGCGCCGCGGCCAGCACCGGGAAGGCCATCAGCACGAGCATGCTGGTCAGCAGCACGTTCCAGGAGAACAGCGGCATCCGGAACATGGTCATGCCGGGCGCGCGCATGCCGATGATCGTGGTGACGAAGTTGACCGCGCCGAGGATCGTCCCGAGGCCGGACAGGGCCAGTCCCATGATCCACAGGTCCGCGCCCGCCTGCGGCGAGTACATCGACGACGACAGCGGCGTGTACGCGAACCAGCCGAAGTCGGCCGCGCCCCCGGGCGTGAACAGCCCGGCGACCACCATCAGCCCGCCGAACAGGAACATCCAGTACGCCACCGCGTTCAGCCGCGGGAAGGCGACGTCGGGCGCGCCGATCTGCAACGGCATCACCACGTTCGCGAACCCGGCGAACAGCGGGGTGGCGAACAGCAGCAGCATCACGGTGCCGTGCACGGTGAAGAGCTGGTTGTACTGCTGCTGGCTGACGATCTGCATGCCGGGCGAGGCGAGCTCCGCCCTGATGACCATCGCCATCACCCCGGCGACCAGGAAGAACCCGAACGAGGTGATCAGGTAGAGGTACCCGATGACCTTGTGATCGGTCGTCGACAACCAGGAGGCGATGACGGTCCCGGTGCGACGACGCCTGACGTGCTCGATCGAGGTCTCTCGAACGGTCGTCACGGCTGCTCCCTCCGACGCGGAGTTGTGCCTGCCCGATCCACCCATTGCACGCCAACGATCGCCGCTCGGCTAGCCGTTCTCCGTGATTCGCCGTGGAAAGCTTTGACCCGGACGCCGCCGGACGCCGTTTCGGGCCGTCCACATGCCGGATGATTACCGGCCTACCGGGAGACATCTTCTATCCTTCGTAGGCCACACAGAATCGGAGGAGATGCTCGTGACCGCCCAGCGTGACTACGCCGACCTCGTCCAGCGAGGGCTCTCGCTCGACCTCACCCGGGGCAAGCCGTCGCCGCGCCAGCTCGACCTCTCCAACGATCTGCTCAAACTGCCCACGTCGTACCGGGCGGCCGACGGCACCGACGGCCGCAACTACGGCAACCTCCAGGGCCTGGCCGAGCTGCGCGAGCTGTTCGCGCCGCTGGTGGGGGTGCCGGCCGGGCAGCTCGTCGTCGGAGGCAACTCCAGCCTGGCCATGATGCACGACACCGTGGTGCACGCGCTGCTCAGCCCGGTGCCGGGCGCCGAGCGCCGGTGGATCGAGGAGCCGGAGATCACGTTCCTGTGCCCCGTCCCCGGTTACGACCGGCACTTCACCATCTGCGAGCGGTTCGGGATCAAGATGGTCGCCGTCCCGATGAACGCCGAGGGCCCCGACATGGACGTGGTCGAGCGGCTGGTCGCCGCCGACGCCGGCGTCAAGGGCATGTGGTGCGTGCCGAAGTACAGCAACCCGTCGGGCCTCACCTACAGCGACGAGACCGTGCGCCGGCTGGCCGCCATGCCCACGGCCGCGCCCGACTTCCGGATCTTCTGGGACAACGCGTACGCGGTGCACCACCTCACCGACGCCCACGAAGAGCTGGCCGACGTGCTCACGGCGGCCGCCGAGCACGGCAACGCCGACCGCGTGTTCGTCTACGCCTCGACCTCGAAGGTGACGCTGGCGGGCTCCGGCGTCTCGTTCTTCGGCGGCTCCCCGGCGAACGTCGCGTGGTTCCTGCACAACACCTCGAAGCAGTCCATCGGCCCCGACAAGATCAACCAGCTCCGTCACGTGGAGTTCCTGCGCGACGGGGCCGGCGTGGCCGCGCACATGCGCCGGCACGCCGAGCTGGTCGGGCCGAAGTTCGAGCTGGTGGACAAGGTGCTCACCGAGCGGCTCGGCGACCTGGCCACCTGGACGAGCCCGAAGGGCGGCTACTTCATCAGCCTCGAGGTGCCGCACGCGGCCGAGGTGGTGGCCAAGGCCAAGGCGGCCGGCATCGCGCTGACGCCCGCGGGCTCCACCCACCCGTACGGCATCGACCCCGACGACCGCACGATCCGGATCGCGCCGACCTACCCCGACCTGGAGGAGCTGGAGCAGGCCATCAGCGGCCTGGCCGTCTGCGTCCGCCTGGTGGCCGAAGAGCACGCCTGACCGCCCCCGGCCCCCGCCTCACGCGCGGGGGCCGCCGGTCCTGAACCCGAAGATGTACTCGCGCGTCTCGCTCGGGTGGAACGTGATGCCGATGCCCGGCTCGAAGACGGCGTTGTCACGGGCGCAGTAGTACAGGCCCTCCCAGACGGCGAGGGCCTTCTCCCTGGCCGGGGCCTCCAGCGTGTCGCGCCGGCGCGCGCCGTGCGCGCCGAGCACGTTCAGCAGCCCGAGCCCCCAGAACAGGCCCGTCAGGCAGAACGGGGCCAGCAGCACCTCGCCCCAGTTCGGGTCCTGCCCCATGGCGATCACCAGCGAGACGACCAGGTGCACGAGGGCCGCCACGAGCAGCAGCACGTAGCCCTGGTTCCTGGCCCACGGGGTGTAGTGGCGGCTGGGGAACGACAGCCAGACCGCGAGCTGCGTGCGGCTCATCACGTGCTTCGACGCGCCGAGGGCCGCCGCGGTCGGCAGGTCGGCGACGTCCCGGGTGGCCGGTAACCGGACCCGTCCGATCCGATAGGTGGTCCCGGCGGCCACCGCTCCTGGAACCGCGACAACCTGGTCAGTCTCCGAACACACCGGGCACCCGACTTTCACCCGGGCAGTCTGGCCGTAAGGAACGCACGGCGCAAACCATCCGGCGGCCCGCGCCGGACCGCTGCGGGCAGCGGTCCGCAGCGCCTAGGGTGCATAGTGTGAGACCGATTGATGCCCTCGTGGACGCTCTGTCCGAAGCACGCGTTCTGACCGACCCCGACGTGATCGACTCCTATGCCCGCGACCGCACGTTCATGGAGCCCGGCAAGCCGCTCGGCGTCGTGCTCGCCGCGTCCCGCGACGACGTGGTGACCACCATGAAGTGGGCCACCGAGCACCGGGTGCCGGTGGTGCCGCGCGGCGGCGGCACCGGCCTGGCGGGCGCGTCGGTGGCCGGCGACGGCTCGATCGTGCTCTCGCTGGCCAGGATGACCGCGATCAGGGAGCTCTCCCCCGCCGACGAGATCGCCGTCGTCGAGCCCGGCGTCATCACCGCCGACCTGGACCGGGCCGCCCGGGAGCACGGGCTGATGTACGCGCCGGACCCGTCCTCGTACGAGATCTCCACCATCGGCGGCAACCTGGCCACCAACGCCGGCGGGCTGCGCTGCGTCAAGTACGGCGTGACCAGGGACTCGGCGCTCGGCCTCGAGGTCGTGCTGGCCGACGGCCGGACGCTGAACACCGGGCGGCGCACGATGAAGGGCGTCACGGGCTACGACCTGACCGGGCTGTTCGTCGGCTCGGAAGGCACGCTCGGCGTGATCACCGCCGCCACGGTGCGGCTGCGGCGCGCGCCGGCCACACCGCCCGCGACGTTCGCGGCCGAGTTCGGCTCGCTGCGGGACGCGGGCGCGGCCGTGTCGGCGATCATGGCGGCCGGCTGCCAGCCGTCGCTCATGGAGCTGATCGACCGGGCCACGCTGGAGGCCATCGACGACTGGCGCAACATCGGGCTCGAACCCTCGACGCAGGCCATGCTCATCGGCCAGTCCGACGCCGCCGACAGCCAGGACGTGGTCGGGCGCATGGAGGCCATCTGCACGAGCAACGGCGCGTCGTTCGTCGCCGTCTCCTCCAGCCCGCAGGAGGCCGAGGAACTGATCGGGCTGCGGCGGCTAGCGTACGGGGCCAAGGAACGCCAGGGCGCCTGCCTGGTCGAGGACGTGTGCGTGCCGCGCTCCGCGCTGGCCGAGATGATCGGCCGGATCGAGGCGGTGGCGGTGCGGCACGGGGTGCGCATCGCCACGGTCGCGCACGCCGGCGACGGCAACCTGCACCCGGTCTTCATCTTCGAGCACGGCACCCTGGAGCCGCCCCCCGAGGTGTGGGCCGCGGCGGACGAGGTGTTCAAGCACGCGCTGGACCTCGGCGGCACGCTCACCGGGGAACACGGCGTCGGCCTGCTGAAACGACGCTGGCTGGAGCTGGAGACGGGGCCGGTGTCGGGCGAGTTGCAGCGGGGGATCAAGGCCGTCTTCGACCCCCTCGGCCTGCTCAATCCCGGCAAGGCGATCTGACGCGGCAGCCGCCGGACGGCGGTCGATCTTGCGTCACCAAGCCGTGACCTTGGGCGTCCCAGCGCGCACGACCTGCGAGGGAAGGCTGACTTCTTCCGTCAGAACATGAAACTTCTGACACGTCCGGCAGACGTCCCGAGGGTCACGCTGGTAGCGTTTTGCCTCATCTATTAGGTTTAAATGGGGGTCCGACGTGAATCAGTTCCAGCCGTTGGCGGCGGACGATCCGCGGCGGCTGGGGGCGTATGACATCGTCGCCCGGCTCGGCGAGGGCGGCCAGGGCACCGTATATCTGGGCGAGAGCGACACCGGGGATCAGGTCGCGGTCAAGCTGCTGCACCATGCCCTGGTGGCGGATGCCGACGCCAGGACGCGCTTCCTGCGCGAGGTGGCGGTGGCGCAGCGGGTGGCGCGGTTCTGCACCGCGCCCGTGCTCCACGCCGACCTCGACGGGAGCCGGCCGTACATCGTCAGCGAGTACGTGCCCGGCCCGTCGCTGCGGGAGCTGGTCATCAACGAGGGCCCGCGGCGGGGCGCGGCGCTGGAGCGGCTGGCGATCAGCACCGCGACCGCGCTCGCGGCCATCCACCGGGCCGGCATCCTGCACCGCGACTTCAAGCCCGCCAACGTCCTGATGGGGCCCGAGGGCCCCGTCGTGATCGACTTCGGCATCGCCCGCGCGCTCGACTCTCCCGGCGCGACGGCCACGGGGATGGCCATGGGGACGCCGTCGTACCTGGCGCCCGAGCAGCTCAGCGGGGCACAGGTGTCAGAGGCGGCCGACGTGTTCGCGTGGGGCGTCACGATGGTGTTCGCCTCGACGGGCAAGCCCGCGTTCGGCGCCGACTCCATCCCCGTGGTGATGAACCGGATCCTGAACGAGGAGCCGGAGCTCGGGAAGATGGACGGGGTGCTGGGCGAACTGGTCGCCGCGTGCCTGTCGAAGGACCCGGCGCAGCGGCCCAGCGCCGACGAGCTGATCGTGCACCTGACCGGCCAGCCGGCCCCCAAGGCGGCCGTCGAGCCGGTGACGGGCGGGCAGCGCACCGTCTCCGCCGCGGGCGAGGCGGCGGCGGGCGCCGCCGCAGCCGCTGCCGCGGCGCAGGCGGGTGCCGGCGCGGCGGGTGGTTCCGGTCAGGACCACTACCCCGGACCTTGGACCCAGCCGACCGGGCCGCAGCAGGTGCCGCCGCCCCAGACGGGCGACTACGGCCGCCAGGCGACCGCGGCGTCCCAGGCCGGCCCCAACGGCGACAGAGTGGTCCCGGACAGAGTGGTCCCGGACAGAGTGGTCCCGGACAGAGTGGTCCCGGACAGAGTGGTCCCGGACAGAGTGGTCCCGGACAGAGTGGCCCCGGACAGGGCGGCGCGCCGAACGGCGGGCCCCAGGCCGGGATGCCGCACGGCGCTCCCCCGCCCGGAATGCCCGGCGGCCCGCAGGCCGGTGGTCCGCAGGGTCCGCAGGCCGGTGGTCCGGCGGCGGGTGGTCCGCAGGTCGGCGGCCCCATGATCGGTGGCGCGCCGGGTGGTCCGCAGGGCCCGCAGGCCGCGGGCGCTCAGCCGCCGCACGGAGCCCCCCAGGCCCCGCAGGGCCCGCCGATGCCCGGCGGCCCCAACGGCGCGCAACAGGCGGCCGCCTCGGGCATGCCGCCGCACGGCCCAGGCCGTCCCTTCCAGGCAGGCGGCCCCGCGGGACCGGGCGGCCCCAGCCGTCCCGGTGGGCCCGCGGGCACGCGACCGGGTGACGGCGCGCCCGCCAGGCAGCGCCGTACCCTCACCCTCGCCCTGTCGGGTGCCGCGGCGGCGGCGCTGCTCGTGGTGGTCGGCGCGGTCGTCGTGCAGGCCAACAGCAAGCAGCCCCCGGTGGTCGCCGTGGGCAACTCGGCCAGCACGAGCGACGGCTCCGGCGCGGGCCAGCCGGGTGAGCCGCCGACCGCGCAGGCGTCCCCGCCGGTGACGATCCCGACGGACACCGCGGCCCCGATCCCCACCCTGGACATCGAGCCGGAAGAGACCAGGAAACCGACCAAGAAGCCCACCAGGGAGCCCGTCGCCCAGGTGCCGGACCCGGTCACCCAGGTGCCCCAGCCGCAGACGACCACGTCCACCCGGCAGGCCCAGCCCTCGCCCACCCCGACCAAGACGAAGAAGAAGACCACGCTCATCGAGCCGGAGGTCGAGCCCACGGAGAAGCCGACCTCGGGCCCCGCGACGACCGTGCGGGCCGAGGGCGAAGCGGACAAGCCGGGCACGTCGCTGAAGCCCAACACGGCCACGCCGACCGGGGTGTGCGGCGCCGGGTACAAGGTCATCAACTCGCGCTCGCTGGGCGGCAACGCCACCGTCTACCTGCTGTACAGCAGCTCGGCGGGCAAGAACTGCGTGGTCACCATCTCGAAGCTGGTCTTCCCCGGCAAGATGAAGATGAGCGCGACCTTGCAGGTCAAGGGTGGTTCGAGCAGCAACTCCGCGGGCTCGTACACCTCGTACGCCGGCCCGATCCGCCTGGCCGCCGCCAAGAAGTGCGTGATCTGGGGCGGCTCGTGGAGCTCCTACAGCTACAAGTCCGGCTGGAGCCACTGCGGCTAGCCCGGCCCACGATGACGACGAGCGAGCCGCCGCCCGGTACGGGTGGCGGCTCGCTCTGTGCCGGCGGGCCGCGCTGCGCTAGCGTGCTTGACATGATCGTCGGGAGGACGCCGTGATCAAGAGCAGGCTCGACCCGGGCAGCGAAGACTACCGGCTGCGGCGCGAGGCGATGCTGGCCAAGCTGGCCGAACTGGACACCGAGCAGGCCAAAGCGGTGGCCGGGGGCGGCGCGAAGTACGCCGAGCGGCACCGCGCCCGCGGCAAGCTGGCGGCCAGGGAGCGCGTCGAGCTGCTGGTGGACCCCGACTCCCCCTTCCTGGAGCTGTCGCCGCTGGCGGCCTGGGGCAGCGATTTCCCGGTCGGGGGCAGCGTGGTGTCGGGGATCGGGGTGATCGAGGGCGTCGAGTGCGTGATCACCGCGAACGACCCCACGGTCCGCGGCGGCGCCTCGAACCCGTGGTCGCTGAAGAAGTCCCTGCGCGCGTCGGAGATCGCGCTGCGCAACCGGCTCCCGTACGTGAACCTGGTCGAGAGCGGCGGCGCGGACCTGCCGACGCAGAAGGAGATCTTCATCCCCGGCGGGCAGATCTTCCGTGACCTGACCCGGCTGTCGGCGGCGGGGGTGCCGACGGTGGCGCTCGTGTTCGGCAACTCGACCGCGGGCGGCGCGTACGTGCCGGGGCTGAGCGACCACGTGGTGATGGTGCGCGAGCGGGCCAAGGTGTTCCTGGGCGGCCCGCCGCTGGTGCGGATGGCGACCGGCGAGGAGTCCGACGACGAGTCGCTGGGCGGGGCCGAGATGCACGCGCGGATCAGCGGGCTGGCCGACCACCTGGCCCACGACGAGCACGACGCGCTGCGCATCGGCCGGCGGATCATCGCCTCGCTGGGCTGGCGCAAGCTGGGCCGCGCGCCCGGCGCGGACGTGCGCGAGCCCGCGTACCCGGCCGACGAGCTGCTCGGGATCGTGCCGGAGGATCTGAAGGTGCCCTTCGACCCGCGGGAGGTGATCGCGCGGGTGGTGGACGGCAGCGAGTTCGACGAGTTCAAGCCGCTGTACGGGGCCTCGCTGGTGACGGGGTGGGCCCGCGTCCACGGCTACCCGGTGGGCGTGCTGGCCAACGCCCGCGGGGTGCTGTTCAGCGAGGAGGCGCAGAAGGCCACCCAGTTCATCCAGCTCGCCGGGCAGTCGCGCACGCCGCTGCTGTTCCTGCAGAACACGACCGGGTACATGGTCGGCAAGGACTACGAGCAGGGCGGCATCATCAAGCACGGCGCCATGATGATCAACGCGGTGTCCAACTCGACCGTGCCGCATCTGACGGTCGTCATGGGCGCCTCGTACGGCGCGGGCAACTACGGCATGTGCGGGCGCGCCTACGATCCCCGGTTCCTGTTCAGTTGGCCGAGCGCGAAGTCGGCGGTGATGGGCCCGGCGCAGCTCGCCGGGGTGCTGTCCATCGTCGGACGGGCGTCGGCGCTGGCCAGGGGGCAGGCGTACGACGAGGAGGCGGACGCGGCGATGCGGGCGATGGTGGAGGCGCAGATCGAGGCCGAGTCCCTGGCCTTCTTCCTGTCGGGACGCCTGTACGACGACGGGGTGATCGATCCGCGGGACACGCGTACTGTGCTGGGCATGTGCCTGTCGGCGATCAACAGCGCGCCGGTGCCCGAGCCGGGCGGGTTCGGGGTGTTCCGGCCGTGATCACCCGTCTGCTCGTGGCGAACCGGGGCGAGATCGCCCGCCGTGTCTTCCGCACCTGCCGGACGCTCGGCGTCGGCACGGTCGCCGTGTTCTCCGACGCCGACGCGCGCTCGCCGCACGTGGCCGAGGCCGACCTGGCGGTACGCCTGCCGGGGGTCCGCCCGGCGGAGACGTACCTGGACATCGGCCGGATCCTGGCGGCCTGCCGGGCCTCGGGCGCGGACGCCGTGCACCCCGGCTACGGCTTCCTGTCCGAGAACGCGGAGTTCGCGCGGGCCGTGCTGGCGGCCGGGCTGGTCTGGGTGGGCCCGCCGCCCGGGGCCATCGCGGCCATGGGCGCGAAGATCGAGGCGAAGCGGCTGATGGCGGCGGCCGGGGTGCCGGTGCTGCCCTCGGTCGATCTGGCCGCGCCCGGCGAGTTCCCGCTGCTGGTGAAGGCGTCCGCGGGCGGCGGCGGGCGCGGGATGCGCGTGGTGCGCGCGGCCGGCGAGCTGGACGAGGCGGTCGAGTCGGCACGACGGGAGGCCGCCGCCGCGTTCGGCGACGGCACGGTGTTCGCCGAGCCGCTGCTGGAGCGGGCCCGGCACGTGGAGGTGCAGGTGCTGGCCGACCGGCACGGCGGCGTGCTGGCGGTGGGCGAGCGCGAGTGCAGCGTGCAGCGGCGGCACCAGAAGGTGATCGAGGAGTGCCCCTCGCCGGGGATCTCCGGCGCGACCCGCGCGCTGCTGCACGAGGCCGCCGTCCGGGCCGCGCGCACGATCGGGTACGTCGGCGCGGGCACGGTCGAGTTCCTGGTCAAGGACGATCGGGTGGCGTTCCTGGAGATGAACACCCGGCTCCAGGTCGAGCACCCGGTGACCGAGCTGGTGCACGGCGTCGATCTGGTGCGGCTGCAGATCGAGGTGGCGGAGGGGGCCGCGCTGCCCGCCGTCGCGCCGCCTCCGTCCGGCTGGGCGGTCGAGGCCCGGCTGTACGCCGAGGACGCCGACCACGTGCCGCAGGCCGGGGTGCTGCGGCGGTTCGAGATCCCCGGTGACGTGCGGGTGGACTCCGGGGTGGAGTCGGGCTCGGAGGTGTCGCCGCACTACGACGCGCTGCTGGCCAAGGTCGTGGCGCACGGCTCGACGCGGGCGGAGGCGGTGCGCAGGCTGGTGACGGCGCTGCGCCGGGCCCGGCTGCACGGCCTGACCACCAATCGGGATTTACTTGTAAATATTCTGACAAATCGGGATTTTGTGGCCGGGGAGACGCACACCGGCTTCCTCGGCCCCGGCGGCCCCGTCCGCCGGAGCCCGAACTCCGCGGCGGGCCCCAAGACGGACCCTGCAACGGACCCCGAGACGGACTCCGAGACGGGGGCCGGGCTGCCCGCGCTGGCCGCCGCCCTCGCCATGGCCGCGCTCAACCGCCGCAGCGCCCGCGTCCTGCCCGGCCTCCCGTCCGGCTGGCGCAACGTACGCTCCCAGCCCCGCTCCGTACGCTTCGAGCAGACCGGCGAGGTGACCTACGACCCGCTCCCCGAGGGCGTCACCGTCGTCGCCGCGGACCCGTACCGGGTGGTCCTGGAGCACGACGGGCTCAGGCGCGCCTACGAGGTCGCCCACTACCCCGAGTCCGTGTGCGTGGACCACGCCGACGGCCACGCCGAGCTGACCCCCGTCCCCCGCCTGCCCGAGCCGTCCGAGCACGTCGCCCCCGGGTCCCTGCTGGCGCCCATGCCCGGTAACGTGCTGCGGGTCGAGGTGCGGCCCGGTGACCGGGTGGTGAAGGGCCAGGCGGTCCTGGTCCTGGAGGCGATGAAGATGGAGCACCGGATCTCCGCCCCGGCCGACGGCGTCGTTGCCGGCGTGCACGTGGAGAAGGGCCGGCAGGTGGACGCCGGGGCGGTGCTGGCGATCATCCAGGAGGGGGACTCATGACGGCTCTGGTCCACAAGGAGCTCGCGGGGGGCGTCGCGACGATCACGCTCGACTCGCCGCCGAACCGCAACGCGCTGTCCACGCGCCTGCTCGCCGAACTCGCCGACCGGCTGGGCTGGGCGCTGGCCGAGCCGGAGGCCAGGGTGATCGTGCTGACCGGCACGGGGCACGTGTTCTGCTCGGGGGCCGACATCAAGGAGCAGCGCGCGTCCGGCCCGGGGTCGGGGGCACCGGTCACTGCCTCGTTCCCGGAGGTCCTGGAGCTGATCTGGGAGAGCCCGAAGCCGGTGATCTGCCGGCTCAACGGCACCGCGCGGGCCGGCGGCCTGGGGCTGGTGGCGGCGTGCGACTTCGCCGTCGCGCCGCTGACGGCGTCGTTCGCGTTCACGGAGGTACGGCTGGGCGTCGCGCCCGCGATGATCGCGGTGCCGGTGCTGCGCCGGCTGAGCGCCCGCGCGGCGGCCGAGTACTTCCTGACCGGCGAGGTCTTCGACGCCGCGCGGGCGGTGGAGATCGGCCTGCTGTCGGCGGCCGTCCCGCCCGAGGAGCTCGACGCCGCCGTGGCCCGCTACGCCGAGCTGCTGGCGAAGGGCGGCCCGGAAGCGCTGGCGATCACGAAACGGCTGGTCAGAGAGGTGCCCGCGATGTCGTTCACGGACGGGCTGCGGAAGATGACCGAACTGTCCGCCGAGCGCTTCACCTCGGCCGAGGGCCAGGAGGGCATCGCCGCTTTCATGGACAAGCGCCCGCCCGCGTGGGTCCCGCGTGCGAGCTGACCGGCCGGCTGCGGCCCTGCGCGTCGCGAACTGCAGCGGTTTCTACGGCGACCGGCTCTCCGCCGCGAAGGAGATGGTCGAGGGCGGCCCGATCGACGTGCTCACCGGCGACTGGCTGGCCGAGCTGACCATGCTCATCCTGGCCGGCCACCGCCTCAAGGGCCGCCCCGGCTACGCCCCGACGTTCCTGCGGCAACTGGAGGACGTGCTGGGCCCCTGTCTCGACCGGGGTATCAAGATCGTGACGAACGCGGGCGGCCTCGACCCGGCCGGCTGCGCGGAGGCCGTCCACGAGCTCGCCGCCCGTCTCGGGCTCTCGCCCGCCGTCGCGTACGTCACCGGCGACGACCTCACCGGGCAGCCGTTCCCCCTCGTCAACGCCGACACCGGCGAGCGGCTCCAGGCGACCCCGCTGACCGCCAACGCCTACCTCGGGGGCCGCCCGATCGCCGCCGCGCTGTCGGCGGGCGCGGACGTGGTGGTGACCGGCCGCGTCACGGACGCGGCGCTGGTGACGGGCCCCGGCATCTGGCACCACGGCTGGGGGCCCGACGACCTCGACCCGCTGGCGGGCTCGGTGGTGGCCGGGCACGTCATCGAGTGCGGCTGCCAGGCCACGGGCGGCAACTACGCGTTCTTCCAGGACGTCCCGGACCTGGCCCACTGCGGCTTCCCCCTGGCCGAGCTGCGCGCGGACGGCTCCTGCGTCATCACCAAGCACCCGGGCACGGGCGGCCTCGTCTCGGTCGGCACGGTCACGGCGCAACTCGTGTACGAGCTGGGCGGCCCCCGCTACCTGGGCCCCGACGCGACCGCCAGGTTCGACACGATCACCCTGTCGGACGACGGCCCCGACCGCGTCCTGGTCTCGGGCGTGCGCGGCGAGCCCCCGCCCGGCACGCTGAAGGTCGCCGTCAACCACCTGGGCGGGTACCGGAACACGATGACGCTCGTGCTGACGGGCCTCGACCTGCCGGCCAAGGCCCGGGTGGCGGAGGAGGCGCTCTGGGCGCGGATCCCGCGCGAGACGTTCGACGAGGTGGACGTGACGCTCACCGCCTCGGGGCTGCTGCGGATCACGGTCATGTCCGCGGACGAGCGCACGGCCGGCCGGGCCTTCTCCTCGGCCGTGGTGGAGACCGGCCTGGCCAGCTACCCGGGCTTCCACGGCCTGACCCCACCCGGCAACGCCTCGGCGTACGGGGTGTACTGGCCCGTGCTGATCCCGGCCGCGGAGGTCCACCCCCGCGTCTACCTGAACGGCACCGAGTTGCCCTTCGCACCCTTGGCGAGCACGCCGGGCGCGGGAACTTGGGCACCACCGGCGCGCCCCGCCACGTCCGCGCCGGGCGAAACCGCCACCGGCGAGGAGCCCCCGGCCTCACCGGACGCGCCGCTGCTCCCCCTGGGCCGCATCGCGGGCGCGCGTTCCGGGGACAAGGGCGGCAACGCCAACCTGGGCGTCTGGACCGACACGCAAGCCCGCTACGACTGGCTGGCGGCCACCCTGACCCCCGGCACCCTCAAGCGCCTCCTCCCGGCCCTGGCCCCCTACCGCATCGACCGCCACGACCTGCCCAACCTCAAGGCGGTCAACTTCGTCGTCCACGGCCTCCTGGGCAGAGGCGTGGCCGCCAGCCCCCGGATGGACCCCCAGGCGAAGGCGCTGGGCGAGGAACTGCGCGCCCAGCCGATGAACATCCCCCGCACCTTGCACCCCTGGTCCCCACGAGACCGGCCCTCGGTCAGGCCGAGAGCACTCCC
>NZ_SSXE01000227.1 GCF_021699195.1 Nonomuraea sp. MG754425 | reverse complement strand
CTCCTCGACAACCTGCTGCACGGCATCCACACCTGCTGGCACCTCTACCAGCACCACACCGCCCAACGCCCCACCCCCGCAAACGTCGAGAACTCGCGCCAGCAACAACTCCACCAAGCATTCCTCACCGCGACCCGACAAGAAGCAACCGCCCGAAACGAACGACTGCTGTAGTTCAAGGAGTACCGCGCTCTGGTCCCAGGCATCTCGGATCCGCAGTTGACACTGCGACTCAAGCAACTGCAGAGCCGTGGGCTCATTGAACGCACAGTCATCCCCAGCACGCCGGTCCAGATCATGTACGCCCTCACTCCTGACGCTGAAGAGCTGATCTCCGCTCTTCAGCCGTTGTCGCACTGGAGCGAACGAAATCTTCCTACGTGAAGCGAGGCGTGACGCGGAACAGGATGCGCCGGGTGGCGTGCTCAATGACGGCGAACACATAGAGCCGTGCCCCGGCTGGAGATCTACACGGCCCACGATCAGGCCTCGTCCGACGCCCTGCGGCTACTGACGGCAGGGGACACGTTCGGTTGCGACATGAGTCGCACGTTGTGAGTGCGTTGTGAGTGATCCTGAGGAAGGGAGACGGGGCTCAGTACTGACAGCGCCTGCTCCACGAGGCGGACCAGGGCGACCAGGTGGGCGCCGTCGGTGACAGCGGCGATCAGGTCGGCGGCCAGGGTGCTGGCGATGGAGATGCCGGCGCAGGCGAACGGGCCGGCGCCGAAGAGCAGGTAAGGGCCGCGCCGAGTGCCTGTAGCCGAGTTCGCGTGCAGGTTGGACGAAGTGGCCGGGTTGCTGGTCGGTGTAGGCGCGGTCGACAACACCGAAGGCGGCAGGCAGGCCGAGCCCGGCCAGCGGGCGGCCTCCGGATCCGGATCTTGTGCAGTGGATGCGTAGGTGTCCTCGGGCGGAGGCTCGCGGAGGTCGTGAGCTTGCCGCCAGGCGAGCAGCATGAGCTCGTTGGTGACGGCGATCATGCGCGCGACGAGCAGGGTCCGGGCGACTGCGCGAGAGTGCGGCCCGCCATCGCATCGGACCCGCTCCCGCTCGGCCGCTCGGGTCGCTTCTCGGGTGACGGGGTGGTCGGCGGGCTTGCCGTCGGCCTGGCCGGGCGACATGGAGGACGGGGTGCCGATCCGCACCCCGGTAGCGGTCAACCGGGTGGCCGTCTCCGACGTGAGCTCGGCGATCCCGAAGTCCTCCATGGCTGGGCTCAGGGTCAGTTCGCGACCACCGCGGTCAGTTCGTCCAGGATCAGGGTGCCGACGTAGCCGGCGTCCGGGTCGAGTTCGTTGAAGAAGATCCGGCGCAGACTCACCGGATAGGCCATGGTGTCCGGCAGTTCATAGGTGACCTGCTGCCAGCCCGGTTCGGTGATGAACGCGGGCTCGATCGTGTGCAGGGTCCCGTTGCGGTCGACGACCTCCAGGCGCGTCCGGTGCACGTGTCCTTCCGCTTTCACCCAGAGCTTGAACGCCGTCGGTTCGCCGGCCACCGGAAGGAGGTTGGCGGCCGGCCAGATGCCGACGCCGCGCGTCTCGGTGCTCCGGGTGAAGTCGTAGTCCAGCTTCAGCCCGTTGCCGTCGCGGCCGTCCGGGGTGGATGAGACGGTTCCGGTCGCGCGCAGGCTCCAGAAGTCCCAGTTGGACGTGTCATCGAAGGTGTCCACCACGTCCTGAGAGGTCCCGATGACCACGATCAGCTCGGTCGTCACGCCGTCGGCGGACACCGTGACGACGTGCTCGCCGTCGTCGGCACGGGCGGTGACGGTGAACGCTCCGGTGTCGTCCGGGGTCACGTTCAGCGCGGCGTCGTCATAGGTGAGGGTGACGTCGGCGGGATCGATGGGAGCCGCGTACCCGGCGGAGTCGGAGCCGTTGACCTCGAAGGTCCCCGTGGCGCCCCTTTCGAGGAGGTTGAGCCGGCCGGAGCCGGTCTCCAGCCGGGCCAGCTCACCCAGCACGGTCAGCTTGATGTCCCCCGTGACCTTGCCCCGCTTGGCCGTCACGGTCGTCACACCCGGAGACAGCGCGCGGAACACACCGTCGCGCTCCACCCGGCCGATCCGGTTGTCCGCGACACGCCACTGCGGCACGCCGTTGCCGGGCAGATCGGCGGGACCGTACGTCTCGTCGAACGCGTCCGCGCTCAGCGCCCGGGTCAGCCCGGGGAAGACCCGCTCGGTACGCCATGACGCCGCCGGATCCGGACCCGGGAACCGGTCTCGTTCCGTCGCCGTGCGCACCCAGAAGCCCCTGGCCCTGCCGCTGCCCTCGGGAAGGAACATGGCCAGCCCGGTGGGCACCGGACGGGTGCCCGCGGCGTCGGACGGCCGGTTGACGATGTCGGCGTCCTCCTGGCCGGGGTCGCGTGCGACGAGCGTCGTCGAGCCGCCGCCGTCCAGGTTCAGCGCGCTGTGCGCGCCCAGGTCGACCATCATCCGCGCCAGCTCGTTCAGTCCGAGGCCACGGGAGAACTCGGGCTGGCGGCCGTCCACCGCGACCAGCCACATCTTGGTCCCGTCCGCGGAGAAGCCGACGGCGGTGCGTGGCTCCGGCGTGTTGTTGGCCGCCGGGAGTTCGAGCGGCTCGCCGTCCGCGACGAGGAGCTGACGGCCGCTCATGGCCGCCTTGACCTTCATGTCACCCGGAGCGCGTACGTCGTAGTCGACGGAGACCGGGTCGCCGACCCGCAACGAGGACAGCGCCTCCGCACCGGCCTCCCGGCCCACCAGCACGAACGCGTCCTCGGGGAGCGCGCCCGCTCGGGGGACGCCGGCCACCTCGGCCACGACGCCGGCGCGTACCACCACCTCGATGGTCCGCTCGACGCCCTTGACCGGATGACAGCGGCAGTATGTGCCCCATACCGGGGTGAACATGCCGATCTGGCCGTCGAGCAGTTCCGCCTTGTTCAGCGCGTCCAGGGGGACGGTCCGGCCACCGGGCAGCGCGACGCTCCCCTCGAAGACGATCTCACCTATGGCGCCCACCTGGTCCTCGGAGAACATCACCGCGGTCTGGTCCGTCAGCGTCGCCTTCGTGTTGGGCAGGGGCGACTGTAGGAGCTCGCCGTTCTGGATGCTCACACCCCACGGCGCGCCGGATCCGGAGATGTCGAAGTAGTCCGCGTTCACCGCGGCGACGGCGCCCGCCTCCCGCGCCATGTCGAGGAGCGGACGGGTCGCGGCGATCTGGCCGGGAAACAGCCGGTCGATCTGTACGCCGGACGTCAGGTCCACGGACATCTGGTACGTCTGCAGCCAGCCCGGTTCTCCGGTGGCACCGTCCGGCCCGTGCAGTTCGACCGTGCTCAGCTCGACCCCCGGAGCGACCGGCCGGGTCTCGCGGTACGTCTCGGTGCGGCCGGTGGTCTGCGGCGGGTTGAGCGTGGGCGCGACGGCGGGCGCCTCCGTCTGCGCGTACGCCGGGCCCGTCAGGGCAAGGGTGAGAGCCGCCGATAACAGGGCTCTCCATCGCATCGGAACGTGACGAGACATGACCGTCCTCCTCAAACAGCAATGCCGGCTGCGCGCCGGAGCATGAACGCGGTCACCGGGGCGAACACGGCGGGCGTGAAGTTGTCCTCGATGGGCAGTACGGGGTCGTGCCGTCCGCGGGCCTGAGCCAGGAACAGGGCGATGTCGTTGGCGTCGGCTATCGACAGCGTGTTCAGCCCGGCGGCGATCGCCGCGCCGGCCATGCCGTGGTCGGCGATGACGAGATCGATCCGGACGCCGTCATCGGCCGCGGCGGCGATCATGGCTTCCATGTACTCGGGCCGGTGGGTGTGCAGGATCGCCTCGTCGTGGAAGGCGCACCCGACTCCGCCGAAGAACCGGATCCCCGACTCACCGGCGGAGTGGGCGCCGACGGCGAGGTCGAGACGGTGGTCGTCGAGGACGCGGACGATCCGGTTGCCCGCGCTCCGCAGGGCGCGCGCCAACTCGGCGTAGTGTTCCAGCAGCCCGGTCGGGTGCCCGGTCGCCAGCAGCACCGCGGCGCCGCCGTCACGCAGGAAGGGAGCCAGGGCGTCGGCGTGGGCCCGGATGCCGGCCAGCGTGTGCTCCGGCGCGATGTATCCCAGGTCGGGACGGCCGTGCGTGATGCGGTCGCCGATGCCGGCATCGACGGCGGTCACGATCTCGTCGACGGTCGCCGTACGCCAGTCCTGCAGCCCGAAGGTGTTGTCCGGATCGCCTCCGAGCATCTTGAGGGCGTACGCCAGTGACTGCCGGCGGGTGGTCCGGATGTCGCCGGACAGGCTCCGCTCGACGAGCAACTCGCGCAGTTCCGCCTCTCCCTGTGGGATGCGCATGCCGTCAGCTCGCCGCGGTCACGACGGCGCTCTCGGGCCGGGCGGCAGCCGCCGGTGGACGCCACGCCCCCTCGGTCCGGGGGAACGCCCGCGCCGCGCCGTCCCCGATGCTCAGCCGGACGGGCGCTCCGGGAGACCAGCCGCTCTGAGCTGAATGCACGATCATGACCGAGCCGTCGACGTCGACGTAGGTGCGGACGACCGGGCCGAGGAACTGGACGTCGCGGACGACGCCGCGGAGCGCTCGCTCGGCGGGGGCGGACCGGTCCCCGCCCTCCTCGGTGAGGGACACGTCCTCAGGGCGTACCGACACGTCGACGAGCGAGCCGCTTGAGACGGGGACCGTCGCGCTCGCGGGCGTCGCCGGGAGTGCCGCTCCGGCGACGTTGATCTCCCACGACTCGGGCGACTCGCCGACGACCTCCCCCACCAGCCAGTTCGTGATGCCGACGAAGTCGGCGACGTAACCGTTGGACGGGGCCAGATAGATCTCGTGACCGCTGCCGAGCTGTTCGAGTGAGCCGTCCCTCATGACGGCGATCCGGTCGCCGAGAGCCAGCGCCTCCTCCTGGTCGTGGGTGACGTAGACGATCGTCGTCGCGGTGTCGCGCTGGATCTCGCGCAGTTGGGTGCGCAATTGGATGCGGGTCTTCGCGTCGAGGTTGGACAGCGGCTCGTCCATGAGGAGCACTGACGGCCGGATCGCCAGCGACCGGGCGACGGCGACGCGCTGTTGCTGCCCGCCGGACAGCTCGTTCGGTCGCCGGCCGCCCAGGCCCGTGAGGCCGACCAGTTCGAGCGCCTCCTCGGTGCGGCGTGCCCGCTCGTCCCTGGCGAGTTTCTGGGCCTTCAACCCGAACTCGATGTTCTCCGCGACGGTGAGGTGCGGAAAGATCGCGTAGTCCTGGAAAACCATGGACGTCGGCCGGGCGTCCGGGCCGAAGCCGGACACGTCGACGCCGTCGATGAGCACGGTCCCGCTGTCGGGCTGGATGAAACCGGCGATCATCCGCAACGTGGTGCTCTTGCCGCATCCGCTGGAGCCGAGGAGGCAGAGGAACTCGCCGCGGCCGACGACGAGGTTGAGGTCACGGACGGCCGGCACCCCGTCGAACGACTTGCACAACGACTTCAGTTCGATCATGGAATCTCCCTCAGCAGGTGTCACAGGTCGTAGAGCCGCAGCCGGGAGCCGAGGGCGAGCTTCGCGACGGCGAGTCCGGCGAAGCTGACCACCATCAGGCCGGCCGCGACGCCGGTCGCGGCGCCCCACTGGCCGAACTCGGCGAGGTTGACGATGGTGGGGGCGCCGAGGCCGATTCCCGGCGACGTCAGGAAGATCACGGCACTCAGCGTGTTGATCGCGTGGAGGAACCCGAACACGAGCGACGTGGTGAACGCGCCGCCCAGCAGGGGGAACATGATCTGGACGATGACCCGGGCCCGCGAGGCGCCGAGGTCGGTGGCGGCCTCGTCGATCGACGGGCTGATCTGGTTGATCGTGGTCACGGCGGTCCGGTAACCGACCGGGAGGGCCCGGACCACCATGACCAGCACCAGGATCAGCGCGGTGCCGGTCAGAGCGAGGGGCGCCTCGTTGAAGGTGAGCAGCCACGAGATGCCGATCATCGTCCCGGGGATCGCCGACGGCAGCACCGCGAGCCCGTCCATCAGGCCACGGCCGACGACCTTCGTGCGGTGCACGACGTAGGCGGCGACCAGGGTGCTGATCGTCGTGATGATCGCCGCCGTGGCGGCGAGCAGCGCGGAGTTGCGGATGTCGTCCCCGCGTAGGAGGGCCGTGCGCCAGTGGTCCGTCGTGAGGCTCCAGTCCGCGCCCCACGCCTGGGTGAACGAGCCGGCCAGGATGCTCCCGTAGATGAGGATCATCAAGGCGCTGACCATGCCCAGGACGGCGAGGAGTCCGCGTCGCACCATCGGGGGCAGCGGTGCGGGAGGCAGGGTCCCGGTCTTCCCGGACACGGTCACCGCGGAGCGCCGCGCCAGGACTCGGCGCTGGATCAGGAAGAGGACCAGCGTCGGCACGAACAGCAGCACGCACAGCACCGCCGCCATCCCGAAGTCCTGCCTGCCCACGGCCTGCACGTACGCCTCGACCGACAGAACCTGGTACCCGGCGCCGATGAGGACGGGGTTGCCGAAGTCGGTGATGACGAACATGCCGACGAGGAGCAGCGCGTTGAGGATCGTGGGGAACGCCAGCGGCAGCGTGACCCGGCGGAAGGTCTGGAACCACGTCCAGCCGAGGTCCCGGCTGGCCCACTCCAGGGTGGAGCCGATGTTCTTCAGCGTCGGCAGCAGGGTCAGTGTGGCCATGGGGAAGAAGGAGAGCGTCTGGACGAGCCAGAGACCGCCGAACCCCAGGAGACTGACGTCCAGTCCCAGCATTTCGTGCGTGATCAGGCCCCGTCGCCCGAACAGCAGCAACACCGCGAGACCGACGACGAACGGCGGCGAGACCAGCGGGAGGAGGGCCAGCACCCGCAGCACGGTACGGCCCCCGAGGTCGGGCCGGCTGAGGGCGTAGGCGAACAGGAAGCCGATGACGGTGGCGCTCAGCGTCGACGCCACGCCGATGACGACGGTGTTCTTCGCCGCCTGCGCCACGCGTGGCTCGGCGAGCCTGCGCCAGGTCTCGCCGTCGGGCTCGAACAACATGGCGACCGTCGGCACCAGGACGAGGAGGACGAGCAGGCCGCCGACGTAGACCGCGAGGGTGCCGACCGTGATCCGGTCGGCCAGGAGACGCCTGCGGCTGCGCCGCTGCCAGTCCGGTCGGGTCACGTGCCCGGGGTCCGTCTCGTGCTCGGTCCGCGGGCGCGGTTCCGGAACGACGGAGCCGGTCCGAGGGGTCGTCGAGGGCACGGCGATCAGACCCCGTACCGCTCGGCGAACTTCTTCGACACCGCGTCGCGCATCTCGCCGGCGCGCACCGGATCGTAGTCGACGAGGTCGAGCTCGGTGAGACCTTGTGCGCCGTCGGGGAGGTCGACGTCGTCGCGCACGGGATACGAGTGGACCAGGTCGACGATCATCTGGGACGCCTTGCGGCCCTGGAGCCACTGGATGAACTTCTCGGCTCCCTGGGGATTCGGCGACCCCTGGACGAGCGCGTTGCCGGAGATGACGACGCCGGTGGGCTTGGGGTAGACGAGTTCGATGGGGAACCCGGCCCCGCGCACGTTGAGCAGGTCATGGGCGAAGGACACGCCGGCCGCGTACTCGCCGGTGGCGACCAGTTGGGACGGCGCTCCCCCGCTGTCGGTGTACTGGCCGACCAGTTTGTGGAACGAGTCGAGGAATTTCCACGTGGCCGCGTCGTCGCCGTGGCGGAAGAACTGCGTCGCCACGAACGTGTATCCGGTCCCGGACAGCGTCGGGTTCGGCATGACGAGCTGGCCCTCCAGGTCCGGGCGAAGCAGTTCGTCCCACGTCTTCGGGAGCGGGGCCCCGCCGGTCTCCTCCTTCCACCGGTCGGCGTTGACGCCGACGGTCATCAGGATCAGTTCGTTGGCGTGCCAGTAGCCGGCCGGATCGACGAACCGCTGGTCGACGCCCGCGACAGTGGGCTTGGAGGACCGGATCAGCTTCTCCTTGGCCAGCGGGCCGGCATCCCCGCTGGCCAGGCCGATCACGTCGGCCGCCGGACGGCCGGCCTCGGCCTTCAGCCTCGCCAGGAGTTCGCCGGCGCTCTGCCGCAGCACCTCGACCTCGATCCCCGATTCGGCCTCGTACGCCTCGGCCAGCCGTCGAGCGGGTTCCTCGGGCATCGGGGTGTACCACGTCACCGAGCCACCGGACGCGGACGCGGTGTCATCGTCGCCGCCGGATCCGCAGGCCGCCGACCCGAGCATGAGGAGTGCGAGAGAGAGCGCGCCTGCGGCGACGCGTAACAGGGGTGTGTGCATGAGTGACCGCCTTCGGATCGATACGCCCGCAGAGAGGAGCGCAAGGTCACGATGCACGAAATGGTGATATCCGATGCCCTAGATGTCAATACCTCTTGTACACCAATTGCAGGCGCCGGAGGGCGGTCGTCATCCCAGGGGCGTCGCGGTGTGCGTCACCCCGCGGGGATGCCCGAGGTCCTCTTCCGGGGAGTCCGTCAGGTCCAGCTCCGATGTGATCATGTACCGGTCGCCCCTGAACAACGTCCGGGTGAACTCGATGGGAACACCGTCCGACGTGCGGGTCGCGGTCCGGAACAGGAACGCGGGAGAGTAGGGCGGCGCATCGAGCACCGCGGATTCCTCCGGGCTGAGCACCGTCGGTTCGATGGTCTGCGTCCCCGAGGCCACCTTCAGCCCGTACTGATCAGAGAGCATCTGGTAGAGGGACTTCTCCTCCAGTTCTTCGGCGGGCAGGCCGGGGACCAGGGCGTCCGGCAACGTCGTGGTGGCGATCGCGATCGGATCGCCGTCGGCCAGCCGCAGCCGCCGTACGGTCACGATCGCGTCGGAGGGCGCGATCTGGAGCCGCCAGCTCAGGCGGACGCCCGCATCCGAGCGCTCCACCCCGACGACGCGGGTCGACGGCGTGATCCCCCGCCGGCGCAGACCCATCGAGAACGACGACGACGCCGGCGACTGCATGATCGTGGGCCGCGCGACGTAGGTCCCGCTGCCCTGCCTGCGGATGAGGTGACCATCCCTGACCAGGTCGTCGACGGCGCGCCGCACCGTGAGCCTGGAGACCCCGCAGTCCTCTTCCAGCACCCGCTCCGGCGGGATCGGATCACCCACGTTGAGGTCCTCGAGCAGGCTCATGATCCGCTCGCGGACCATGTTGTGCTTGCGTCCGCGACGAGCGTCTGCGTCGCTCACGTCCACCCCTCCAACCCTTCACGGCGGCACCCGCGCTTCACCCGCATTTTACGCCATGGCCACGAATTGGTATTGACGACTTGTATACCAGCTCATAAGCTCACCGAGGAATCATGATCTCCCGGTGAACCATGGCGGAGCGCCGACGCGCCGCCCACTCCTCCGTCCCGCAGCGGGCCGCGACCGTCAGGCCGGGTCTGATCATCGTCGCATCAGGGCCGACGCATGACCACCCTGCCTCAAGCGGCGCCTTCCCCCTTCGCCCTTCCCCCTTCGGCCTGAGCCCTGAGTCCCGAGCCCCGAGCCCCGAGAAACATTGATCGACAAGGGAGCACCAGTGGGAAGCCAAATGGTCAATCGCCGTCACCTCTTCGGACTCGCCGGCGCCGGCGGAGCCGCCCTGGCATTACCCGGCCTGTTACCCGCGCCGGCCCACGCCACCCCGCAACCGGCCGCGACGTGGCCCACGGAGTTCGTCGAGGTGACGCCCACCGTCGAGGGTGGCATCGCCTGGTACGACGTGTCCCACTGGGGTGTCGAGGGCAAGGGCTGGTCCGACACCGCAGCCTTCTACGACCGGCTGCCGGCCAGGGCCGAAGCCGTCGTGAGCAAGGAGGTGTGGGTGCGCAGCCGGCACTCCGCCGGGCTCTCGACCCGGTTCGTGTCCAACTCGACGATCTTCCGAGCCCGCTACCGGCTCAACCTGGCCACCACCGCGATGTACCACATGCCGGCCATCGGCCACAGCGGCGTGGACCTGTACGCGCGCACCGAAGCCGGACAGGATGCCTGGCTGGCCAACACGCATCCGACGGCGCAGGCCATCGACCAGCAGATGGGCATCGCGGTCGACCCCGGAGAACGTCTCTACACCGCCTACCTACCGCTGTACAACGGCCCGCAGCAGCTCCAGATCGGCGTCGAGGCCGGGTGCTGCGTTCGTCGGGGTCGCACCGCGCACCGCCGCGCCCGCCGTCTTCTACGGCAGTTCGATCATGCAGGGCGGCGTGGCGTCCCGGCCCGGCATGTCCATCACGGCGCTCTTGGGCCGCCGCTTCGACATGCCCACCATCAACCTGGGATTCTCCGGCAACGCGCTGATGCATCCTGAGATCGCCGAGCTGATGACCGAGCTTGAGGCGTCGGTCTACGTGGTCGACAGCTCCCCCAACATGAATCCGCAGCAGATCTCCGAACGTGCCGAACCCTTCGTCCGCATCCTGCGCGAGGCGCGCCCGGACACCGCCATCCTGCTCGTCGAGGACCGCCGCTACGGGGACGGGCAGTTCGTGCAGTTCCGCCGGGACCGCAACGCCCAGAACGCGGCCGCCCTCCACGCGGCGTACATGAACCTGCGCACCTCCGGCGTCAAGCACCTCTCGTACCTCAAGGCCGACAGACTCCCGCAGGCGGAGGAACTGGTCGACGGATCGCACCCGAGCGACTTGGGCATGGTCACGTACGCCAACGCGTACGAGAAGGTCCTGCGGCCGATCCTGAACAACAGGTGAGCCGGACTCGCTGACCGGCCCTGACTGTTCGAGAGCCGGTCTGTTGCCGGTCCGAAAATCACGGAAGGTCCCTACCACGGCCCTGCCGGCAACGGGGTGTGACATCGCGCCGGGAACGCGATGTCATATCGGTGGCATCTTCTCCTTCTCATGAGGTGATGAGGAAAGGAGAACGACCGTGACGGAGAAGATCGTGGCGGCCGGCGGCGACCGATGACCCCTTCCACACCTACCGCAACCTGCTGTTCAGCCTCGCCCACGGCATCCTGGGCAGCGTCGGCGCCGCCGAGGACGTCGTCCGGGAGACCTGGCTGCGCCGGCACGGCGTGGATCGCGACCGGGTGGAGAACCCTCGTGCCTACCTCGTCCGCATCGTCACCCGGCTGGCGCTGAACGAGCGCAACCGCCTCCACCATGAATACATCGGCCCCCGGCTGCCCGAGCTCGCCCCGGACCCGGCCGAGGACGTGGCCCGCGCACAGGACCTCACCTACAGGCTGATGGTGGTGCTGGAGACTCTCTCCCCGCTGGCACGAGCGGCGTTCATCCTGTACGAGACGTTCGGCTCCCAGCACAGCGAGATCGCCCGCACCCTCGGCCGCTCCCCCGCAGCCGTGCGCCGGCTCATCCACCGCGCCCGCGGACACGTCCAGGCCCGCCGGCCGAGGTTCAGCGAAGAGCGGGCCACCGCCCAGGCCGTCGCCGAACGTTTCCTCGACGCCGCGCTCGGCGGGAGCATCGTCGGTCTGATGGAGGTGCTGGCCCCCGACGTGACACTGCGGACCGACGGCGGCGGGCCGTGCCAAGGCCGCTCTGCGCCCCATCACCGGCAGCGAGCGGGTGAGCAGGGTGCTGGCGCGGGTCACGCCGGTCGACACCGAGGTGACGGTGCGCTGGTCCGGTCAGGACGGCCCGCCCACCGCGGCCATCTTCGCCGACGGCCGGCCGTACGCGGTGCTGGTGGCGGTCATCGACGCGGACGGGAAGCACATCAGCGAGGTCTACGGCGTGCTGAACCCCGACAAGCTGGCTCGTCTAGCTAGCCAGCCCAGGTCACATCGAAGATCCGCAATGCGTGCGCGGATTCGTCAACAAAGAACGACACCAAGCCACGTCCGCCAAAGACAGCGCGGCGAAACCGATCGTCCTCGCCGATCATCCGGGCGTCCCAGGGTTCTGCAAGCAGATCGGCGGTCCTGGCCACCAGAGCATCCAGCGCCTCGCCGGGAAGATCTCCGCATCTGGGCCAGAGCGGCGGTGTGGAACTCGACCCGAAGGTCACTCACCGCGATGCCGGCCAGCCAGGCACCCGGCGAGCGGCCTCGGCTTCCGACAGGAAGCCCTCGCCGGTCACAGCTGATCGAGCGCGGTCGGCAAAGTCCGGCTGCGAGGCCGCCAGGGCGTAGAGGTCCCACTCCGCCACAAAGGCGCGTAGCTTGCGGTAGCCCCACGGCTCGTGGGCCACATCGACGGCCTGGCGATATTCCGCCAGGAACCTCTGGCGTTCCTGCTCGGGCAGCCGAGCCAGGATGTCCTCCGGGTCCGGTTCGGCGGAGTGCGCAGGCTGGGCTGTCGTGGGAGCATCCTAACGTCCTGTACCCGGCACGGCGGCTGGCCGAGTGGGCCGTGCTCTCCACCCACATCCGGATTCGTGCTGAAGCCGTGCTCGTCCAGCGCGTGGGTGAATGGCCTGCGCACCGGGTGTGGCCTCCGTTACGGTGCTTGAGGTGGGCCGCCACCCGCACGGGCAGGCGCGTGATCTGACCGGCGCTGCCGGACCTGGTGGTGTGCCGCGTCTGGCTCGGTTACAACGTTGACCAGCTTGTGCGGCTCATCCAGCTACCCGGAGGCTCAGAAGTTGATCGCCGCCCCGAAGAAGCTCGCCAGCCCCACTGCCTCAGCCCTGGCGCGCGGAAGTTGCGCGCACGGCCTCAATTCTCGGCGCGTTCCACCACGTAATCGGTGCCGGTGGTCCGCGACACGTGCGCGACGGCGTCGAACGCCTCGAACACCGGCATGTCCAGGAAATAGTCGGCCATGCGCGAGTGCTGGAAGGACGCCGCGTCGTTGATGTGCGGACGGGCCGCGCGCAGGTCGGCGAGCGTCCAGAGCCTGTCGGTGGGAAACGCTGCCTCGATGCTGCCCTCGGCGAGCGGTGGAAGCAGCGCGTCGTACCAGGTGCCGTGGGGCCGCTCCGGGGTCGGTTCCCCCAGCGTGGTGGTGCGGCCCAGGCTGGAGGTGACGCCGATGGCCCGGTAGTCGTCTCCCAGAGCGGCAGCGAGGTGGGCGCCAGCCGGCAGGAGCGGATTCCCCTGGCTGTCGGCCGCCGGTGTGCGCTGGATGTGCCAGTTGTGCGCCGCCAGTACCACGCGCTTGCCGTCCTCCACCAGGCGTAGCACGGACTCGGCCATGTAGACATCACGAAACGTCGAGGCGGATTCGAAGCCCTCCTGGACGTTGGCACGATGGAGCTGGTCGAGGTACCAGGCGCCGCGCAGGTGCCACATAGCCGTGTCGTGCTCGGCCCCGTGACCATGGGCGCGTTGGACCAGAGCCAGGCGCTGCAGATGCCCCATCAGCCGGCTCAGGGCGCTGGTGAGCAGGTCCTGCTCGCCAGGGTCGAGACGCTGGTAGCGGCCGAGTGCCGTGAAGGTCACCGGGTCGTCGAAGCGCCGAGCCACGCTGTGCGCCTGTTCCAGCAGCGGAAGCGCCTGCGGGGCGGCCCAGCGCACGTAGTCGGCCACCTCCTCCAGCGCGGGCAGCGGCGATGCCGCCGCCCCGGGCAGGTCAGTGCCCAGGCACCGCAGCGGCGGCTCTGCTGTGGTGCAGTTCCGCTCTCTCAGCCAGGTCAGCGCCTCGTGCATTTCCTGGCATTGGCCGAGTGACAGGGCGATACCGTCCGCTGCGACCTGCTCCACGGTGCCGGGGCCGCCGCGGACCCAGCCGTCCAGGACCTGGCCCTGGGTGAACGGGGCCTCCAAGGCGTACACCGCGAAACCGCACCGTTCGACCAGGAACCGCAGCATGCGGTGGCGTACCTGGTAGAACTCTCGGATGTGGTGGGAACTCTCACCCAGCGCCACCACCCGCGCCCCGCCGACGACGTCGCGCAGCGGTTGGAGGTCGTCCACAGAGGGCTGGAAATCCAGGGTTTCCAGGGCCAGGGCACGATCGCCGACCCAGTCGGCGAAACTCGTCTGACGGCTCATTTTCACGTTCATGCCCGACAGCGTTTCGTGGTCGGCCTGCCCTGGTCATCCTGCCTGAGAAGGGACTCGAGGGTACGACTGGAGGAGCAGCGGCGTTCCTGATGACGACATTGGAAGTATCCAGGTGGCCCGTATCCCTTGCCGGAACGCGAATCCGACGGAGTCAAGATCAACGGTTCGGGAACAGGCACTCAACTTGTCGTTTAAGTTCCGATCTTCGCTTTCGCGATGCAAGGTGGACTTTCCGGGCGGGAAGTAGCCGAACGAGCAGGTCGCGCCGTGGTCTGGCCACGGTTCGGGGTTGACATCTCACCCGGAACTGATCAACCTGTGAGGTATGTATCCCGGTAACCGGTTACAGAAACGTTTTCACCTCCTGAGGAGGCGCATGTGAAATGGTTACGCACCCTGCTCTGCGCGGCCCTGACCACCACCGCCGTTCTGAGCTTCAAGGTCGACGCGATGGTGAACCGGACGGTCACCAAGACCACCGCAACCACCTCAGGCGAGACCCAGGCCATCACCTGGAACTTCACCCAGCCCGGTTACTACGGCCTCTACCAGGGCACCCGCAAAGTGACCGGCGAGTACGGCAGCATCAACTGCGACAACGTCGGCGACACCCTGCGGTGGGTCGAGCGGCCCGGCGGCACCTACACGACCTTCACCGCGGTCGAGGAGGGCGTGGTCACGTGCGCGGACGTGGTGCCCGCCAACAGCCTCATGAAGAAGGCCCAGCAAAAGCTCGAATGCGAGGGCGCCGCCCCGGCCGCCGAAGAACCCGAACCCGCTCCCGCGGTCAGCACGCCCAAGCGGGGGATCGTCGCGCCGAGCGCCGTGCCCCCGGGCTTCACGTGCCGGCCGGGCTACTACCGAATCGGGACGACGGACGGGATGTTGTTCTGGTGGCAGGTCGACGCGAGCAAAAACTTCCAGCTGCGCCCGTGGTGGGAACCAGGTGACCGCGGTTCCGTGCTCCCCATGTGGTCCGTCTGCACGGGGCCGCAGACCAACGGCATGACCGAGCACGTCTTCATCAACCGGGAGGACGACAGGTGCCTGTCCGTCCAACCGGCCGAGCAGGGCAACGACGGCGGGCAGCTCACGGAGGACACCTGCCGCACCATCGAGGACCTGCAACGCTTCTACCTCTATCGAGACGTCGCCGGGTCCAACAAGGTCGGGATCCAGAACAAGCAGACCGGATTCATGATCGGCCAGGCCCGCATCGCGGACAACGAGCCCATGCGGCACTACAGCATGGGCTCACCTGACGCCAAGGGCACCTACGTGCTGGAGCCCGTACCCGCCTGGTAAGCCGACGCCGCGCGCGACGCGCTCCCGACGCGACGCGCACGGAAATCAGAACCCCGGGCCAGCCGATAGTACGCCTGGTTCCAGCGCACCTCCTTGGCGACGGGCCGTCCATCGGCCTCGACCCAGGCGTGGAAGCGGTAGGGATCGGTGCGCACGCCCAGGCACCAGGTGAGGCGCCGGCGCGCCAGCGCGGCCACGAACACCGCCGCGAGCGACTGCTCCAGGCAGGCGGCTCGCCACGGGCACAGCCGGGCGGCGCGATCCACCGCCGCGACGACGGCCAGGCCGCGCCGGCGGGAGGCCCCGGCGCGGCACCAGCGCCGCGCGTGCGCCAGCCGCACGCCGAGCCGGCGGCAGGCCCGCGCGAACTCCCGAGAGCAGTACTGCGCCCCGTTGTCGCTGTGAAAGATGGCGCCGTCCAGGCGACCGCCCCGGGTGTGCGCCGCTGCCTGCAGCGCGTCGACGACGAGTTCGGTGCGCATGTGATCGGCGATCGACCAGCCGACCAGCCGACGCGAATACAGA
>NZ_SSXE01000226.1 GCF_021699195.1 Nonomuraea sp. MG754425 | reverse complement strand
GTGGCATGGTGGCCGTATGCGAGTTGGGCCCACCCCCTGGCCCTGCTCGCCCAAGGCCGTCGCGAGGCGGCGGCGACGGCCGCGAGCACGATCCCCGCCTCGCCGCCCGACCTGCTCTTCGAAGCCAGGACCTGCCTGCACGCCATCACCGCGATCCACACGGGCGACCGTCCGGCCATGGAACTCCTCCACGACCGGCTGCTCCCCGCGCAGGACGAACTGGCCGGCGCGGGCAGCGGCCTGCTCACCCTGGGGCCGGTCGCCCTGTATCTCGGCCGCCTGGCCGCCGCCCTCGGCCGGCACCACCAGGCCGCCGCCCATTTCGATCGGGCGCAGGCGCTCGCCGTGAAGGCCCGGGCACCGCACTGGGCCGAGGCCGCCCGCCGGGCCCGCCGCCTCGTCGCCCCTGACGCCGGTCACGACGCCGTCGGCCCGCCCGTCAGGCAGCGGCCGGTGTGAGCAGGCGGTACTCCGGGACCCGCCGCTCAGCGCGTCCGCGTGCGACCGCCCGCCCGGAACCGGCGGGCGGCGGGCCCGCCTGTAGTGTGCATGGCAACGCGAGCGGCGGGAGGCGGCCGGTACGGGCCCCCGCAGGTGGTGCACGTCATGGCGGCGCCTCACTCGCCTTTCCGAAAGTTTCGGGAAATTTATCGGCTCGCTGCCTCCGAACCAGCCTGTGACAAGGGCGGACCAGCGGACGATCGGATCTGCAACATAGCAGGTTGGCCCCACTCTTGACACGATTCAACGGGCCCCTTATGTTGCCGCAATATTAAAGAGATCTGCTTGAAAGTTTCGGCGTCACCCCCGCGTAACACCCCCCGCTCTCGCCGCGGACGGCGCCGTCATGGCCGAAGGGATGGCATGAGGGGCCAGGAACCAATCGACACGCGCTCGGCGTCCCGCGAGAGCGAGCCGTGGCGGGACGCGCGGTTGTCGCCCGCCGAACGGGCCGACGCGCTCATCCCGCTCATGACCCTCGAGGAGAAGGTCGCCCAGCTCGTCGGCGTGTGGGTCGGCGCCGACGCGTCCGGGGGCGGCGTCGCCCCGCACCAGACCGACATGGGCGACGGCCCCGAGTGGACCGAGGCCATCGGGCAGGGCCTGGGCCAGCTCACGCGCCCGTTCGGGACGGCGCCGGTCGATCCGGTCGCCGGGGCGCGCTCGCTGGCCGCCTCCCAGGCGGAGATCGTCCAGGCGAGCAGGTTCGGCATTCCGGCGCAGGTGCACGAGGAGTGCCTGACGGGCTTCGCCGCTTGGCAGGCGACGGTGTACCCGGCGCCGCTGAGCTGGGGCGCCTCCTTCGACCCCGAGCTGATCGAGGAGATGGCCGGCCGGATCGGCCGGTCGATGCGCCGGGCAGGCATCCACCAGGGTCTGGCCCCGGTGGTGGACGTGACCAGGGACTACCGCTGGGGGCGTACCGAGGAGACGATCGGCGAGGACCCGTACCTCGTCGGCACGCTCGGCGCCGCGTACGTGCGGGGCCTGGAGGGCGCGGGTCTCGTCGCCACGCTCAAGCACTTCGCCGGCTACTCCGCCTCCCGCGGCGGGCGCAACCACGCCCCGGTCGCGATGGGACGCCGGGAACTGGCGGACGTGGTGCTGCCGCCGTTCGAGATGGCGCTGCGGCTGGGCGGCGCCCGGTCCGTGATGAACTCCTACGCCGAGATCGACGGCATGCCGCTGGCGGCCGACGAGGCCACGCTGACCGGCCTGCTGCGCGGCGAGTGGGGCTTCGAGGGCACCCTGGTCTCCGACTACTTCTCGGTCCGGTTCCTGGAGCGCCTGCACAAGGTCGCCGCCGACGGCGGTGACGCGGCCGCGATCGCGCTCAGGGCCGGCATCGACGTCGAGCTGCCCACGGTGGACACGTTCGGCGCGCCGCTGGTCGAGGCGGTCAAGTCCGGGACGGCGAGCGAGGCGCTGATCGACCGGGCGCTGCGCCGGGTGCTGATCCAGAAGGCCGAGCAGGGCCTGCTGGACGAGGGCTGGCAGCCGCTGCCCGGCCCGGCCGAGGACGTCCGGCTCGACGACGAGGAGAGCGGAGAGCTGGCGCTGCGGCTGGCCCGCGAGGCCGTCGTGCTGCTGCGCAACGACGACGACGTGCTGCCGCTGAACCCCGCGGCCACGGTGGCGCTCATCGGCCCGGTCGCCGACGACCCGATGGCGATGCTGGGCTGCTACGCCTTCCCCAACCACGTGGGCCCGCACCCGGAGCACGGCCTCGGGCTGGAGCTGCCGACGTTGCGCGAGTCGCTCGGCCGGCTGGTCCCCGATCTCGGGTACGCGCCGGGCTGCGCCATCACCGGCGACGACACCTCCGGCTTCGCCGAGGCGGTCGCGCTGGCGGCGCGCAGCGACGTCGCGGTGCTGGCGGTCGGCGACCGCGCCGGGCTGTTCGGGCGCGGCACCTCCGGCGAGGGCTGCGACGCCGTGGACCTGCGCCTGCCGGGCGTGCAGGCCGAGCTGGTCCAGGCCGTGCTGGCGACCGGCACGCCGGTGGTGCTGGTGCTGCTCGCGGGCCGCCCGTACGCGCTGGGCGACGAGGTGGCCGCGGCCAAGGCCGTGCTGTTCGGCTTCTTCCCCGGCCAGCGCGGCGGCCAGGCGCTGGCCGAGGTGCTGACCGGCGTGGTGAACCCGACCGGCCGCCTGCCGGTCGGCGTGCCGCGCGACGCGGGCGGCCTGCCCGCGACGTACCTGGCGCCGCCGCTCGGCGGGCCGACCGACGTCTCGTCGGTGGACCCGACGCCCGCCTACCCGTTCGGGTACGGCCTGAGCTACACCACGTACGAGTGGAGCGGGGCCCGCGTGCTGGACGACGTCACGGAGTGGCCGGTGGACGGCGAGGTGGGCGTCGAGGTGACGGTCCGCAACGCCGGCCCGCGCTCCGGCGCGGAGGTCGTCCAGCTCTACCTGCACGACCCGGTGGCGCAGACGACCCGGCCGGTGGTCCGCCTGATCGGGTACGCCCGGGTGCCGCTGGCGGCGGGCGAGACGGCGCGGGTCGCCTTCACCGTCCCGGCCGACGTCACCTCGTTCACCGGGGTGCACGGCCGGCGGATCGTCGAGCCGGGCGACGTCGAGCTGCGGCTCGGCCGCTCGTGCGCGGAGGCCGTGGCCACCCTGCCGCTGCGCCTGACCGGCCCCGAGCGCGAGGTCGGCCACCTGCGGCAGTTGCAGGCCCCGGCGCAGATCGACCGCAACCCCCCGGAGGGCCGAGGATGAGCACACCCCAGACCCTGAGCCCCGGCACGACGCGGGAGCCCGAAGCCGGGCCGGCGGGCGGACGCCGCCGGCGCGCGGGCGGCGGCGCGTGGGTTCGCGCGCTGCGCCGCGACTGGCAGCTCTACTCGCTGGCGATCCTGCCGCTGCTGTTCTTCCTGATCTTCCGGTACGCCCCCATGCTGGGCAACATCATCGCCTTCCGGAAGTTCGAGCCGGGCGGCAGCATCTTCGGCGAGCAGTGGGTCGGCCTGCGTTACGTGAAGATGTTCCTGAACGACCCGACGTTCTGGAACGTGTTCAGCAACACCCTGATCCTGGGCGCGCTCACCCTGATCTTCTGCTTCCCGCTGCCGATCGTGCTGGCGCTGCTGCTCAACGAGATCCGGCGGCGCGCGCTGAAGCGGTTCCTGCAGTCGGTGTCGTACCTGCCGCACTTCCTGTCGATGGTGATCGTGGCCGGTCTCGTCATGCAGATGACGGCGCTGGACGGGCCGATCAACGCGTTCCTGGACTTCGTCGGCGCGAGCAAGGTCTCGTTCATGCAGGACTCGGACTGGTTCCGGACGATCTACGTCGGCTCGGAGGTCTGGCAGACGGTCGGCTGGGGCACCATCCTGTACCTGGCCGCGCTGACCACCATCGACGACCAGCTCTACGAGGCCGCCCGGATGGACGGCGCGAGCCGGTGGCGGCAGATCTGGCACGTGACGCTGCCCGGCATCCGGCCGACGGCGGTCACGCTGCTGATCCTCAACATCGGCACGTTCATGGCGGTGGGCTTCGAGAAGGTCCTGCTGCTGTACAACCCGCTGACGTATCCGACGGCCGACGTGATCTCCACGTACCTGTACCGGATGGGCCTGGAGTCCAGCAACTTCAGCTACGCCGCGGCCATCGGCCTGTTCGAGGCGGTGATCGGGCTGATCCTGATCCTCTCGGCCAATGTGATCTCCCGCCGCACAGTTGGGACGAGCCTGTGGTGACAACGCATGAGATGACCCGCGGTTACCGCGTCTTCCAGTGGTTCAACGGCCTCATCCTGACCGGTGTCGTGGTCGTGACGCTCTATCCGTTCGTCAACATCCTGGCCCGTTCGTTCAGCAGCCAGAGCGCCATCAGCGCGGGCGAGGTGAACCTCATCCCCAAGGGGTTCAACCTGACGACGTACAAGATCGTCGCGTCGGACCCGATGTTCTGGACGAACTACCGCAACACCGTCGTGTACACGGTGGTCGCGACGTTCATCGCGATCGTGCTGACGACGTCGTACGCGTACGTGCTGTCCAAGAAGCACCTCAAGGGCCGTAAGGTCCTCATCGGTGTCGCGGTCTTCACGATGTTCTTCTCCGGCGGCCTGATCCCGAACTACGTGCTGATCACCAGCCTCGGCATGAAGAACTCGATCTGGGCCATCGTCCTGCCCAACGCGATCAGCGTCTTCAACCTGCTGGTCATGAAGGCGTTCTTCGAGAGCCTGCCGCAGGACCTGGAGGAGGCCGCGGCCATCGACGGGCTGAACACCTACGGCATCCTGTGGAAGATCGTGCTGCCGCTGTCGAAGGCGGTCATCGCGACGATGATCCTGTTCTACGCGGTCTCGTTCTGGAACTCGTGGTTCGCGGCGTTCCTCTACATGAACGACTCCGGGCTGTTCCCGGTGACCGTCTACCTGCGCAACCTCATCGCCGGCGCCACCGGCGCGGACTCCTACGGCGCCGCCGCGGCCGAGGTGACGCAGGCCGCCGCCAACATCCAGGCGGTGACGATCGTCCTCACCGTCCTGCCCATCCTGGCGGTCTACCCGTTCGTCCAGCGTTACTTCGTCTCCGGCGTCATGCTCGGCGCGGTCAAGGGCTGACCCTCCCGGCGCCTCACAACCCAGCAGAACCACGGGAAAGGATTCCCCCCCATGCGCGAAATCTCGCGGCGTCAGGCGATCATCGGCCTCGGCGCCTTCGCCTCCCTCGCCCTGACCGCCTGCGGCAGCGACGGCGAGGCCCCCGCGAAGGGCGCGGCCGAGCCGGCCGGCAAGGCGGGCTCGATGAGTGGCTTCGCCGTCGGCCAGCAGTTCAAGGCCACCGAGCCGCTCTCGTTCGACGTGCTCTACAACAACCACCCGTTCTACCCGAACAAGGGCGACTGGCTGCTGTGGCAGGAGATGACGAAGCGGACCAACGTCACGCTGAAGCCGACCGAGGTGCCGCTCAGCGACTACGAGAAGAAGCGCGCGCTGATCATCGGCGCCGGTGACGCCCCGCTGATCATCCCCAAGACCTACCACCCGCAGGAGGAGGCGTTCGTCGCCTCCGGCGCCATCCTGCCGGTCAGCGACTACTTCAACCTGATGCCGAACTTCCAGGACAAGGTCAGCAAGTGGCAGCTCCAGCCGGAGCTGAACTCGATCATGCAGTCCGACGGGCGCATCTACCTGCTGCCCGGCATCCACGAGGGCGTCTGGGCCGACTACTCCTTCGCGGTGCGTACCGACATCCTCGAGAAGCTCAAGCTGGAAGTCCCCAAGACGCTGGACGACTTCTACAACATGCTCAAGGCGATGAAGGCCGAGTACCCGGACCTCTACCCGATGACCGACCGGTGGGGCGTGCCCACGCCGGGCGGCAACCTGATCAAGCTCATCGCCCAGGCGTTCGGCAGCAAGGGCGGCTGGGAGTACCAGCACGCGACCTTCGACTCCGCGCAGGGCAAGTTCGTCTACACCGGCGCGATGCCGCAGTACAAGCAGACGATCGAGTACCTCAACAAGCTGGTCAAGGAGAAGCTGCTCGACCCCGAGAGCTTCACCCAGCAGGACGACGCGGCCAAGCAGAAGTTCATCTCCGGCAAGTCGTTCGTGATCAGCTCCAACGCGCAGACGCTGATCAACGACTACCGGGCCGCGCTGACCGAGAACAACCCGGACGCCAAGATCGTCAAGATCCCGGTGCCGACCGGCCCGATCGGCGAGTACAAGATCGCCACGCGCCTGGAGAACGGCATCATGATCTCCAAGAAGGCTGCCGAGAACCCGAACTTCGTGGCGATGATGCAGTTCATCGACTGGCTCTGGTACTCCGACGAGGGCCAGCAGTTCGTCAAGTGGGGCGTCGAGGGCACCACCTTCACCAAGGACTCCGCCGGCAAGTACAAGCTGGCCGACGACGTCGACTACGTCGGGCTCAACCCCGGCGCGCCCAAGCACCTGCAGAAGGACTTCGGCTTCGGCAACGGCGTGTTCGCCTACGGCGGCGCCACCGCGCTCCTCCAGTCCACCTTCTCGGACGAGGAGATGGAGTTCCAGAACGTGATGAACGCCAGGAAGCCCTGGCCGGTCGAGCCCGGTGCCCCCCTCACCGAGGAGGAGCGCGAGCAGGCGGCCATGTGGGAGACGCCGTTGAAGGACCACGTCACCCAGAACACGCTCAAGTTCATCCTCGGGGAGCGCGACCTCGGCGAGTGGGACGCCTACGTCAAGGAGCTGGAGAGCAAGAACTCCACCCAGTACGTCAACCTCGTCAACACCGCCTACGACCGGTTCAAGAAGGAACACGGCAACTGATCCCGCGCCCGGCCGGGCCGCCCCTCCTGCCGGGGGAGCGGCCCGGCCGCCTACTCCCCGAGGACTGATCCATGCGTCACCCCGTTCCCGGCGAGCCCTCGGGGCGGCTGTCCGACGCCTGGCGCTTCTGCGTCGGCACCGGACGCTTCGAGCTCGCGCTGCGCCGCGACTACCAGGACTCGCTGGCACTGGTCCAGCGGGAGATCGGCTTCCGGCACATCAGGGGCCACGGCCTGTTCAGCGACGGCGTCGGCGTGCACCGGCCGTACGAGTACGCGGGCGAGCGCCGCGTGCGCCACTCCTTCACCTACGTCGACCAGGTCATCGACGCCTACCTGGAGCTGGGCGTCGAGCCCTTCCTGGAGCTGGGCTTCATGCCCTCGGGGCTGGCCTCGGGCGAGCAGACCGTGTTCTGGTGGCGGGGCAACGTGACCCCGCCCAGCTCGTGGCAGGAGTGGGCCGACCTGGTCCGGGCCACGCTCACCCACCTGATCGGCCGTTACGGCCTCGACCGGGTGCGCCGCTGGCCGATCGAGGTCTGGAACGAGCCCAACCTCAAGGACTTCTGGCAGGACGCCGACGAGGCCGCCTACCACCGCCTGTACGAGCTCACCGCCCGCACCATCAAGGACGTGGACGCGTCGTTGCAGGTCGGCGGCCCGGCCATCTCGCCCGGCTCCGACGAGTGGATGCCGCGCTTCGCCGACTTCGTCACCGCCCGCGACGTGCCGGTGGACTTCCTCAGCCGGCACGCCTACACCTCGGGCCCGGCCCAGCACGTGCCGTTCGGCGTGCACCAGACGCTGGGGCCCGCCTCCGGCCTGCTGGAGCAGTTCGCCACCACCCGCCGCCAGGTCGAGGGCGGCCCGCTGGAGGGCCTGCCGGTGCACGTCACCGAGTTCAACTCCTCCTACCGTCCCGACAACCCGATCCACGACACGGCCTTCAACGCCGCCTACCTGGCCCCGGTCCTGGCGGCGGGCGGCGAGCTGGTGGACTCCTTCGCGTACTGGACGTTCAGCGACATGTTCGAGGAGGTGGGCGTCCCGACCTCGATCTTCCACGGCGGTTTCGGCCTGCTGACCCACCGCCAGATCAAGAAGCCCACCTACCACCTGTACGCGTTCATGGCCCGCATGGGCGACCAGCTCCTGACCAGGGGCGAGGACCACCTCGTCACCAGGGACGACACGGGCCGCGTGACCGTGCTGGCCTGGGCTCCGGTGGACGTCACGGGCGGTCCGGCCGTGTCGGGGCACACCGTGCGGCTGGCGATTCCCTTCGCGGGCGGGTCGGCGTTCATGCTGCGCTCGTCGGTGAGCGAGGAGATGGGCAACGCCTGGGCGGCCTGGTGTGAAATGGGGCGTCCAGCGTCACCGCACCCCAGACAGCTCGATATCCTCCGGGAAGCGGCGGAACCGGTCCGCCGTCACCGGAGCCTGCCGGTCACCGGCGGCACCCTCGACCTCGACCTGACACTCGACCGCCACGAGGTCACGCTCGTCGAGCTCACGCCGGTGACGGACGAGACCCCGCCGTGGTGGGACGACCGCCGCATCCTCGGCCTGTAGGAGGGCATGTGACCAGCGACCCGACGGCCCCCTGCGGGCAGGCGCGCGGATGAGCGACGTGACGGGCCCGCCGCGCTTCGGCACGGGCCCGCTCTCCCGGGTCTCCGCGCTCGTCTACACCCTGCTGGTCGTCGAGCTGCTGGTGCTGCTCACCGCCGTGCCGGGCCTGGTGGTGCTGGTGCTGCTGGACCGGGACGCCGGCAACGTGCCGCTGATGGCCGCCTGCCTGCTGCCCGCCGGCCCGGCGCTCTCGGCCGCCCTGTACGCCCTGCGCCACCGCCGCCGCGAGCTGACCGAACTGCGCCCGGCGCGGGCGTTCTGGCGCGGCTACCGGCTCAACGCGGGCGCGGCCATGAAGATCTGGGCCCCGTGGCTGCTGGTGCTGGCCCTCGTCGGGACGAACCTGAGCAACTTCTCGGCCGCGGGCGTGCCGGGCTGGTGGGCGGCGCTGCTCGTCGTGCTCGCCGCCGGTGCCACGCTCTGGGTGGCCAACGCGCTGGTCATCACCTCGCTGTTCGCCTTCAGGGCGGTGGACGTGGCCAAGCTGGCGGCCTGGGCGCTGGGCCGCTTCCCCGCCGCCACCCTCGCCAACGCCTGTCTGCTCGTGGTGGCCGGGGGCGTCACGCTGGTCGCCACCGAGGCCTCCCCGGCTGTGCGCGGGCCGGGAGTGCCCGGCCCGCGCACGCCCCCGCTCCCGTCAGAAGATGCGGCGGCCGTGGGCGTCGGGCACGCCCGACTTGCGCAGGAAGTAGGTGTTGACCTGGTCGCGCCACTCCACGGCCGACCTGACCTGCTCGTCGAGCCGCTCCCCGACCCGCGCGTACAGCGCCGGGTCCACCAGGTCCGCCGCCTTCTCCCACGCCAGCCGCGCCCCGGCCGCCTCCTCCGCGCCCGCGAAGTGGGCGTCGTAGATGTGCTGGACGACGGTGACGCCGCTGCGCAGCACGTGCTCGTACGGCACGTGGTGGAAGAACAGCAGCAGTTCGTCGGGGCACTCGGTGAGCGACTCGTACACCTCCGACCACGGCTGCGGATACTGCCCGGTGTAGCCGGTGCCGGTGGCGCGGGTGCGGTCGACGCCGATGCCGTCGCGGTCGGCGAAGTGGTAGGTGCCCCACGGGGTGTACTCGTAGCCGTCCACGTCGGGGCCGTAGTGGTGGCCGGGGCGGACCATGAAGCCGACGCCGAGCGGCGCGGTGCAGCGCTCGTAGGCGTGCCAGGACCCGTCCATCATCTCGTGCAACGTGCTCCGCAGCCGCTCCAGGTCGCCGGAGGCGGCGAAGGTCAGGCCGATCCACTCGTCGAGCACGGCCACCGGGTCGAGCGCCGGGGCCCAGGCGAGCCGGCCGAACGCGTACAGGTTGGCCTGGGCGAGCGGATGCCCCGTCCAGTACGGGTCGTCGCCCACGTTGGAGACGGCGACCAGGCCGCCCCCGGCGGCGACGTCGGCGACCGTCCGGCCGTCGGGCCCCCAGAAGCGGAAGCCGAGCACCTCGCTCCACATCGGGCCGAGGTAGCACACGTGCCGCTGCTGGCCGGTGTACTCCTGCGTCACCTGCAGCTCCACCGCGAGCCCCGTGGCCGGCATGGCCGCGATCACCGGGGAGAGCGGCTCGCGGGTCTGGAAGTCGATGGGGCCGTACTTGACCTGGACGATCGCGTTGTTCCTGAACCGGCCGTCGAGCGGGGCGAAGTGGTCGTGGGCGGCGCGGGCGCGGTCGGTGGAGCGGTCCCGCCAGTCCTGGCGGTGGTTGTAGACGAACGCCCGCCAGAACACCACGCCGCCGTGCGGGGCCAGCGCGTCGGCCAGCATGTTCGCCCCGTCGGCGTGGCTTCGCCCGTACGCGAACGGTCCGGGCTGGCCCTCGGAGTCGGCCTTGACCACGTACCCGCCGAAGTCGGGGATCGTCTCGTACACCCGCTCGGTCGTGCCCGCCCACCACTCGCGCACCCGCTCGTCCAGTGGGTCGGCGGTGTCGAGGCCGCCGAGCGCCACGGGGGAGGCGAAGTTGACCGACAGGTGCACGCGGATGCCGTACGGGCGCAGTTCGGCCGCGACGGCCGCCACCTCGCCGAGCCGGTCGGTCAGCAGGTGGGCCTCGGTGGCGTGCACGTTGACGTTGTTGATCGCGACCGCGTTGACGCCGGTCGCGGCCAGCAGCCGCCCGTAGGCCCGCACCCGGCTCAGGTCGGCGCGCAGCACGCCGTCCCGCCAGAAGATCGAGCCGCCCGAGTAGCCGCGCTCCACCTGGCCCATCACGGGGTGCACGTCGATGTTGTCCCAGTGGTCCAGCATGCGCCGCCGCAGCGCGGGACGGTGCGCCTCGGCGGGCCGCTCCGCGCCGAACGCCGCCTCGCCGCGCCGGACCACCTCGAACCAGCCGTACAACAGGCCCGCCGGGTCGTCGGCGAGCACCACCGTCACCCCGTCCGCACGGCCCAGCAGGAAACCCTCGGCGCCGATCTCCGGCCCGCGCAACGCCTCCACGGCGGGCGGCAGGCCGTCGGACGAGGACAGCGCGAGCACGAGGTCGCACGCCTCGCCCGGCGCGGCCACGACGCCGCCGTGCCGCCCGCAGGCGTCGTCCACCTCGGCCCGCACCGTCGCGGCCGGCGCCGACTCGTCGGCCAGCACCAGCACGCGGCGCGCGCCGATCGCGCGGAACGCCTCGGGGGGCAGCCAGGCCGGATGCGCGTCGGTGGCGGGGGGAAGGGTCACGGGGGCTCCTCGAAGTCTGCGAGCAGGCACGATGGCGGCCCGCCGCACCATTGGGGGGTGCCCCAGAATCTACCGGTGCCCGCGCGGGCGCTCCCTGGCCACCCCCTGCCGCCTCACGCGTTCGCGTTGAACGGCGTCAGCCGCAGCCTGATCGAGGTCGGGGCGGCAGCCTGTCAAACGCTTCGGGAGAACCAGGTTCGCCGGACGTCTCAGCCGAGCCGGTCACGGGCGTAGTTCGCGGCCTCGGTGCGGTTGCGTACGCCGATCTTGGCGAACGCGTTGTTGATGTGCGTCTTCACGGTCGTCCCCGCGATGAACAGGCGGGCGGCGATCTCGGCGTTGCTGAGCCCCAGCGCGATCAGCCGCAGCACCTCGGCCTCCCGCGCCGTCAGCCCGTCGGGGCAGGCGGTCACCGGCTCGCCGCCGCCCCTGGACAGCACCTCGACCAGCCGCCTGGCCGCCACGGCGGAGAACGTGGACTGCCCGGTCGCGGCCGACCGCAGCGCGGCGGTGATCTCGGCCCGGCCCGCGTCCTTGGTCAGGTAACCGCGTGCCCCGGCCAGCAGCGCCCCGTCCACGGACCGGTCGTCGTCGTAGGTGGTCAGCACCACCACGGCCACCCCGGGATGGTCGCGGGTGATCCGCCGGGTGGCCTCCACGCCGTCCATGACCGGCATCCGCAGGTCCATCAGCACCACGTCCGGACACAGCGCCGCCACCAGGCGCAGCGCCTCCTCGCCCTGCCCGGCCTCGCCCACCACCTCGACGCCGTCCACCAGGCCGAGCAGCGCGACCAGCCCCTCGCGCATGGCCTGCTGGTCGTCCACCACCAGCACTCTCACTCCGGCACCTCCGCCCGCACCTCCCACACGCCGCCGGCCGCTCCGGCGGCGAGCGTGCCGCCCGCCAGCGCCACGCGCTCCCGCATCCCGGACAGCCCGTACCCGCTCCCGGTGGGGGACGGCTCGCCCGGGAGCGGGTTGCGGACCGTCAGGCGGACGCAGCGCGCCCCGTACGTCAGGTCGAGGGTGACCGGGAGGCCGGGGGAGTGCCTGGCGGCGTTGGTCAGCGCCTCGCGGGCCGTGCGCAGCAGGCAGACCTCGGCCGCGGGGGTGATCGGCCGCCGGGTGCCCGTCGTGCGCAGTTCGGCCCGTACCGCGTGGTCGCGGTGGTGATCGTCCGCGAGCAGGCGCAGCGCGTCCGGCAGCGGCGGGACGTCCTCGCGCAGCGCGGCCACCGCCGCCCTGGCCTCCACCAGCCCCTGCCTGGCCAGCCCGCGCGAGCGCCGGATGCGGGCCACCGCGCCCGGCACGTCCCCCCGCTCGGTCAGCAGCGCCTCGGCCACGTCGAGCTGCACCCCCAGCGCGCCCAGGGAGTGCGCGAGCACGTCGTGCAGCTCCCTGGCGATGCGGGCGCGTTCGTCGAGCGCCATGGCGCGGGCGCGGTCCTGCAGCGCGCGCCGGTACTGGCGACGGTGCAGCGCGAACAGCACCGTGCACATCATCACCGCCCCCTGGACCGCGATCGCCGTGCGCGGCTGCTCGAACCAGGCCATGCTGGCCGCCAGCAGCCCCAGGTCGGCCACGGTGACCAGGCAGATGGCGGTCATGCCCGGCGTCATGTGCGCGGCGAACAGCAGCAGCATCGCGAACAGGAACACCGTCGGGGCCGCCGACTCCGAGCCCGCCGCCGTGGCCGCCGCCGCGGAACCGCCCGCGAGCAGCGCCGTGGCGGGGCCCGGGAAGCGGCCGTCGAGCAGCACGAACGCCAGCCAGCAGGCCATCGCGACGGCCAGCGCCGACCACACGAGGACCGCGTCGCGGTCGGGCGCGGCGACGACCAGGGACCAGGCGAGGACGAGGGTCATCAGCGCCCGCATCAACCGCCCCGTCTCGGGGTCGTCGGCGGCCAGCAGCCGCGTGACCCGTCCCCACACCTCGCGCATGGTGCTAGCGGGCGTCCCGCAGGCTGAGAATCATGTCCACCACGATAAGGCGGAACGCCACGAAGCCGGCGACCACGATCAGGGCCACGACGGCCACCGCGACCAAGAACTTCCCGTTCACTTTTCCTCCGTTGGCGTCGAGCAGGCGTTGCAGCAGTTCCAGCCGTTTGTCCATGGCTCGACGTTAGGAAGGCGCGTGGGTGGAGCGGCACCTCAGAAAGGTGGAGAAGCGGGTGGATCCAGGGCCGCCCGGCGCGGGGTCTACGGCGTGAGCAGGCTCGGCGCGACGGCGGGGCCGCTGCCCGGAACCGTGCCGCGCGGCCCCCGTGTCCGGCCCGGCCGGGCGCTCTCGGCGCCGGGGGACGGGGTGGGCCGGGCCGTGTCCGCCGGCTTCGCGGGGGTCGCGGGGCTGAGCTGCGCCGCGTCCTGGCGGTACTCGTACGACGTGTCGCCGGAGCCGGCCGGTGTCGGCGCCGCGTGGCCCTCGGCGGCGGCGCCCCGGCGGCCCTCGGAAGGCGGCACCGCGCCCTTCGCGGGCAGCGGGGTCCGGCTCGGACGGGCGGGCGTGGCCGGCGGCTCCGGGGACGCGGTGCTCTCGTGCCGGTGCGTGGACTGCGGCTCTGCGGGCCGCCCGGCGGGGGTGGAGGCCGGGCGCGGGCTGAGCGCGGCCACCGGCCGCCGTCCGGCGCGCTCCTCCTCGCCCTCCGGGACCGGCAGCGGGTCGAGCGTGGGGAAGCTGCCGGGTAGGCCGATCAGGACGGCGGCCAGCGCCAGGTGGAGCACGCCCACCAGCAGGGTGGAGATCCGCAACGCCAGCCCCCGGCGGCGGCGCCGCTCCGCGGCCTGGTCGTTCAGCACGTCTGGCGTGCCTGCCGATGCCATGCGGGGCTGTCCTCCGGGGGCGGGTGGGGCGGATGAGTCTCTTGATCTAGGCATGGATGGTCACAGCGGTCAAGGCCATCGTACGAAGATCACTATGGATGACCTGTCTCGTACATGTGCGACGCAGGTCTCAGATCATGTCAAATCCTCCCTTAAGTAGCTGCGCTATGATCACAGGGGACAATTTGGCCAGCGCTGTGCGCGTCATCAGGACGCCGCACCGCTCACGGGACACTTGGAACGATGTCGAGCATCAAAGAGGTCGCCCGGCTGGCCGGGGTCTCCGTCGGCACCGTGAGCAACGTGCTCAACCGTCCCGAGGTTGTCGCGCCCGAGACCCTCAGGCGGGTGCGCGAGGCCATCGAGCGGCTCGGTTACGTGCGCAACGGCCCCGCCCGGCAACTGCGGGAAGGGCGCAGCCGCACCATCGGCGTGGTCGCGCTCGACCTCGCCAACCCGTTCTTCATCGACGTCCTGCGCGGCGTCGAGACCGCCGCCCGGCGGGCGGACGTCACCGTGATGGTCTTCAACAGCAACAAGGACGCCCAGCGCGAGGCCGGGCTGCTGGAGACGTTCGAGGAGCAGCGGCCCCTGGGCGTGCTGATCACGCCGGTCAACGACGAGGGCGAGGAGGAACGGCTGCGCCGGCTCGTCTCGCGTGGCATCCCGGTGGTGCGCTTCGACAGCTCAGCCGGCCACAGCGGCGGTTGCTCCGTCGCGGTGGACGACGTGCTCGGCGGCCGGCTGGCCGGCCGGCACCTGCGCGAGCGCGGGCACCGGCGCATCGCCTTCGCCGGCGGCCCGTTCACGGTGCGGCAGGTGCGCGAGCGGCGCGACGGCCTGGCCGGCGTGCTCGGCCCCGGCGACACGCTGACCGTGATCCCGCTGCCCGACCTCACCATCGCCACCGGCCGCACCGTCGGCAGGGAGATCGTCGCGCTGCCCGAGGCGGAGCGCCCCACCGCGGTCTTCTGCGCCAACGACCTGGTGGCGATCGGGGTGCTGCAGGAGATGACGCTGCGCGGGCTGCGGGTGCCCGCCGACCTGGCCATCCTCGGCTACGACGACATCGACTTCGCCGCCGCCGCGGCGGTGCCGCTGTCGTCGGTCAGGCAGCCGCGCGAGCAACTCGGCCACACCGCCGCCACGCTGCTGCTGGACGAGGCGTACGGCGCGGGCACCCACGAGCATCGCCAGGTCATCTTCCAGCCCGAGCTGATCGCCCGCGCCTCGACCACCGCGCCGGTGCGGGCCTGCTGATCACCCGGGTTCCGGAGGGCCGGCGGGCGGGGCGAGGGCGGTGACGATCCGGGAGAGCAGCGCGCCCCACTCCTCGTCGCCGACCCCGTGCAGGTCCGGCGTGACCAGCGCGCTGCCCATCCCGAGCAGCAGGCAGAAGTGCGCCACCGCCTCCGGCGACAGCCCGCCGTCCAGCTCGCCGCCCGCCTGCGCGACCCGTACGAGGTCGGCGATCCAGCCGGCCCGCTCGCCGACGTAGTCGCGCATCGGCCCGGCCACGTCCTCGTCCCTGCGGGCCGCCACCAGCGCCTCGACGATGAGGTCCCCGCGCGGGTCGCGGCCGCGGTTGAGGGTGCGCCCGACGGCGAGCAGCAACTCCGTGACCGACCGGCCGGGATCGCAGACGAACAGGCTCGCGAGCAGGTGCCTGCCGTGCGCGCGCAGGGCCGCCACCAGCAGCTCCGCCTTCGAGCCGAAGTGCGCGTACAGGGCGCCGTTGCTCACCCCGGCCGCCGCCGCGATGTCCGCCACGCGCGTTCCGTCGTACCCGCGCTCGGCGAAGGAATCCGCGGCGGCGCGCAGCAGCCGTTCGCGCGTCTCGGCGGCGCTCACTCCCGCGATGCGTCCCATGAGCGAATTTAAAATTTCGTTCAATTGTCTCGTCAAGCGGGGCCCATGAGAGCACCCGGGGTGGAGACATGTCCACCTTTGATCTACTCTGAACCCGCGAGGGGAGTACTTCCAAAGAGTTGACCCGGTCAGTACGGACGTCCGCGCGTCCCCGGGCGGCCACCCTTTGGGTGAAGGAGACCTCGAACGGAAGAGTCTGTTCGAGGGAGGTATTCCCATGTCCGCGGGGACATTCGCGCATGCCGTCGAGCTGCGCACCATCGCATCACCCACGCTCTGGCTCATCACGGTGGCGGCCCTGTTGCTGCTTCTGGTGGTGGACCTGCTGATCACCCGGCGACCGCGCGAGGAAAGCATGCGTGAGTCGATCGGCTGGTCGGTCTTCTACCTGTTGCTGCCGGTGTTCTTCGGCCTCTACCTGTGGGCCGATCACGGAGGCGGCGTGGCGGTCGAGTTCTTCACCGGTTTCGTGGTGGAGAAGTCGCTGTCGGTGGACAACCTGTTCGTCTTCATGCTGCTGCTCGCGGCCTTCGCGGTGCCGGCCGCGCTGGCCAGGCAGGTGCTGCTGTACGGCATCGTCGGGGCGCTGGTCCTGCGGGTCATCTTCATCTGGCTCGGCGCCGCCGCGCTGCAGAGCGGCACCTGGGCGTTCCTGCTGTTCGGCGGCATCCTCATCGTGACCGCCGGCAAGATCCTGAAGGACGTCCTGGACGGCGGCGAGCAGGAGGTGGACATCTCCTCCATGCGCACGGTCCGGCTGGTGCGCCGCTTCATCCCGGTCACCGAGGACTATCGGGGCTCGCGGCTGGTCGTGCGCGAGCGCGGCAGGCTCGCGCTCACCCCGCTGGCGCTGGCGGCGGTCGCGATCCTGGCCACCGACATCGTCTTCGCCGTGGACTCCGTGCCGGCCGTGTACGGCGTCACGGAAGACCCGTTCCTCGTGTTCGCCACCAACGCCTTCGCGCTGCTGGGGCTGCGGGCGCTGTACTTCGTGCTCCAGGGCGTGCTCACCAAGCTGCGCCACCTCAACCACGGGCTCAGCGTCATCCTGGCCTTCATCGGGGTCAAGCTGATCCTGCACTGGGCGCACGGCATCTGGCCGCAGGTGCCGGAGATCCCGACCCCGGCCTCGCTGGGGGCCATCGTGGGGGTGCTGGCCATCGTCACGGTCACCAGCCTGCTCGCCAACCGCCGTGACCGCCTCCGGGCGGGCCCGGTGGACGACACCCGGCCCGAGACCGTGCAGGAGCCGGCCGGCGAGCGCTAGTGCGCCGGCCGCGCCCGTAGCAGGTCGGCCAGCACGTGCAGCAGGGCCGCCGACGTGGTGGCCGACGTGATGGCCTGCTCCGAGATCAGCTCCTGGACGCGCAGCATCGGCACCCACTCCACCCGCCCGGCCCCCTCGTCCTCGCCTCCGGCCCGCCCGGCGGCGGGTTCGGGGCCGGACGGGCGGTGGGCGGCGAAGACGACGTGCTCGCAGTCGGCGACGTCGCCGGCCGGGCGGGTCCGGAGCAGGGGCAGCAGCGGGCCGGCCCGCCAGCCCGTCTGCTCGGTCACGTGACGGGCCGCGGCGGACTCGGGCGACTCGCCGGGGGAGATCTCGCCGAGCGGGATCTCCCACCCCCACGTGCCGGTGATGGGCCGGTGCCGCCACAGCAGCAGCACCCGCCCGCCGTGGAAGACCACCGCCCCGGCGGCTCGCCGAGCGCGGATGAAGGGCTGCTCGACGTGCCCGCCGCCGGTCAGCTCGACGTGCGCGACCCGGAGATCGACTCCGTTCGCCGCGTAGAGCAGCCGTTCCGACCGCCGTCGCATGGGATGCTCCTCACCCGCTCGCCGGTACGCGCGCCCAGATGGCCTCTCTGGAGGGCTTCCCCGAGAATACGCACCCCACACGGCTTCACCCGCCGGGCCTGGGGAACGTCATGGGGGAGATTAGGGTGAGATGTCCCAACGTTCGACCGGAGGGGGAGCGATCGTGGGGTCCTTCGAGGGCGGTGGGCTGCCCCCGGATGACATCGTCGTCAGCGCGCTGCGCGCCGGCGACGAGGAGATGTTCGCGGCGCTGCTCGACACCTGGTCCAGGGGCATGCTCCGGGTCGCCAGGTCGTACGTGTCCACCGACCACTCGGCCGAGGAGGTCGTCCAGGACACCTGGCTGGCGGTGATCGACGGGATCGGCGCCTTCGAGGCGCGCTCCTCCATCAAGACGTGGGTGTACCGCATCCTGGTCAACACCGCGAAGAAACGCGGCGTGCGCGAGAGCCGCACGCTGCCGTGGAGCGCGTTCGAGCGGGACGGCGCGCCGCCGCGCGAGTTCGGCCCCTCGCCGGACGGCCGGGTCGGCGCGGTCGCGGCCTGGCCGACGCCCGAGGGCGAGGCGCTGGCGGCGGAGGTGCGCGCGCTGATCGCCGAGGCCCTGGGGCGCCTGCCGCCCCGGCAGCGGGTCGTGATCAGCCTGCGTGACGTGGAGGGCTGCACCTCCGAGGAGGTCTGCGAGATCCTGGAGATCTCGCCGGCCAACCAGCGGGTCCTGCTGCATCGCGCCCGCACCGCGGTACGAGGCTGGCTGGCGGGTTACTACGAGGCCGTCAAACAGCCCGAGTGAAACTCGCGGTGCCATCAGGCCCGTACAGCGGCGACAATGGGTGAAACGGTTCATCCCCAGAGACGAGGGCGGTCGACGTCGTGAAGCGGTTCACCTGCGACGAACTGGCGGAACAGCTCACTGCCTATCTTGACGACGCCCTCGACCAGCCCACACGCGCGGGCGTGCGGGCGCACCTGTCCGGCTGCGAGGGGTGCGCGCGCTTCCTCGACCAGTTCCGGGCCACCGTCAGGGCGCTGGGCGACCAGCCGCCGGAGAAACTGTCCGCGCCCGTGCGCGACCGCCTGATGTCCGCCTTCCGCGAACGCCACCCCTGAGTTCCGTCACCCTCCCGCTTCCCCGAGATCCCGCCTTCTCACCTCCCGCCCGGCCCCGTCCAGCCGGTCGGCGCCCTCGTCGCCCGCCCGTCCGCCGAAGCTCTCCCGCAACTCGGCCAGCACCGGCGGCGGGATGATCCCCTCGCGCAGGCAGCCCAGGGCCGCGACCGTCGCCAGCACCTGCGCCAGCCACGCCGAGCACTCCGGGCACGCCTCCAGATGACCGGCGACCCGCCGCTGCCGATCGGCCGGGAGCGCCAGCTCCAGGTAGTCCGTGACCAGCGCGAGCACCTCGTGGCAGCCCAGCGGTCCCTCCTCCATGTCACGTAGTGCCCGTCGCGTCCCATCCGTTACGCGGAAATTCGTCTGTAACGATCGAGCGCCTCCCGGGTCTGTAGTCGCGTGCGCATCAGCACGACGGCGTCGGCGAGAGGGAGACGATGATCGGGGTTACGGCCGAGAGCACTCCGTTGCGGGACGCCTCGGAAGTGGCGGACCACGCGCGCCGGTGTTTCCGTCCCGGCGGCGACCGGGTTGGAGTCGAACTGGAGTTCCTCGTCTTCGACCGCGCGAACACCGCCGGGCACGTTCCGCTGGAGCGGACCCGGCGCGCCCTGCCCGCCCGGTTGCCCGGCGGCAGCCGGGTGACGTTCGAACCGGGCGGGCAACTCGAACTGTCAGGGCCCGCGGGCCCGCTCCTCGACACGGTGACCCGCCTGACCGCCGACGTCACCGCGGTGCGCGACGGCCTGCGCGCCGCCGGGCTCGCCCTGGGCGGGGTGGGGCTCGACCCGGTACGGGTCCCGTGCCGCCAGCTCGTCTTGCCCCGCTACGAGGCGATGGCCGAGTTCCTCGGCGTGCCGTACGGGCCGCTCATGATGTGCTGCACCGCGTCGATCCAGGTCAACCTGGACCTCGGGGAGCGGCCGGGCGACCGCTGGGAGCGTGCGCACGCCCTCGGGCCGGTGCTGCTGGCCGCCTTCGCCAACTCCCCGCTGAGCGGCGGCCGGCCGCACGGGTGGATGTCGGGCCGCCAGGACGTCTGGACCAACCTCGACCCCACCAGGACCCGGCCGGTGCCGGCCACCGGCGACCCCGCCGCCGACTGGGCCGAGTACCTGCTCGACGCCCGCCTCATGCTCGTCCGCGAGGACACCGAGAGCTACCGGCCGGTACGCGACGGCTCGACCTTCCGCGACTGGCTGGCGGGCGGACGCGCGGCGGACGGCGGCCCGGGAACGCGGCGGCCCACCGCCGAGGACCTCGCCTACCACGCCACCACCCTCTTCCCGCCGGTACGGCCCCGGGGCTGGCTGGAGATCCGCTACCTGGACGCGCAGCACCCCGACACCTGGCCGGTGTGCGTGGCCGTGACCCACGCCCTCGTCGTGGACGACCGCGCCGGCGACGCCGCGATGGCCGCCGTCGAGGCGCGCCGGTCCACACCGCCGGGCACCCAGCGGCCGGGGACACAGCAGCACGAGTGGGACACGGCCGCGCGCTGCGGGCTGGAGGACCCCCGGCTGCGCGGGGCCGCCGAGGCGTGCTTCCGCGCCGCGCTGGAGGCGCTGCCCCGGCTCGGCGCGAGCCCCGCCCTGGTTACGGAGGTGGCCGCGTTCGCCGACCGGCACGTGACGACCGGCCGCTCCCCGGCGGCGTACCTGATGGCCCCGGCGGCCCGCCGCCAGACCCCCGCCTGGCTGGACCACGGGCCTGACCACGGGTCCGGCGGTGGGCCCGGCGGCGGCCACGGGCCCGGCCACGACCTCAGGCCCGACGGACGACAAGAAGGACACGCATGAACGACTTCAAGGAACGCATCGCCAAGCAGCTCATCGCGGTGCGCGACCGTTCGCTGACCTACACGGAGGCGGAGGACGACCTGCTGGTGCGCCAGCACTCACCCCTCATGTCCCCCCTCGTCTGGGACCTGGCACACGTCGGCAACTACGAGGAGCTGTGGGTGCTGCGCTCCGCCGCCGGCATCACACCGCTCCGCCCCGAGATCGACGACATCTACGACGCGTTCAAGACCCCGCGCAAGGACCGTCCCAGCCTGCCGTTCCTGGGCCCGAAGGAGGCGCGCGGCTACATCGAGGGCGTACGCGGGCGCGTGCTCGACGTCCTCGACGGCATCGACCTGGAGGGCCCGTCCCGGCTGCACCGCGACGGGTTCGTGTTCGGCCTGGTGATCCAGCACGAGCACCAGCACGACGAGACCATGCTCGCCACGCTGCAGCTCTCCGGGCAGCCGGGGCTGGTCCGCGACGGCGACCTGCCGCCCGGCCGCGCCGACGGCCCCGAGGAGGTGCACGTCCCGGCGGGGCCGTTCGTCATGGGCACCGACACGCTGCCCTGGGCCTACGACAACGAGCGCCCCGCCACGCGGCTGGACCTGCCCGGCTACTGGATCGACCGGCTGCCCGTCGGCAACCGCGCGTACGCGGACTTCATCGCGGACGGCGGCTACGACGACCCCCGCTGGTGGACGCCCGAGGGCTGGCAGTGGCGGCGGCGCGCCGACGTCACCGCCCCGCTCTTCTGGACCAGGGACGGCGACGACTGGCGCCGCGACCGCTTCGGCCGCACCGAGCCCGTCCCCATGGACGAGCCCGTCCAGCACGTGAGCTGGTACGAGGCCGACGCCTACGCGCGCTGGGCGGGCAAGCGGCTGCCCACCGAGGCCGAATGGGAGAAGGCGTGCGGCTGGGACCCCAGGGAGGAGAGGTCCAGGCGGTACCCGTGGGGCGAGACCGAGCCCGGCCCCTCACTCGCCAACCTCGGCCACCGGGCCTCGCACCCCGCCCCGCTCGGCGCGTACCCGGCCGGGGCCAGCGCGTACGGGGCCGAGCAGATGGTGGGGGACGTGTGGGAGTGGACGAGCTCCTGGTTCCACGGCTACCCGGGCTTTCGCAGCTTCCCGTACCGGGAGTACAGCGAGGTGTTCTTCGGCGAGGAGTACCGCGTGCTGCGCGGCGGCTCGTGGGCGGCAGACCCGGCGGCCGTCCGCACCACGTTCCGGAACTGGGACTATCCGATCCGCCGGCAGATCTTCACCGGGTTCCGCTGCGCCCGCTCGGAGCTGGTCTGAGATGTGCAGGCACGCCGCCTGGCTGGGCGCCGAGCGCCCGCTCGCCACGCTCATCGACGAGACCGAGCACGGCCTGCTCGAACAGTCGTACGCGCCCCGCCGCCAGCGGGCCGGCCTGGTCAACGCCGACGGTTACGGCATGGGCTGGTACGTGCCCGGCCGTCCCGAGCCGGTGCGCTACCGGCGGGCCGTGCCCATCTGGACCGACGCCAACCTGCCCGGCCTGGCCGATGTGGCGCGTTCGACGTGCCTGCTGGCCGCCGTGCGCTCGGCCACCGTGGGCATGCCGATCGAGGAGAGCGCCACCGCGCCGTTCACCGACCGGACCTGGCTGCTCAGCCACAACGGCCGGGTCGCCCGCGACGCCGTCAAGGACCTCTGCGACGCCGCCGAGAGCACCTGCGACGCGGCCTGGGTCGCCGCCGCCGTGTTCCAGCGCGGGCGCGCCGGCGCCGCGCTGGGCGAGGCGCTGGCCGAGGTCGTCGTACGGGCCGGGGAGAAGGACCCGGCCGCCCGCCTGAACCTGCTCGCCTGCGACGGCACGGCCATCGCCGCGACCGTCTGGGGCGACACCCTGTTCCATCACCGGCTCCACGACGGCGTGCTGGTGGCCAGCGAGCCGCTCGACGACCTGCCGGGCTGGCGGGCCGTGCCCGAGCGCAGCCTGCTCACCGTCACCCACGACGACGTGCGCGTCCAGCCGTTGTGAACCCAGATCCCAGGAGGCCCCGTGCCTGTCAGCCAGTCAACCGTGCATGTGACCAGCCATCTTGACCACGACTACCTCCGCCAGGCCCTTGAGCACGACGTCATCGCCGGCCTGACGGCCACGCCCAAGTGGCTGCCGCCCAAGTGGTTCTACGACGCCGCCGGCAGCGAGCTGTTCTCCCGTATCACCCGGTTGCCCGAGTACTACCCGACCCGGCGCGAGCTGGCCATCCTGCGGGCGCGGGCCGCCGACCTGGCGGCCGTCTCCGGCGCGGACACGCTGGTCGAGCTGGGCTCGGGCACCAGCGAGAAGACCGTGCTGCTGCTGGACGCGCTGTCGGCGGCGGGCACGCTGCGCGGCTACACGCCGGTGGACGTGGACGCCGTCACCCTGGAGGCCGCCGCACGCCGGCTGGCCGAGCGCTATCCGGGGCTGGCCGTGCGGGCCGTGTGCGCCGACTTCGAACGCCACCTGGCGCTGCTGCCCCGCTACGGGCGGCGGATGGTGGCCTTCCTCGGCGGCACCATCGGCAACCTCGAACCCGCCGCCCGCGCGGTGTTCCTCAAGGAGCTGCGGGCCACGCTGCGGCCGGGGGACACGTTCCTGCTGGGAGCCGACCTGGTGAAGGACCCGCGACGGCTGGTCGCCGCCTACGACGACTCGGCGGGGGTGACCGCCGAGTTCAACAGGAACGTGCTGCGGGTGATCGACAGGGAGCTGGACGCGGACTTCGACCCCGAGGCGTTCGAGCACGTGGCTCTGTACGACGAGCGGCACGACTGGATCGAGATGCGGCTGCGGGCCACCCGGGCGATGCGGGTGTGGGTCGGCGGGCTCGGGCTCGCGGTGTCGTTCGAGGCGGGGGAGGAGATGCGTACCGAGATCAGCGCCAAGTTCCGGCCCGAGCGGCTGCTGGCCGAGCTCGAGAGCGCCGGCTTCGAGGTGCGCCGCCGCTACACCGACCCGGCGGACGACTTCACCCTGGTCCTGGCCGCCGCGTGAGCTCCGGCACCCCGTCCGCCCCCGCTCCCGTGGTGGGCGGCGTGGGCGGGCG
>NZ_SSXE01000225.1 GCF_021699195.1 Nonomuraea sp. MG754425 | reverse complement strand
GGGATGGGGAGCGCGAGCACGCCCGGGTCGCCGGCTGTCGGCGCCGGGCTGCCCGCCGCGTCGCCGGGCGTGCCGGAATCCTGCCCGACGGCCGCGCCGGGCGGCTCCCCTGACCCCGTACGGGGCCGCGCGCCCACCAGGGTGACCCCGTCGCGCCCCGCCACCGCCAGCGTGCGCCCGTCGGGGCTGAAGGCCAACGCCGGGGCCGCGGAGTCGGCGCCGGTGAGCGGCTCGACCTCGATCACCGCCGTACGCACCCGGCGCGGCGCCAGGTCCCACACCTCCACCCGGCCGTTCAGCCGCGACAGGGCCGCCCGGGTGCCGTCGGGGGAGAGCGCGACCTTCCGGTCCGTCACGTCGAACAGCACCTGCCCGCCCCGGTAGACGCGCGTGCGGTTGCCCTTGCTGATCGCGTACACGGCGGCGTCCGGCGCTCGCCCGGTGGCCACGTCGAAGGGACGGCCGTCGGCTCCCTCGGCGTACCGGCCGTCCTCGCTCAGCGCGGCGCTCCCGGCGGGCAGCGCGTACGACGCCACCCGCCGCCCGCCGGCCACGTCCCAGACGGACAGCGCGCCGGTGTCCCACCGGACCAGCTCGTCGCCGCGCAGCAGGTAGCGCACGCGGGCGTCGGCCCCGGGGTCGGTGAACACGGCCAGCTCCGGCTGCACCAGCGACTCCTGCAGCGCCGCCCGCGCCTCGAAGACCGGCGACAGCCGCCAGGCGGCCACGCTCAGCCGCATCGCCGTGCGCGGGTCGGACGTGCGCAGCGCCTCGGCCCTGGCGGCCACGGCGCGGGCGTCGGCCTCGACGAGGCGCCGACGCAGGTCGTTCTGGCCGTGCACGGAGACGACGGTCATCGTCACCGCCACCGCGAGCACCGCGGCGATCGTCGCCAGCAAGGGCACCAGCAGCTTCCTGCGCTGCTTGGACATGGTCACGCTGTCGTTGACGAAGTCGCGTTCGAGCTGGTTGAGCCGTACGTGGCGGCGTTTCGTCGCGGCCCAGCCGAGCGCCGTGTCGAGCTCCGGCCCGCGCAGCAGGTGACCGCGCCCGCGCCGGTGCTCCGACCAGTGCCTGGCGGCCTCGCGGATGCGGCGGTGCACCGCCATGCCGTCGCGCTCGTCGGCCACCCAGCCGCGCAGCCGGGGCCAGGCCCGGTAGAGCGCGGCGCTGGCCGGGACCACCCGGTCGTCGCTGACGGCCACCAGCTTGCCCACGGTGGTCTCGACGGCCGGCACGCGTACGCTGCGGCGCACCAGCAGGCCGGCCTCCATGAGCGGACGCAGCACGTCGCCCTCGTCGTGCGGGGTGTCGCCGTCGAGCAGGCGCAGCAGCAGGCCGGGCACCTCCTGCTGCTGGGCGGGGGTGAGTGCGGCGTAGACCTCCTCGGCCAGTTCGCCCAGCGACCGCGCCGGCGCGTACGAGGGCGGCGGTCGCAGCTCGCCGCCGCACTCCACCGGCAGTTCGGCCGCCGCGGGCCGGTCGGCGGGGTCCTTGGCCAGCGCCCGCCCCACCGGCTCGCGCAGCGGGACGGGCAGGTGGCTCAGGTCGGGATCGACGGTCAGCAGCCGGTGCATGACGCCGCCGAGGCTCTCCCCGTGGAACGGGTCGCGCCCGGTCGCCGCGAACAGCACCACCGCGCCCCAGGCGAACACGTCCGCCGCCGCGCCGGCCTCCTGGCCGGTGAGGACCTCGGGCGCCTGGTAGGTGTACGTGCCCGCCGGCGGCCCGGCGGCGGGCACGCCCAGCTCGATCACCTTGGGGCCGTCGCCGGCCAGCAGCACGCTCTCCGGGTTCAGCCCCCGGTGGGTCAGCCCGGCCTCGTGCAGTGCCCGCAGCGCCTGCGCCAGCGCGCCCGCCAGCGCGACCAGCTCGTCACCCTCGTACGGCCCGCGCAGCTCGACGGCCTGGCGCAGGTCGGGACCGTGCACGTACTCGGTGACCACGAAGGGGATGCCCGCGTCGGACCCGACGGCGACCACCTCCGCCAGATGGCGGCAGGTCACCCGCTCGTAGCGGCGGCCGACCTCTCCGCGCGGCACCGTGACCGCGAACCTGTGCCCCTCGTCGTCATACGCGTCGTAGACGACGCCCCGCCCGCCCGCGCCGAGCCTGGCCGACAGCCAATAGCCGCCAAGCCTCTCGGGGTCACCGGGCACCAAGCGCATCGTCACTGATGCTTAGATGCACGACACCGCCCATTGGTTGTCCGGAAGGACGTCACAGGTCCCCCGCGCGCCTCGGGGGACCCATGCGTCATGATCATTATGCCAGGCTCCGGGATCTGGCCTGCCACTCCGGCCGCAGGACGGCCATGAGCACGGCGTCGTGCCATTCGCCGTCCCACCGGAGTGAATCGCGCTCGACGCCCTCCTCGACGAAGCCGAGCTTCTTGTAGACGTGCCGTGCGCGCTCGTTGAACGTGTAGACGCCCAGCCTGATCCGGTGCAGCGGGGTGGCGGTGAACGCGTGGGCGAGGACCAGCTCGATGGCCTCGGTGCCGTAACCCCTGCCGAAGGCGCGGGCGCCGATCAGCGCGATGCGCAGGTTGCAGGAGAGGTTGGCGGCGTCGAGCTGGTTGAGCACGATCTCGCCGACGTACTCGTCGTCCGCCATGATCGCCAGGTCGAGCCGGTCGGAGTGGTCGGCCCGGGTGGCGTACCACTGGTGCAGGTGCTCGTGGGACACCTCGCCGTGCGAGCCCGTCAGCCGTTTCACCTCCGGGTCGGAGACCAGCTCGAACAGACCCTCGACCTGCTCGGGGCCGACCGGGCACAGCGTCACGCGGGTGCCCTTCAACGTGGGTTTCTCGGCGAACATCCCTTTTGGCTATCAGTCGTGGTCGGCGACGGGCAATCCCATTTTCCGCAGCACCGTGTCGCGCACCTGCTCGGGGGTGAGCACGCCGACGTCGCACACCACGTCGGACACGTCGTGGAAGAACGCCTCGCGGCGGGCCCGCATGGCCGCCGGGTCGTAGTCGGGACGGTGCTTGCTGGTGCGCATGCGCTCGGCCAGCACCTCGTCGTCGGCGTCCACCCAGACCACGAACGCCGCGCGCATCGCGGCGCGCACCTGGGGGTTCTCCAGGGTGCTGGCCGCGGCGGCGACCACCTTGGGTTCGCCCGCCAGTTCCGCCAGCACGTGCTCGGCCTCGTACCGGTGCAGCGTCTCCTTGCCCTCGCGGGCGGCGATCGGCGCGGAGGTGGCTCCGTGCCGTTCCAGGAGGTACTGGTCGCTGTCGGAGAACGGCAACCCGAGCGCCTCGGCGACCAGGCGGCCGGAGGTCGTCTTGCCCGAGCCCATGAGCCCGATCATCACGACTGGTTTGTTTTTCGACATGTGGATAGAGGTTCCTTCGTGTCAAGGAGGTAAATCTGATGACAATCGCCGGAAGCATCATCCTCATCATGCTCGGTGCGATCCTCACCTGGGCCGTCGAGTTGGACCTCGCCGGCCTCGACATCAACGTAGTGGGCGTCATCCTCATGCTCGGCGGCCTGGTCGGGCTCCTGTTCGGCATATACCGGATCAGCGTCACCCGGCGCGCGGTCGGCACGATCGGCGAGCCGGCGCATCGGCGCGAGATCCACGAGGGGCCCGAAGCTCGTAGGACCACCGTGTACGAGGAGCGTCACCACTACAACGAACCACCGCTGTAGGAAGGTGAATCGACATGCCAGCTGTTGAAGTGCTGCCGTCGACCATCAAGCGTTCGCCCAAGAGGGCGCAGAACATGTGGATCAAGGCCCACGACTCCGCCGTCAAGGAGTACGGCGAGGGGCGGCGCGCTCACATGACCGCGTTCGCCGCGCTCAAGAACTCCTTCGAGAAGGTCGGCGACCACTGGGAGCCGAAGAACGGCAAGGCCCCTTCCACCAAGCGCGCCACCGCCACCGGTCGCGCGATGGGGACCACGAAGCGGGCCACCACCACCGGCCGCTCGATCGGGACCACCGAGGGGGTGAACGCCAACGCCAGCAAGGAGCACCTGCAGAAGGTCGCCGCGAAGCTCGACGTGGTCGGCCGGTCCAAGATGACCAAGCTGGAACTGGTGAGCGCCATCAGGAAGGCCAGCCGGAAGGCCACGGCGCCGTCGCGCCCCAGCACCAAGGCCGGCACCGGCACCAAGACCGGCATGAAGTCCGGGACGAAGGCCGGCATGAAGCCCGGCATGAAGTCCGGGACCACCACGACCAGGACGAAGACCGGCACCCGCGCCGCCTCGGCGACGAAGTCGGGCACGAGGACGACCGCCAAGATGGCGTCCGGGGCCAAGAAGACGTCCACGGCCAAGAAGGCGTCGATGCCCAAGAAGGCGTCCACGCCCAAGAAGACGTCCGGTTCCAGGACGACTGCGGCCAGGTCGGCTGCTGCCCGGTCGACCGGGACCAGGTCGACCGGGACCAGGTCGACCGGGACCAGGTCGACCGGGACCAGGTCGACCACGGCCAGGACGTCCGGTTCGAGGACCTCAGGGCTCAGGTCGTCCGGTTCCAGGACGACCACGCTCAGGGCGTCCGGTTCCAGGACGTCGGCTCTCAGGTCCGGTTCGAGGAGCACCGGGCTCAAGGCGACCGGTTCCAGGACGTCGGCGCTCAAGGCGTCCACGCCCAAGAAGAAGTCGGTTGCCAAGGCGACTGCCAAACCGGGGCTCAAGACGACTTCCAAGATTTCGAAGATTTCGAAGACTGCCAAGCCTGCCAAGGCTTCGAAGTCGCTGAAGTCGTCGAAGTCGTCGAAGCTCTCCAACAAGGCGATCAAGGCATCGAAGATGCACAAGTCGTCCAAATCGTCCAAGTCGTCCAAGGGTTCCAAAGCGAAATCCCGCTGACCCGACGGGCCGCGCCACCGGAACCGGTGGCCGGCACCCGGCCGACATCCATAAAGAAGAACCGACCAGGGGGCCGCCGATCGCCACGATCGCCGGCCCTCACTCATGCCGCCAGGCGCGGCCCCCGCCCGCGGGAGCCGCTCAGAGGAGCCGTTTGACGGCGTCGGCGATGGCGTGACGGTCGATGCGGGCGTCGGCGAGCTGCTCCTCCGGCGTCGCGGAGCCCGGCAGATCGGTCACGGCCAGCTTCACCACCCGGGGGCCCAGCTCGCTCACCGCGTCCATCACGGCGTCGCCCAGGCCGCCCTCGATCCGGTGGTCCTCGACCGTGATCAGGTTGCCGGTGGTGGTCGCCGCCTCGACCAGCGCCGCAGTGTCCACGGGCTTGATGGAGTACAGGTCGATCACCCCCACGGGGACGCCCTGCTCCTTGAGCTGGTCGGCCGCCGCCAGCGCCTCGTGCACGGTGACGCCCGCGGCCACGATCGTGGCCCGGTCGCCGGGCGTGTGCCGCAGCACCCGCGACCCGCCCACCGGAAAGCGCTCGCCCGGCGGGTAGATGACCGGCGTGTCGCCCCGGGTGGTCCGCAGGTACGACACGCCGTCCAGGTCCGCCATCTCGGCGGTCAGCGCCGCCGTCTGGTTGGCGTCGCACGGGTACAGGACGGTGCTGCCGTGCACGGTCCGCATCATGGCCAGGTCCTCCAGGCCCATCTGGGAGGGCCCGTCCTCGCCGATCGCCACGCCCGCGTGCGAGCCGACCAGCCGGATGTCCGCCCGGCTCACGCCCGCCATCCTGATGAAGTCGTGCGCCCTGGTCAGGAACGCCGCGAACGTGGCCGCGTACGGCTTCCAGCCCCGCACCTGCAGCCCGACGGCCGCCGCGACGAGCTGCTGCTCGGCGATGTACATCTCGAAGAAGCGTTCGGGATGCTCCTTGCCGAACTCCTCGGTCCTGGTGGAGTCGGCCACCTCGCCGTCCAGCGCCACCACGTCGCCGCGCGCGGAGCCGAGCGCCGCCAGCGCCGCCCCGTACGCGGTCCGCGTCGCGACCCGCTCGCCCACCCGGTACGCGGGCGGCTTCGCCCCGTTGCCCGCGAACCGGAACGGCGCGGCGTCCGCGTCGGGCCTGCTTACCTCGATGCGTACGTCCCTGGGGCCGCCCAGCTCGTCCACGGCCTGGTCCGGGTGCTTCAGCGCCTTGCCGTGGGCGCCCTCGCGGTTCTCGACCTCGTGGACCCCCTCGCCCTTGCGGGTCTTGGCCAGGATCGCGGTCGGCCGCCGCCGCGTGTTGCGGGCGTCGCCGAGGGCGAAGTCGATCTGCCCGGGGTCGTGCCCGTCGATCTCGATGGTGTGCCACCCGAACGCCCCGAACCTGCGCGCGTACGCCCCCGTGTCCCAGCCGTGCCTGGTGGGGCCGCGCTGCCCGAGCCGGTTCACGTCCACGATCGCCGTGAGGTTGGCCAGCCCCTCGCTCCCGGCGTGCTCGGCGGCCTCCCAGATGGACCCCTCGGCCAGCTCGCTGTCGCCGCACAGCACCCACACCCGGTACGGCAGCCGCTCCAGCCGCCCGGCCATCGCCACCCCCACCCCCACGGGCAGGCCCTGCCCGAGTGAGCCGGTGGCCACGTCCACCCAGGGCAGCCGGGGCGTGGGATGCCCCTCCAGGCGGCTGCCGCGCTGCCGGAACGACAGCAGCTCCTCGTCGCTGAGCACACCGGCCGCCTTGTAGAGCGAGTAGAGCAGGGGAGAGGCGTGCCCCTTGGAGAAGATCAGATGGTCGTTGGCCGGGTTGCCGGGGTGCTCGAAGTCGTAGCGCAGGTGGCAGGCGAACAGCACGGCCATGAGGTCGGCCGCGGACATGGACGAGGTCGGGTGACCGGAGCCGGCCCGCGCGGCGGCGCGTACGGAGTCGACGCGCAACTGCGCCGCCAGCTCGGTCAGGTACTGGAGATCGCGTTCGGGCATCAGGGCCTCCCTCGAGATGGTTCAGCCCCGTCTACCCCGGCGCACGCGCTTAAGTCGGCGTCCGGCGAGCCGGACGCCGGCCTCGGCCGCTGGAGCCGGCGCTGTCCACGGCCGTGCGTTCGCCGGCCCGTCGCCACCCCGGAACGGCGGTGTTCAGGCGCGCCGGACGCGCAACACCGTTCAGGCGCGCCGGACGCGCAGCACTGTTCGGGCGCGCCGGACGCGCAGCACTGTTCAGGCGCGCCGGACGCGCAACACGGCGGCCGTCGCCGCGGCGGCGGCTCCGCCCGCCAGCGTGAGCAGCACCGGACGCCGGTGCTGCGCGAGCCAGAGCTGCGGGCTGTGCCCGTGCGAGCGCGCGTCGAACGGCCCGTGCGCCCCGTAGTCGGTCTCGGAGTCGGCGGGCTCCCACAGGTTCGCCACCCCGGTGGGCGCCTTGTCGTCCGTCTGCTGGGAGCGCGCGCCCGTGCGGGCGACGTACCGGTCCACCAGGGCCGGGGCCACGCGCTGGGCGAGCAGGGCGGCGACGGTGCTGGTGCCGACCCAGTACTCCTTGCGCTCGGGGTGCTCGGCGGCGTACACGATCGCGCGGGCGGCCACCTCCGGCTGGTAGATCGGCGGGACGGGCTGCGGATGCCGGCGCAGCTTGGACAGCACCCAGTCGAACTGCGGGGTGTTGACCGCCGGGAGCTGGACGAGGGTGAGGTGGATGTCGCTCTGCTCGGCCAGCAGCTCCGTGCGCACCGACTCCGTGAAGCCCTTGATGGCGTGCTTGGCCCCGCAGTAGGCGGACTGCAGCGGGATGCCGCGCTGCGACAGCGCCGAACCCGTCTGGACGATGGTGCCGGCGCCGCGCGGGCGCATCAGGTCGAGGGCGACCTTCGTGCCCCAGACGTAGCCCAGGTAGGTCACCGCGGTGGTGCGCTCGTACTCCTCCGGCGAGATATCAACAAATTTGGCGAAAACTGTGGAAAAAGCGGTGTTTATCCATACGGAGATCGGGCCCACCTCCCGCTCGATGCGGTCGGCCGCCGCCCGTACCTGGGCGTAGTCGGACACGTCGGCCTCGTACACCTGGCCCGTGCCGCCCTCGACCCCGACGTCCACGGCCGCCGCCCCGAGGCCCGCCGCGCCCCGGGCGATCAACGCCACCATGGCCCCCCGCGCGCCCAGCTCACGGGCGACCGCGCGGCCGACGCCGCCGCTCGCGCCCGTCACCACGACAACCTGTCCCCGAAGCGACGTCATGACGCGATCAGCCCGCCTCTCCGTCTCCACGCCGCCTTTGCCTCCGTACGGCCAGCGCCATGTCGATCGCCGTGACGATGGCCAGCACGATGGCGATGCCCGTCAGAACCGGCGCCCCCGTGAGGAGGCCCAGCACCGCGAACGCGAACAGGAACATCAGGATGAACGACCCCACCCTGACGTGCACCACGTCGCGCGGTGTGGCGGGCACCATGGCATGACCTCTCTGGTCCCGTTCCTCGTGCCACTTCCCGTTGTCAGACATGCCGTTCACCTGCCCGTACGGTTTGCCGCCTAACGCCGGGGGAAGCTCCGCCGCGCGCCGGAGGGAAGATCACCGTGTCGGCGGAGCCGGGGCGCCGGAAGCGGCGATTGAGGTAATTCGTACCGTTTGAGCGGTTCATGTCTGGGCATGCGGCGACAAAGAAGGAGGCGAGCGATGGAAGCTCCGCAGTACGTCGCGGCCCGTGTCCAGCAGGCGCTGGCCGAGGACGGACGCACCCACGAGCTCGGAATTCGCGTCGACATCAGAGGCGACCAGCTCTTCCTGCGCGGCCAGGTGAGCGACGCCGAGCAGCGCCGGCGGCTCGGCGAGGTGGCGCACGAGGCCGCGCCCGAGCTCCACGTCCACAACGAGATCAAAGTCGTCGAGGCGACCGCGCCAGGGGAGGATGAGCACCTTGACTGACCTGCGGATAGCCGCCGTCGGCGACATCCACCTCAGCACGGACGACAGAGGCCGGTACCGGAGCAAACTCGACGGCATCGAGAACCGCGCGGACGTGTTCATGCTGGCCGGAGATCTCACCAGACACGGCACGCTGGAGGAGGGCCGCGCGGTCGCCGACGAGCTGCGCGGCCTGCCGATCCCCGTCGTCGCGGTGCTCGGCAACCACGACTACCACTCCGACCTGCAGTACGAGATCGCCAGCGAACTGCGTGACGCCGGGGTCGTCGTGCTCAACGACGACGGCGTCGTCGTCCAGTGCGGCGACAAGAAGCTCGGCGTCGTCGGCGGAAAGGGCTTCGGCGGCGGGTACGCGGGCAAGTGCGCCAGCGAGTTCGGCGAGCGCGAGATCAAGAACTTCGTCTCCCACACGCGCTTCATCGCCGAGTCCTGGAAGGTGGCGCTGAAGGAGATCGTGGCCGACCACCGCGTGGTGCTGTCCCACTACTCGCCGATCAAGGAGACGCTGGAGGGCGAGCCGCACGAGATCTACCCCTTCCTCGGCAGCTACCTGCTGGCCGAGGCGGTGGACACGGCCGGCGCCGACCTCATCCTCCACGGGCACGCGCACAAGGGCACCGAGAAGGGGATGACACCCGGCGGCATCCGGGTACGCAACGTGGCGCTGCCCGTACTCGGCAGGGCGTACGCCGTGTACTGCCTCGACTGGCCCGAAGAACTCGGGATCCACCCCGCCTAGCGCGGCCGGTCGCCTCCGGCCCCGTGCCGGGGCACGTCAGCCGGCCGGGTCGTCGAGGGTCGTGAGACGCAGCCGCCAGTCCTCGCCGTCAAGATGTTCCTCCCAGGCGACCGTCGGACGCCCAGCCCGATCGAGGGCCATCGCGAGCGGGCCGCCCCTCCCCTCCACCCGTGCGATCGGGGTGCGGTCGCAGACCTGGCCGCCGCAGATCGCCAGCACCAGAGCACGCCGCCCTTCGTCATAGGCCGCCAGGACGATCCGGCCGGACTCGTCCACGAGCAGCCGTGGCGAACGGGGAACCGCCGGTCTCCGCGAGCGGAAGCCCTCGTCCAGAACCAGTGTGGCGACGCTGGGGGAGCGCAGGCCGGCGCCCAGGCCCATCGCGTCGAGGCGGTCGCACCGCCAGGTTCGGCACCGCAGCAGGCGCAGGTCGCCCGTGCCGCCCTGGTAGGCGATGACCGGACGGCCGTCAGGAGGCACGGCGACGGCGACAGCGCCCACCGCGACGGCGTCGTCGCCGATGAAGTCCGCGGGCAGCGGGTGGCCGGTCAGCTTCGGCCGGAGGCAGCCGGCGGTGTCGCAGACGAGCACGCGCAGCGTCGCGGAGGCGGGTTCGAGCCAGGCCACGACGGGACGATCCGGCGGGGCGACGGCCACGGCCAGCCTGCCCTGAACATCGGAACCGGTCCTGTGGTACGGCAGCCGCGCCGCCGGCGACACGGTCCGGGGCCGCGCACACCGCCAGTCGTCACACGACGTCAGCGACAGCTCGGTGACGCTGTCCTCGTCGCGATTGCGCACGGTGCCGGTGCCCGGGTCGTCCTTCCGCACGGCGGTGGCGATCAGGACGCCGCCGCCGGCGTCACCGGCCAGCGCGAGATCCTGCACCGCGCCCGTCGTCGCGCTCCGGGCGATCGGCCCGGGCGACGGCGTGCACGGCTCTCCCGGCACGCAGCGGATCAGGTGCAGCGTGGCCTCGGCCCCGTCCTGCCGGCCCGCGTGCACGACGCTGCCGTCCGGCAGGGTCGTGGCGGAGAGCGGGGTGCCGGTGAACGGGTAAGGGCGCACCCAGTCGAGCGACGGACTGGCGCAGGTCGTGTCCGCGCAGGTCAGCGTAGTTCCGCCGATACCGTGCCGGCCCTGTCCGTAGCCGCAGCGCGATCGTCACCACGGCGGCCACGGTGGCGACCACGATCCAGCGCCGGCCGGTCCACTGGGCGGCGACGGCCGACAGCGCCACGACCAGCGCGTGCGGCAGCAGGCGAAGCGCGACGAGCGCCGCCAGGCCCGGCAACGCTCCCGAGCGTCGCACGGCCTCGCGGATAGCCGCCGCGACCCGGCCGTCGAACCGCCCTGCCGAGAGGTACAGGCCGGAGACCAGCGCGAGCGCACCCGCCGCCGCGGCCAGTGCCACGACGGCCACCGACCAGACGACGTACGACGCCGGCGGCCGTCCCACGGCCACGCTGAGCTGACCGTTGACGAGCACGGCCGCGTCTCCCGCGGCCGGCGGCAACGTGAGGCGGGCGGCCAGCACGACGGGAACGAGCAGGAACACCGGGGGCGCGAACAGCCGCGACCAGCGCATGAGCAGGGTCATCGACCGGGTGTCACCCATCGGCTGGGACGCCCGCTCGCGGCGGGGCCGGAAAGGCGGTCTGCCGTGTCGTCATCAGTGAGTCCTCAGCCCGTCGTGTCGCCCGGCGGAGAAAGGCTCGGCGGTGTGTGCGGGCGCGCTGCCGGTGCGGCCACGCCGACCAGGCCGGTTCGTCAAGCCGGACGGTACATACGGCGCTGCCGACGTGTCACCGTGTTCCATTCAGGAGCGGAACACCCAGGTCACGGCCCCTTGTCTAGAGCACCCGGGCGGCGATCATGCACACGTCGTCCTCGGCCGCCTTGCCGACCAGCCGCCTCAGGACGCAGGCGATCATCTCCTCCGGGTCCTCGCCGACGCAGAACCGCGCGGCCTGGATCAGCGCGTTCAGGCCGATGTCCAGGTCCTGCCCGCGCCGCTCGATGACCCCGTCGGTGTAGAGCAGCACCACGTCGCCGGGCTGGAGCTGGGTGGTCGTCATCCGGTACTCGGTCGCGTCGAACGCCCCGAGCATCATCCCCTGCGGGCACTCCATCAGCTCGACCTGGCCGTCCCTGACCAGCAAGGGGGCGGGGTGGCCGGCGTTCGTCCAGCGGAAGGTGCGGTCCTCCGGGTCGAAGTGGCCGATGACGGCGGTGCCGGTCACGGTGACGCCCTCGTTGGAGTGCACGATGAGGTCGTTCAGCCAGGTGGCGAGCTGACTGGCGGGCGCCTGCGTGTAGGCCAGGCCGGCCAGCCCCGAGCGCATCTGCAACATGATGCCGGCGGCGGTCAGCCCGTGCCCCATCGCGTCGCCGATGGCGAGCAGCACCCTGCCGTCGGGGATGAGCCGGGCCTTGAACCAGTCGCCGCCCAGGCGGACGAGCTCCTCGCCGGGCAGGTAGCGCACGCCGACGGTCATCCCCGGCAGGTGGACGAGGCCCCGGCGGACCGGCAGGATCGTGTTCTGGAGCTGGACGGCGACCCGGTGCTCCTCCTCGGCCCGCTCGCGCTGCAGGTGCGCCTGCTCGTACGCGACGGCCAGGGTGCGTTCCCTGCGCCGGTTCCTCGTCACGTCCTGGGCCAGGAAACGCACCTTGACCGGCACGCCGTCGGTGTCGAGCTGCGGCTCGCTGAACACGGACAGATGCCGCACCCCGTGCCGGTGCTGGATCCGGTACTCGGTCTCGACCGCCTCCCGGTGCTCCAGCAGCGAGCGCATCTGGTCCTCGACGATCGGCAGGTCCTCCGGCACCACCACGGACGGCAGGTCCTCCAGCGGCAGCGGCCCCTCCTCGCGGTCGCGGCCGAACATCTCGAACATCTGGGGCGTCCACAGCGTGCGCTCCGTGTCCAGGTTCCACTCGCCCCAGCCCAGTTCGGCCAGCCGCTGGGCGCGTTCCCAGCCGGCGACGAGCAGCTCGGCGGCGTCCAGGGGACGCCAGCTCACCAGCAGCCCGTCACCCACCTTGGCCGCCCGCACGCTCAGCGTGGCCGGCCAGCGCAGGTAGTCCAGCACCTCGACGAACTCCAGCGGCTCCCGGTGAATGGGCTCGCCGCTCTCGTAGACGTCGATGTAGTCGTCGAGCAGCCCCGAACTCGCCACCCCGGGGCTGACCGACATGAGCCGCCGTCCCGCCATGTCGGCGGCGGTGCTCCCGGCCAGCGTCTCGGCGTGCCGGTCGGTGGCGAGGATGAGGAAGTCCACGACCCGGCCCGTGGGATCCCGGACGGGGGTGAGGTAGAGCGCCGAGGCGTTGCACCGCCTCCAGCATGCCGGGCACCCACACGGGCACGTCGAGCGGCGTTCTGGGCTCGTCAGGGGGACGTTCCACACCCCTGGCCACCTCCACCAGCCCCAGCCCGCTCTGCTGCGCCATCCTGGCGAGCTGCTCGGCGGCCTCGCCGGGGCGGATGTTCAGTTTGGTCGCCAGCCGGGCGGTGGCCTCGTCGAGGATGGCCTCGTCACGCATGTGGAGGCGCAGCCGAAGGAGCAGTTCCCGGACCCGTGCCGAAGTGGCGCCCGTCTCGTAGCGGCCGAACGGCGGGAATTTACTGCTCACACGCTCCTCATGCCCTGCGGGCACGGAATAAGGAGTCACACCGACGATATTTCAGCAAAAACGGAGGAACCGCTGGACCGTTCTCGGGGATCGGTCCAGCGGTGATCGGTGGTCAGGGGACGTCCGGGTGATTGCGAATATCGCCCGCTAGACATTGAAGATGCTGACCCCGCCCGGCCCGACCAGGAAGCCGAGCACGATGAGGACGATCCCCCAGAGCAGGTCGCGCCGCGCCAGGATCACGTAGATCCCGGAGATGACGAGAATGACCGCGATGATCCAGAGCAAAGTAGCCATGGGTTTCGACTGCCCTCAGGAAGCTCCGCATAACGTGGACCGGCGAACAGGGAAAATCCAACACCGTCTTCGGACATTTCTTGGTCTGCGAAGAACGCGCTCCGTGGAGCCGAGGCTCTTTCACCCCACCTGCCGGTGGTTCAACGCTCGGCCGGCGGCCGGTGGGCGCCAGCCCAGCATCTCGTCCATCGACCGCAACATCAGGTCCGGGCTGAGCCGGGCGGCGGCCGACAGGCCGAGGTCGCGCAGGCGCACCGCCAGCGGGTTGCGCAGCTTGGTCATGCGGCACAGCGTCCACGACCGCCGTACGATCTTCGCGGTCCGGTCCATGCGCGCCGCGCTGTAGGCGGTCAGGCGCCCGGCCAGGTCGCCGGTCGGCTCGGGGCCGACCAGGTGGGCCAGCACCACGGCGTCCTCGATGGCCTGGCAGGCTCCCTGCCCCAGGTTGGGCGTCATCGCGTGGGCCGCGTCGCCGACCAGGGCGACCTTGCCACGGTGGAAGGCGGGAAGCGGTTCGGCGTGGTGGTAGACGTCGTTGCGGATGATGTGCGCGGGGTCGGCCGCGCGGAGCACGTCCGGGATCGGGTCGTGCCAGTCGCCGAACCTGCGCAGCAGTTCCGCCCGTTCGTCCGCGTACACCGTCCCGGCGGGCAGCACGTCGGTGGCGTAGACGTAGACGACGTCGCCGGCCAGCAGGTGGATGCCGAACACGGTGCCCCGGCCCCAGCTCTCGGAGCGCGGGATCGTCAGTTCGCCGCGCGGGATGAGGCCGCGCCAGGCCGTCACGCCCGAGTACACGGGGCCCGGGTGCCCGGGGAAGAGGGCGCGCCTGGTGAGCGAGTGGATGCCGTCGGCCCCCACGACGAGGTCGGCTTCCAGGTCGCCGGAGCCGGTCCGGACGAGGCCCGTGCCGGCGTCCACCTCGGAGACGGATGTGCCCAGGCGCAGGTGCTCCCGTCCGAGCGCGTCCAGGAGCACCTCCATCAGGGTGGCTCGCAACGTGATCACCACGGAGTCGCCGTACTTGGCGTCCGCGACGTCCTCCGTGGTGTGGGTCAGCCACCTGCCGTCGGCCCGGCGCAGCCCGAGCGGCCCCTCCGCGGTGGCCAAGTCGCGGATCCGGTCACCGACGCCGAGGACGTCGAGCGCCTTGAGCGCGTTGGCCGCGATCGCCAGCCCCGCGCCGACGGGCTCGATCTCGGGGGCGCGCTCCAGCACGATCACGTCCCACCCGCCC
>NZ_SSXE01000224.1 GCF_021699195.1 Nonomuraea sp. MG754425 | reverse complement strand
GGGTGGTACCCGGCGGGGGCGGATCGTCACGCGGGTCCCGTCCGGGCGGGTCCGGGTCCCGGTCCGGCTCCGGCGAGTTCTGCGGGACGGCCCGGGGAGTGCCCGCGGGTTCCGTGTCCGGTTCAGGCTCGGACACCGGCTCCGCCTCCGGGCGCGGGGCCCGGGACTCCTCCGCGGCGGGCGGCCCGGAGACCGCGGCCGTCGTGACCTGGCTCGGCGGTCCGGCCGCCGCCGCTCCGACCGGCTGTTCGGGCGGCTGCCTGTTGACCAGCACGACCGCCACCGCCACCGCCGCCACGGCGCTCACCGCGCCGCCCATCGCCAGCCGCCGCGCGTTCGTGCCCAGGACGCGCCGCGCGCCCGAACCGAGGTCGCGGAACACGGTCCTGGCCAGCGACGTGGCCGTCTCGGGCGGGGGCTGCGGCGTGGGCAGCAGCAGGGCCAGCAGCGCCACGAGCGCGGCCAGCCGCCGCCTGCCCCGCTCCTCCCAGTCCTCCCCGTACGCCGCCCTGGCCGTGGCCTCCAGCTCGGTCAGGAACGCGAGCGCGCCGTCGGGCCGCCGCGCCGGGTCCTTGTCCAGCCCGCGCCGCACCAGCTCGCGCACCGGCTCCGGCGCGTCGTGGAAGGGCACGGGGGCGTGCAGGTGCTGGTAGCCCAGCACGCTGGGCTCGGTCGAGCGGTACGGCCGGTGCCCGGTCAGGCACTCGAAGAACACGGCCGTGGCCGCGTACACGTCGGTCGCGGGCGAGGCCGGCCCGCCCTGCCACAGCTCGGGCGCCATGTACGGGGGCGTGCCCTCCGGCTGGGCGGCGCTGCCCTGCCGGACCGCGATGCCGAAGTCGACGAGCTTGCTGACCCCGTCGTCGCGCACGAGCACGTTCTCGGGCTTGTAGTCGCGGTGCACGAGACCCATGGCGTGCGCCCTGGCCAGCCCCAGCAGCGAGCCCTTCAGCACGACGAGGGCGGCCTCGACCTCGGTCGTCCCGTTCTCGCGCAGCAGGGCGCGCAGCGAGACGCCGTTGACCAGCTCCATCACGATGGCCGCGCCGCCGTCGTCCTGGATGTACTCCCACATCGTGGCGATGTTCGGGTCGCGCAGCGTGGTCAGCAGCCGCGCCTCCGACTGGAACCTGGCCAGGGCGGACGGATCGCGCAGCAACCGCGCGGACAGGTACTTGATCGCCACCCTGACGCCGGTCGCGTCGTGCACGGCGAGCGTGACGCGCCCGCTCGCGCCCGTCCCCAACTGCTTGATCTCCGTGTAACCGGGAGCGCTCCACTCCATTTTGCCTCTCCCATCAGGAGCCGGCCCACCTGATGAGACGTACGATCAAGGTGTCGGGTTTGCCAGGTGGTCCCGGATTAATGGAACTACTCCCGATGGAGAATGTGAACGGGTGTCTCGATACCTTCTGGGAGCACCGAATCCGGCTCGGGCGCGCCCCACGACGTGACCAGGGGCAACACCCCGGCCCACACCGGCAGGCCGTAGTCCTCCTCGTCGTCCTGCGGCCCGCCGCGCCTGATCTTGACCGACGCCTCCTCCAGCGACAGCGCCAGCACGGCCGTGGCGGCCAGCTCCTTGCGCGACGGCCCGCGCACGTAGTCCCACTGGCCCGGCGCGAGCTGCTCGACCAGGGCGCGCAGGCCCTCCAGATGTTCGTCCGGGTCCGTCACCAGGCGGGCCCGGCCGTAGATCATCGCCGAGCGGTAGTTCACGGAGTGGTGGAAGACCGAGCGGGCCAGCACGATGCCGTCCAGGTGGGTGACCGTGACGCACACCTCGCCGTCGCCGCCGGCCCGCAGCGAGCGGGCACCGGTGGAGCCGTGCAGGTAGAGGGTGTCGCCGATGCGTCCGTAGCCGGTGGGCACGACCATGGGGCAGCCGTTCACCACCACGCCCAGATGGCAGATGAGGCCGGTGTCGAGCACCTCGTACAGATCGTTCCTGTCGCCGCTGCCGCGCTCCTTCGAGCGCCCCAGCGCGGTGCGTGGAGTGGTGGAGAGCATGATTCGACGGTAACGACGAAGTGGACCTATCCTGTAGGGCCACTAGCTGACCCTTTCAAGAGACCACTTTCATGCGCACTCACGTTGACCTGCCGGTATCCCTCTCGCGAGAGTCGGCCGAACCGCTCATCACGCAGCTCGCCGGCCGGCTGCGCCAGGCCATGCTGGACGGCACGCTGTCCTCGGGCGAGCGGCTGCCGTCCACGCGGGCCCTGGCCGCCCAGCTCGCGGTGAGCCGGACGGTGGTGACCGAGGCGTACCAGCAGCTCTACGCCGAAGGCTGGCTGGACGGCCGGCACGGGTCGGGCACGTTCGTGGCCGCGATCGAGCAGGCGCCCCGGCAGCCCGCGGGCGGGGCGCACGCGCCGGCCCCGCCGCCGCCTCCCGCCGGCCTGATCGACCTCACCTCCGGCAAGCCCTGGGTGCGCGACTACGACCACGCGGCCTGGAAGCGGGCCTGGCGCAAGGCCGCCGACCTGCCGCCGGGCGACAACCCCGACCCGTACGGCCTGCCCCGCCTGCGCGAGCTGCTCGCCGAGCACCTCCGGCGCGTCAGGGGCATGGCCGTCGGCCCCGAGAACATCCTGGTCACCCGCGGCACCGGAAACGGCCTCGACCTGTGCGCACTCGCCCTGCTCGGCCCGGGAGCCAGGGCCGGGGTGGAGGAGCCGGGCTACCACGTGGCCCGCACGGTGTTCGCGGCCAGGGGCGCCGAGGTGGTGCCGTGCCCGGTGGACGAGGACGGCGTCGTCGTGGACGGCCTCCCCGCCGGCCTCCGCGTGCTCTACACCACCCCCGCCCACCAGTTCCCGCTGGGCGGGCGGCTGCCGATCCCGCGCAGGGAACGCCTGCTGGCCTGGGCCAGGAGCACGGGCGCGACGATCGTGGAGGACGACTACGACGCCGAGTTCCGCTACGACGTCGCCCCGCTGCCGGCGCTCTACGGCCTCGACCCCGCCAGGGTGGTGCTGCTCGGCACGCTGTCCAAGACCCTGGCCCCCGACGTCGGCGTTGGCTGGCTGGCCGGCGAGCCCGGCCTGGTCAGGCGGATCGCCGGGCTGCGCGAAGCGGTGGCCGACCGCACCAGCGGCCCCGTCCAGCAGGCCGTGGCCACCCTCCTCGAACGCGGCGACCTCGACCGGCACCTGCGCAGGATGCGCCTGGAGTACGCGCGCCGCCGCGCCGTCGTCGTCGAGCTGCTCGGCCCCGCCTGCCGCCTGCGCGGCGACACGGCCGGGCTGCACGTGCTGGCCGAACTGCCCGAGGCCCTGGTGCCCGTGGTGGTCGAGCGGGCCAGGGAGCGCGGGGTCCTGCTCGACTCCACCAGACGCCACCACCACGGCGACCCCGGCCTGCACGGCCTGGTCATCGGGTACGGCTCCGCCTCGCTGCCCGACCTGCGGCGGGGCTGCGAGAGCGTGGCCGCCCTCATCCGTACGGCCCGCGCCGAGGCGGCTCGAACCGGCGCAGGACCGGCAGGGAACGGGCGGCGTACATCGGGTCAACCGGCAGCACGTGCCTGGCCCACCAGCGGGCCGGGGCAGGGTCGGGAGAGCGCTCGGTGAAGGCGGGGGCGTAGTCGTCGTAGGGCGGGTCGTACAGGTAGCCGGTGGACACCCCGTGCCGTTCCAGCTCCCCGATGGCCGCGTCGCGGTCGTGGACCAGGAGCGGCACCCGGAACAGCGGCCGGGACAGGTCGTCGAGCACGGCGGGCGCGACCGTGGGCAGCTCGGCCAGGCGGCGCACGCCGGCGAGGCGGCGCGCGCGCTCGCGGGGCACCCCGGCCACCCGCCGCCGCTGGTACCAGCGGGCCAGCGGGCCGCGGCGGGCACGGTAGTCGTGCAGGTCGGCGCGTACCCAGGAGTCGAAGGGGGGCAGCGAGGGGGCCTGCTTGAGCGCCGTCGCCAGCTCCTGCGGACGCAGCGCGACGCGGTAGCCCTCGCGTTCCTCCTCCAGGCCGAGGCGGCGCGCCAGGCTCAGCGCCGGGCGTACGAGGTTGAGCGTGAGCGCCGCCTGGCGGGCCATGGAGGTGGCCACGCTCCACAGGTCGGCGCGCGCCGAGGAGGGGGTCAGCAGGGCGTCGCGGGCGCGGGTCAGGGCCAGTAGGTCGGCTGCGTCCTCGACGGCCAGCACGCCGCCCGAGCCCGCGCCCGGGTGCTTGGACAGGCTGAACACCGACGCGTGCCCGAACGTGCCCAGCGGTCGGCCGTCGAGGTCGCTCTCCATGGCGTGCGCCACGTCCTCGACGAGGATCTTGCCGGCGAAGGCGGGGGCGGCGTCGGGCAGGCCGTACAGGTTGGTGGTCAGGACCGCGTCGACGGCGTCGAGGTCGACCCGGGAGGCGTCGATGTTGCCGTCACGCGGCGACAGCGGCGCGATCACCGGGCGCAGCCCGGCCGCCAGCACGAGGAAGAGGATCTCGTCGGCGGAGATGGGCGACATCAGCAGCCGCTGGCCGGGCACGCACCAGTGGCGTAGTGCCAGGTAGAGCCCCAGCCGGTTGGACGGTAGCGACAGGCAGTGACGGCCCGTTCGCGCTGCGATGTGGTTCACCGCTGAAGCACGGTACGCAGTCTTCCGTAGGTTTTCAAGGTCTTGTCGGCGGTCTTCAGGAGCAACGGGTTGGCCATGACCGTGGCGCGCGTCTTGCGCACCGGCACCCGCATCACCCAGTGGACGCCCGCCACCGGGCCGAGCCTGGCCACGCGGCCCTCGGCCACCTCCAGCTCGCCGTTCTTGAGCTTGTCCTTGTACTCCTTCTGGCCCCGCCCCATGTCGATGACCTGGATGCCGGTCGCGGCGGCGCGCTCGGCCATCGCCAGGTGGTGGATGAGGCCGGGGGAGTACTTCGCGAAGCGGGTGTCGTAGGCGGGGAACCACCCGGCCAGCGTCGTACGGGTGCGCAGCCCGAAGTGCCCGGCCACCGGCCGCTCGTCCACGTAGATCATGTCCAGCACCCCGGCGAAGCTCTCCGACTGCGTGGCCAGCAGCCGCTCGACCAGCTCCACGATCCACTGCTGCGCGAACCGGTCGGTACGGCCGGTACGCCGGTACTGGTCGGTCTTCCAGCCCAGCAGGACGCGCAGGGGCTCCAGCTCGGCGGTCGCGTAGTCGTGCCGCAGCGAGCCGACCTCGCGCTGCAGTTTGCGGGACTTGGCCAGGGTGGACTTGTACGTCTTGCCGGAGTGCTCGAGCAGCGACCCCGTGTAGCGGTCCCAGCCGTCGCGAAGATCGATGATCGGGGACGGGTGGCGCTCGTGACGGGTGCCGAGCAGCGGCTGGCCGGACACCAGGTGGTCGAACTCGTAGACCGCCAGCCCGCACTCCTTGAGCAGCCGGGCCGGGTCGATCTGCAGGTCCTTGGCGTGCACGAGCCCCTGCGCGTCCGTCAGCCCCGCCGCGACCGGCTTGCCGATGCCGAGCGGATGTCGCTCGAAGGGGAAGAATCCCACGATGTCCGGGCCGTCGTGAATGACGGCGACCCGCACGACGTCGCGGAGCTCGCCGACCGTCAACGTGAACTCCGGCGACAGGAACGGGTTGTCGAACGCGCTGTCCGCCTCTTGCAGGGCGCGCCAGCGATTCACTTCGTCGTGGCCCAGTTCGCGAGGTAGGGCAAGGGTGACGTGCATGGGCTCCTACTGTCGGCGCACACTCTCTGGGCAAGCATGAGGCCAGGGGTGTACTGCCAGGTTAAAGGATCTCGCGCGATGCCATAGCCGCAGGTCCGGAACGTTACAAAACTCCCAGCCTGTCTTCAGGACCGAGTAACGTTCTAATGTGTCACCATGACCGTACCTGGCATCGACCACCCCCGTCTGGTCACGTGGATGGGCGCGAACGTGCCCGACGCCGGAGAACCCCTGTCCGTCTCGCTGATCTCCGGCGGCCGGTCGAACCTCACCTACCTGGTCGAGGCCGGGGAACGCCGGCTGGTGCTGCGCCGGCCGCCGCTCGGCCACGTGCTGCCCACCGCCCACGACATGCGCCGGGAGTGGCGGGTCATCTCGGCGCTCGCCCCGACGCCCGTGCCGGTGCCGGAGCCGATCGCGTTCTGCGCCGACGAGGACGTGATCGGGGCCCCGTTCTACCTCATGGGCCACGTCGAAGGCGTGGCCGTACGGACCAGGAGTCAGCTCGGGGACCCCTCGCCCGAGCGGACGCGGCGGCTGTCGGAGCGGCTGGCCGAGGTGCTGGCCGGCATCCACGCGGTGGACTACCGGGAGGTCGGGCTCGGCGACTTCGGGCGGCCCGAGGGCTACCTGGCCAGGCAGCTCGACCGCTGGTGCCAGCAGTGGGAGCGGTCGAAGACGGCCGACCTGCCGGAGTACGACCGGCTCGTGACCCGGCTGCGGGAGCGGCTGCCCGCCGAGACGGCGGGGACGCTGGTGCACGGCGACTACCGGCTGGACAACACGCTGCTGCGGCTCGGGGACCTGGAGATCGCCGCCGTGGTGGACTGGGAGATGTCCACGCTCGGTGACCCGCTGGCCGATCTGGGGCTCACGCTGACGTACTGGCACGAACCGGGGAGCGGGCCGGGCGGGCAGGCGCTGCCGGTGGCGGGCGACGTGACGGCGGCCCCCGGGTTCATGAACGTCCGCGAGTTCGCCGACCACTACGCCAAGGTGTCAGGGCGCGATATTTCAGACCTTGGGTTCTATGTGGCCTTCGGCAACTTCAAGCTCGCGGTCATCCTGGAGGGCATCCACGCCCGCTTCCGCCAGGGCAAGACCGTCGGGGAGGGCTTCGACGGCATCGGCGCGGCCGTGCCCTCCCTCGTCGCCCGCGGGCACCGCATGCTCGACCAGCACTGACCCGTCCCGGACCGCACCTCCTGGACCGCACCTCCTGGACCGCACCTCCTGGACCGCACCTCCTGGACCGCACCGAACGCCTCGACCCCCCGCAAGGAGCGTCATGAGCACAGTTGCACTGATCACCGGAGCCGCGAGCGGCATCGGGGCCGCCGTGGCCCGCCGCCTGTCGGCGGGCGGCGTCAGGTGCGTCCTCGTCGACCGGGACGGCGAGGGCGCCGAACGGCTGGCCAAGGAGTTGGACGGCACATGGCTGGCCGCCGACGTCAGCACCGAGGACGCCTCGCTGGAGGCCGTCGCGCTGGCCGAGCGGCGCTACGGGCGGCTGGACCTGCTCCACCTCAACGCCGGCATCTCCGGCGGGGTGAACCTGGCCGACTTCGACCTGGCCCGCTACCGCCAGGTCGTCGGGGTCAACATGGACGCCGTCGTCTTCGGCGTGCGGGCCGGCGTGCCCCTGCTCACACGCTCGGGCGGCGGCGCGATCGTCGTCACCGCGTCGCTGGCCGGGCTCACCGCCTTCTCCGGCGACCCGGTCTACACGATGACCAAGCACGCGGTTGTGGGGCTGGTCCGGGCGCTGGCCGAGCCGCTGGCCGCCCGGAACGTACGCATCGGCGCGGTCTGCCCCGGCTTCACCGACACCCCGCTCGTGGCCGACGCCCGGGAGATGTTCGTCAACGCCGGCTTCCCCCTGCTGACGGCCGAGGACGTGGCCGCCGCCGTCGAGTCCGCCTTCTACGCCGAGACCCCCGGCACGCTCCTCATCGTCCAGCCGGGCCGCCCGCCCGTGCCGTACCGGTACTCCGGCGTGCCCGGTCCGGCGGGAGGGCAGCGGCCACCTCGCGAAGACTGACGGCAAGCACCTTGCAAGCGGGACGATTAGCGTAATAAGGGCTGGACCCGGTCCAGCCCTTTGTACGTCCGCGAATCTTGTAGGTTCGTGATCCCCCCGAACGTCTCGCGAGGATGAGGAGCCTTCAGTGATCCCGACCGATGGCAGACACGCGCGCCGGCGCTCGCCATGGCCGATCGCACTCGGAGCCGGCATCCTCGCCGTCGTACTGGTGGCGGGCATCATGGTCTACGCCGCGATGCGGTCGAAGGAACGCGGCGTGTTCAAGGGCAGCGAGGTGGCCACCAACGCGCCCACCGAGCCCGCGCCGAGCCTCGAAGAGCCCCCTGCTCTCGACGCCTGGCCGCGCTGGGGCATCACCCACACCCAGTACAGCGCCGACAACGAGCCGCAGGAGGTCGTGGAGCAGGCCAGGGGCGTGCTCGGCCGGGTCCCCATGCTGCAGAACCAGCACATCATGGGCTGGGGCGTCGGCAACCCCGAGCCCAGCCCCGGACAGTACAACTTCCGCGACCTCGACCGGCGGCTGACCTTCATGGCCTCCTCGCGGGCCGTACCGGTGATCACGCTCTGCTGCGCGCCCGACTGGATGAAGGGCGGGCAGGCCGGGCGTACGGACTGGAGCAAGAACCACACGGTCGCCCCCGAGAAGGAGCACTTCGACGACTTCGCCAAGCTCGCGGCGCGGGTGGCCAAGCAGTACCCGACCGTCAAGCACTACATGGTGTGGAACGAGTTCAAGGGCTTCTGGGACCCGGCCACCAACCGGTGGGACGCCGAGGCGTACACGGAGATGTACAACAAGGTCTACACGGCGCTGAAGGCGGTCAACCAGGACATCCAGGTCGGCGGGCCGTACGTGTCGATCGGGAGCGACCAGCGCGGCGGCCCCTCCGAGCTCACCGGCCCGTGGGGGACGATCGACCAGCGCTCGCTCGACGCCGTCAAGTACTGGATCGACAACAAGAAGGGCGCCGACTTCATCGTCGTGGACGGCGCCTCCATGACCAACGACAAGGGCAACACCCCCGACGACTTCGCCGCCCAGGCCAAGTTCGGCGCCATCACCACGTGGTTGCGCGAGGAGAGCGACGACCTGCCGGTGTGGTGGGCCGAGTGGTACGTCGAGCCCGAGAACTCGCAGTGGAGCGAGGACAAGCGCACCGCCGTGCAGGCGACCGCGCTCATGGAGTTCGCCAGGAGCGGCGTCACCACCGCCCTGTACTGGAACCCGCAACTGAAGGGCGAGGGCGAGTGCGCCGGCTGCCTCTGGGCGCCCAAGGTGGGCGGCGAACTGCCCATGGCGGGGCTGCTCAGCGGGTTCACCAAGTGGTTCCCGTCCGGGGTGCGGGCGGAGGAGGTGCGGACCTCCGATCCGAAGGTGAAGGCGCTGGGGCAGGAGCGCCAGGTCGTGATGGTGAACACCTCCGACCAGGACGTCACGGTGACCGTGGACGGGCGGCAGGTCACGCTGCGGCCCTACGAGATCAAGTGGTCGGGCCGCGGGGGCGCCTGATCGCGACCGGGGTCCCGGCCTGCGGCGGGTGAGGGCTCGCGCCCGGCGGATCGGGGCTCATGGCCGGAGGGCCTCCGTCCGTGGCCGGTGGTGCGGCGTTCGTGGTGGTGGAAGGCGGCGCGGCAGGCGGCCAGGGCCAGGCCGAACCCCGGCAGCCAGGCCAGTCTGGCGGCCACCCACGGCCGCGTGCCGCCACCCACCCGCCCACCAGGAAGAACACCGCCAGCGTCTGGAACAGCCACGAGAGCGGCGCGAGCTGCGGCAACTCGCGCAGCGGGCTCGCCACGCGCACGGTCCCGCTGCCGGTGACGAGCGCCGTCACCAGCCAGCGGCCGAGCACCACGCCGAGCACGGCGAGCGCGCGCAGCCCGTCGAGCCCGCGGTCACGACCGGCCGGGGTCGCCGCTTCTAGGCGTTCGAGCAGGTCACGCACGCGGGGCGGCCCCCGAGACGATCGCGGCCAGGTTGCGCGGCCTGAGCGTGCCCGGCCGCAGGTGGTCGCCGCGACCGGCGCCGCCCGCCGCGAAGACGCGGACGCCCAGCGCCGGCAGGACCGGGTCCAGGCCGAGGCCCAGGGTGCGGCCCGGGGTGCGGCCCAGGGTGCGGAAGGGCGGCCGGAGCCGCACGTGCGGCTCGCCCCCGATCCGGTCGCGGCTCTCGCGGGCCGCCCGAGGAGGCGCGGACGTGCGCGGCGGGCCGGACGCGCCGGTGCCCGCGGCCCCGTACAGGACGACGTTCGCCACGTGGCCCAGCCCGGCGACGGCCCGGCCGCCCAGCTTCCGCCGAAGGGCAGGCGCCCCGGCGCGCGGCCCCCGGCACGTGTCGAGACCGGTGTCCGAGCCGGGCACCAGCACGGCGATCCCCTCGGCGATCGCCGAATCACCGAACGCCTCAGCGGCCCACCCCCTGTCGCGCTCGCCGAGCGTCTCGGCGGCCCGCCCGCCGGCACCGTCGTCGAAGGACGGCAACCGCCGCCGTGGGTCCGCCATCGCGTGCAGGGCCGCGGCCCGGCGTGCCTGCCCGTGGCGCGCCGCCGTCCGCCAGACGCTCTGGCGGACGGCGGCGCACCGGGCCTCGGTCGGAGTGCCGGGCGGGCGGATCGGCGCGGGAGCGGGCACCTCAGCGCTCGCCAGGGGCCCGGCCGCCGAGGCGGCGGACGTCGTGGCGGTGAGCAGGCTCCGGCGCGGGCGGGTGAACATGCGCCGAACCTACGGATCACCTCCCGTCACCGGCGTCCCGCCAGGGGATGGGTCCGTGACGTAGCTCTGAGGTACTACGCGGGCCGGTCGCTCACGGATAGCCCGAAGTGCGGCAGGCAGGGCTCCAGCTCGCGGATCTCCACCGGCACGGGCGTGGTGAAGTGCTCGCGGTCGAGCAGGAGCCGCTGCTGCACGGCCCGCCGCCCGCGGACCACGTGGACCGACACCCCGTTGGGCCGGTAGCCGAGCCTGCGCGAGACCGCCAGCGAGGCCGGGTTGTCCAGGAACGCGCCGGAGGCGGCCGTCAGGGCGCCGAGACCGGCGAAGGCCAGGTGCAGGACGGCGGCCCGCATCTCGGTGCCGAACCCCTTGCCCTGGTACGCGCGGCCCAGCCACGAGCCGGTGCGCACCTCGCGGCTGATCGCGAAGTCGTCGCCGTAGATGCCCTGGGTGCCGATCACGCGTCCCTCGTGGACGACCACGAAGTTGTACTGCCACGCCTCGGGCCGGGACCGGGCCAGGGCCTCCAGGTGGTAGCGCACGATGTTGGCGGGCAGTTCGGCGGCGGGCGCGTCGGTCCACGGCACGTCGAACGGCATCAGCTCGGGGTCGTGGACGCCCTCGAGGGCGCGGTCGGCCATTTCGTCGAGGTCGTCGAGGGACGGCAGCCGCAGTTCGAGGCGGGGCGTGGTCAGCCGCAGGTTGTGTACCGGCAAGTGGCGCATGCCGTCCCATTGTTCAGGGCCGGGTCGCCGGGCTCACCTGATTATCGGCGCACGGCGGGTCTGCCCCAGTACGTCAGGTAACGCAGGAACCACTCGACCGGCCCGTACCGTCGCCGGGCGAGCCACCAGCGGCTGTAGCCGACCTGGAGCACGAAGATGCCGAGCGCGATCACCACCTCCAGCGGCGGGCTGACCCGGTCCACCAGGGCCAGGCCGTACCCGGTGAAGATCAGTGAGCAGATCAGCGACTGCGCCAGGTAGTTCGACAACGCCATCCGGCCGGGCGCCGCCAGCGCCCGTCCCAGCCGGGGCAGGTACGGCAGCACCCGCAGGAACGTGGCCGCGTACGCCGCCGCCAGCAGCGGAGCCGTCACCAGGTCCACCGCCTCGCCCCAGAACTTGTGCACGGAGGCGTTCCACGCCGACGACGCGTAGAACGCCGCGCCGGCCAGCCCGACCGTGAACCCGGTCCACTGGAGCCTGCGCAACGTCGTCGTGTACGCGCCCAGGTCGCGCAGGACGCCCAGCCGGCCCACCGCGAGCCCGATCAGGCAGGCCGCCAGCACGGCGGGGCCCTGGAAGAGCACGCGGGCCACGATGATCAGCGACAGCTTCCTGAGGTGCTCGGAGACGATCTGCCAGAACGCCCCGCCGAGGGCCGAGTTGGACGCGGCGGCCTCCACCGACCCGTCCGCCACCCGGCCCGACATGTCGAACCCGGCCGTGGCCAGCACCGCCAGCAGCATGAAGCCCAGTGCCAGCAGCAGCGTCAGCACGACGGCCAGCGCGATCGCCGTCTTCGGCTGGACCCCGCGCAGGACCAGCAGGGCCAGCCCCACGGCCGCGTACGTCGTCAGGATGTCGCCGGGGAACAGCAGCACCGCGTGCGCCAGCCCGAGCAGGAACAGCCCGGCCAGCCGCCGCAGGAACATCGGCGTGAACGGCCGTCCCCGCCGCCGGGCCGAGTCCATCTGGAGCGTGAAGCTGTAGCCGAACAGGAACGAGAACAGCAGGTAGAACTTGTTCTCCAGAAACAGCGTGACGACCCACCGCACAGCCCAGTCGAGGCCCGAGTCGAACGCGGGCTCCGCCAGCCCGGCCATCCGGTAGCCGGAGGCCAGGAAGGCGATGTTCACGACGAGGATGCCGAGCAGCGAGAAACCCCGTAAGGCATCGACGGAGGCGATCCTCGCGGCGGCGAGTCGTGCATCCGGCCTGGCGGGATGTGTCTCCTGTGTCGTCATCGGAGGACATCATCCCGCACAAGCTGAGTGTTTCCTGTGAATTCAGTTATTTTGCGCTATATAGATAAACCGCTCAATGATCACCGCGAGTGCCACCGCGAATGCCGGTATTGCCAGGAACAGCAGGCGTTTGCGCGCCTTCGGCGCCCGCTTCGGCCCATTGAGCCGGATGATCTCGAACGCGAGCAGCGCCACCCAGGTCACGGCCAGCGCGCCGATCCCCACCGGTGTCCATGGGGAGGTGGGGTCGCCGCGTCCCTTGTAGGGGTTCGGTTCGGGGATCTCGGTGCCCCGGACGAACGTCTTCCACGTGTAGAGCGCCGCGTCGTCGTTCGCGAAGACCCGCTTCAGATCGGGGGACTTGTCCAGCGCGGCACGGAACCTCTCACCCCAGTCGGCCGGGAAGCCCTCGTTGAGCTGCAGGTAGCTCACCTGGCCGCGGCTCACCATCAGGTACGAGTTCCGCGACGCCTCCTTCAGCGCCTCCACGGCGTCGGCGGTCTGCGTCGGGTCCTTGTGCACGAGCGCCTGAAGGTTGAAGCTCACCTGCTCGACGTCCCGCTCACCCCACGGCATCGTCGGGGTGACCTCCGGTCCCTCCTTGGGCACCAGGTAGAGCACCCGCGCGCTGGGCTTGTCGTGCTCGTAGACGTAGTGCAGGGCGGCCACCTCGCCGGTGGTGACCCGCTCGAACTTCTCGTTGCCGTACCTGGCCAGCAGGAACGTGAACGCGAACATGACCGCGAAGCACGCCGCCAGCACGAGCGAGATCTTCTTGGTCAGCTCGGGGTTGAAGCGCACGTTCCGCTTGCGCAGCGGCACGGTCTCCTCGCGCACGTCCGCGCTGTCGGCCGGCAGGTTCGGGAAGAACGCGTACGCGGCCAGCAGGCAGGAGCCGGGCAGCGCGAACATGTAGATGCGCAGCCCGATCTCGCCGCCGTAGCTCTGCAGGCCCAGCGCCAGCACCGGCACGCACAGCAGGATCAGCGCCGACCGGTCGAACACCCCGCGCCGCAGCCGCCGGAACAGCCCGGCCGCCGCGCACGCCAGGATCACCCCGAGGATGCCCAGGCGGGCCTGCAGCACGATCTCGTGCGCGGGGTCGCTGCCCTCGATGCGGTCGCCGGTGTTGCTGCGCAGGTTCTGCAGGATGTTGCCCAGGCCGCCGAAGATCGTGTCGATCTGGCTGGACCAGAAGCCCACCGTCATGTAGCTGATCCAGGCCAGCACGATCAGCCCGAGGAAGAACGGCAGCGCCCAGGTCAGCGTGGTCCGCTTGAAGATCAGGAACGCCGTCACCACGCCGAGCATCATGAACGGCGTGATCTGGTGCGAGGCCACCGACGCCACGAACAGCGCCACCAGCAGCATCAGCATCAGCAGCTTGTCGGCCCTGAACGTGCCGGTGTTGGCCAGTTCGCCCGGCGTCATCGCGTCCAGCTTGCCGATCAGCTTGCGCAGGCCCTTGGGCGGGATCGGCTTCGTGCGCTGCTCGACGCGTCCGAACCATCTCAGCAGGATCGCCACGAACGCCAGATACAGGGCGAAGGTGAACCCCTGCGGCGAGAAGTAGTCCTGGCCGATCCACTGCACCAGCACGAACAGCAGCGCCGCGAACCACCGCGCCCGCGTGGTCGCCACCACCTGGCGCAGGATCAGCACGAACGGCAGCAGGTAGAGCAGGTTCGACAGCAGCGGGGTCCACTGCAGGATCGGCGTCAGGTCGGTGATCCCGGCGGCCTTCGTCACGAACGCGAACAACGCGAAGAAGCCCGGCCAGCCCATGCGGGCGTCGATGTTGATCGCCGTCTCGCCGGTCCTGCCGATGAACTCGACGAAACCCGCGTGGATGTAGGCGGTCGGGAAGCGCGGCTCCTCGGCCACCAGCGCGCCCGCGCCGTGCAGGGCGAAGGTGATGGCGGCGATCTGGAACAGCAGCAGGAACTTGCGGTCGGAGCTCTGGGAGACCGTGATGAAGAACGACACGATCATGATCAGGATGGCGATGAACGCGGTGACGGGCAGTGCCGAGATCAGGCCCATGCCGTCGATGTCGGCCGGGTCCACGCCGCGCAGCGGGCCCGGGGGGACCTTGAGCGCGAGGACGTACATGACCAGGCCCTCGAGGACCAGCAGCACGGGCAGCCACTTGGGCGCGCTCGCGACCAGCGCCCCGACCCTGGCCCCGAACGTACGGGGCCCGGCGGGCGCGGTGGCCGGGCGCGGGGGCTGCTGGGGGGCCTGCGGCCCCGACGGCCCCTGCGGGCGCGGGCCCGGCGCGGGGCCCGGGT
>NZ_SSXE01000223.1 GCF_021699195.1 Nonomuraea sp. MG754425 | reverse complement strand
CGCGTGCCGCATCGCGTTCGACAGTGACTCCTGCACGATCCGGTACGCCGACAGCTCCACGGCCGGCGGCAGCCCGTCGAGCGGCCCGGATCGTTCGACCAGCACGGCGAGCCCGGCGGCGCGGGCGTTGGCGATCAGCTCGCCGAGCCGGTCGAGCCCCGGCTGCGGCGCGGTGTCGGTACGGCCCCGCGGGTCGCGCAGCACGCCGAGGACCTGGCGCAGCTCCGCGATCGCCTCCAGCGACAGGCCGCGGATCTCGGCCAGGCCGGCTTCCAGTTGGGCGGTGTCCCCGGCCGCCTTGAGCGGCACCGCCTCCGCCTGGATCGCGATCACCGACATGTGGTGCGCCACCACGTCGTGCAGTTCGCGGGCGATGCGGGCGCGCTCCTCCAGCACCGCCTGCCCGGCCTCCGCCTGGAGGGACCGCTGCTCCTCCTCGACCAGGCGCTTCGTCGCGCTGCGCCGCCCGCGTACGTTGTAGCCGAACAGCACCGCGACCGACGCCACGATCGTGGCGAGGACCATCGAGTCGGGATGGACGATCCAGACGGCCAGGACCGTCGTCGCCCAGACGCCCGCCACGATCTGCCGCTCGCACCGGACCGCGACCGAGTAGAGGACCAGCAGGTACATGATGACCGCGGAGACGGGGTAGGGCGGCTCGGTCCGGCCGACCGCATGGGTGACCCAGATGACCACGGGCAGGGTCACGGCGGCGACCCGCCAGGCCGCCAGCGGCCACCGGCCGCGCAGCGCGATCGGCACGGAGATGCCGATCGCGACGAGGTAGACGAAGATCGTCGAGACTGGGCCGGGTACGGCCGGGTCGGCGGCGTGCAGGACGGCGGCCTGGCCGTTCCAGCTCGCGACCATGCTGGGGGCGGTGAGGAACTGGAGGGCGGCCAGGAGCAGGTCCGCCGCCTGTACCAGGTTGAAGGACGGGAACGGGACCAGCGCCCGGAGCCGGCGTGGCACCCTGACCGTCGCGCGGCGCACGGCGGGCGGGGGGTCGGCGTCGCCCTGGAGGAACGCCAGCGCGAACGGCCGCGTGACCACCCGCCCGGCCCGCGCGACGCGCACCCTCAACCGGCCCACGTGACGCACCTCCACCCTCCCCCGGCCCGCGCCGGTCGCCGGACGCGGATCGCCTGGTCAAGGGTAGAACCGCACGGCCTCGCCAGTCGTCACACCCGGGTTTGATGTTCCCGGTCATCCTCAGGTAGCGCTTACAACATTACGATCGCCGTGAGCGAACATCGGCAAGTAAGGGAACAGGGGGCGGCTCCGATGAGTTGAGCCGGTATAACTCAACCCGTTGGAGTTCGCATGAGTGAGAGCTTGATCCTCCCGGTCCTGCCGCTGGACGACGCCGTCGTCCTGCCGGGCATGGTGGTTCCGCTGGACCTGTCCGACTCCGAGGTGCGCGCCGCCATCGACGCCGCCCGTGCATCCGGTGGCAACAAGCCGCAGGTCCTTCTCGTTCCCCGCATCGACGGGCGCTACGGCGCGATCGGCGTTCAGGCCGTCGTGGAGCAGGTCGGGAGGCTGCCGGGCGGCGAGCCCGCCGCCGTCGTGCGTGGCGTGAACCGCGTGCGCGCGGGCGTCGGCACGACCGGCCCCGGCGCCGCACTGTGGGTCGAGGCCGAGACGATCGACGCCGTCGCCGCCGGTGAGCGCGCCCAGGAGCTGGCCAAGGAGTACAAGGCGCTGGCCACCACCATCCTGCAGAAGCGCGGCGCCTGGCAGGTGGTCGACCAGGTCAGCACCATCGACGACCCGTCCGTGCTGGCCGACAGCTCCGGCTACACCCCCTGGCTGACCACGGCGCAGAAGGTCGAGCTGCTGGAGGAGGCCGACCCGGCCGAGCGGCTGGCCAGGCTGATCGAGTGGTCCCGCGAGCACCTCGCGGAGCTCGACGTCGCCGAGACGATCCGCAAGGACGTCCAGGAGGGCATGGAGAAGCAGCAGCGCGAGTTCCTGCTGCGCCAGCAGCTCGCCGCGGTGCGCAAGGAGCTCAAGGAGCTCAACGGCGACACCGCCGAGAGCGAGGAGGAGGACTACCGCGTCCGGGTGGAGGCCGCCGAGCTGCCGGAGAAGGTGCGCGAGGCCGCGCTCAAGGAGGTCGACAAGCTGGAGCGGACCTCCGAGCAGTCCCCTGAGACCGGCTGGATCCGCACCTGGCTCGACACCGTCCTCGACATCCCGTGGAACGAGCGCACCGAGGACAACTACGACATCACCGGCGCGCGGGCGGTGCTCGACGCCGACCACACGGGCCTCGGCGACGTCAAGGACCGCATCATCGAGCACCTGGCCGTGCGCAAGCGGCGCCAGGACAAGGGGCTCGGCGTGGTGGGCGGCCGGCGCAGCGGCGCCGTGCTGGCCCTGGCGGGCCCTCCCGGCGTCGGCAAGACCTCGCTGGGCGAGTCCGTGGCCCGCGCGATGGGCCGCAAGTTCGTCCGGGTCGCGCTCGGCGGCGTACGCGACGAGGCCGAGATCCGCGGCCACCGGCGCACCTACGTCGGCGCGCTGCCCGGCCGCGTCGTCCGCGCGATCCGCGAGGCCGGGTCGATGAACCCGGTCGTCCTGCTCGACGAGGTCGACAAGGTCGGCGCCGATTACCGGGGCGACCCCACGGCGGCCCTGCTGGAGGTGCTCGACCCCGCCCAGAACCACACGTTCCGCGACCACTACCTCGAGGTCGAGCTCGACCTGTCCGACGTGCTCTTCCTGGCCACGGCCAACGTCCTGGAGGCCATTCCCGGGCCGCTGCTCGACCGCATGGAGATCGTCACGCTCGACGGCTACACCGAGGACGAGAAGGTCGCGATCGCCCGCGACCACCTGCTGCCCAGGCAGCTCGAACTGGCCGGCCTGACCGCCGAGGAGGTCACGGTCGAGGACTCCGCGCTGCGCAGGCTGGCCGCCGAGTACACCCGCGAGGCGGGCGTGCGCTCGCTGGAGCGGTCGGTCGCGAGGATCCTGCGCAAGGTGACGGCGAAGGACGAACTGCCCGTCACGGTGGGCGAGGACGACCTGGTCGACTACATCGGACGGCCGAGGTTCGTGCCGGAGTCGTCCCTGCCCGAGGCCAAGCAGCGCACCTCGGTGCCCGGCGTGGCCACCGGCCTGGCGGTCACCGGCGCCGGCGGCGACGTCCTTTACGTCGAGGCGTCCCTGGCCGACCCGGAGACCGGCGAGACCGGCCTGACCCTGACCGGGCAGCTCGGCGACGTCATGAAGGAGTCGGCCCGGATCGCGCTGTCCTACCTGCGCTCGCACGGCGCGGAGCTGGAGCTGCCGGTCACCGCGCTGAAGGACCGCTCGGTCCACGTGCACTTCCCGGCGGGCGCGGTGCCGAAGGACGGCCCGTCGGCGGGCGTGACGCTGACGACGGCGCTGGCCTCGCTGCTGTCCGGGCGGCTGGTGCGCGGCGACGTGGCCATGACCGGCGAGATCTCGCTGACCGGCCGGGTGCTGCCGATCGGCGGCGTGAAGCAGAAGCTGCTGGCCGCGCACCGGGCGGGCATCACGACCGTGCTCATCCCGGCCCGCAACGAGCCGGACCTGGACGACGTGCCCGAGGAGGTCCGCGGCGAGCTGACCATCCACACGGTCAGCGACGTGCGCGAGGTCCTGGACATCGCGCTCGCCCCGGCCCAGGTGGCCTCCTCCGTGGCGGCCTGACCGCACCGGGGACCCCGCCCCGTCGCGCTTCCCGGCGCGGCGGGGCGGTCGCGCGTGCGGCCGGTCTTTGACAGCGCGTGACCCAGATCACGAAACAGATCAGGAATAGGGGGATTCACAACGTCGTTAGCAACGGCGTGAACGAGGCACACGTGACACCCCGCAGCGCCCCCATGGGAGGCGCCGCGTGTCGCCGCGCGCGAACCGGGCGAATGCCGGCCCGCTAGCGCGACCAGAGCCACCCGTCCGCCCGTTCTCCCAGAAGGCCCTCATGATCACACCCGGCTTCGTGCTGCGCAGGCTGAGCCACCTGCCGTTCCACCCCGGCACCCGCTGAGCGCGCCGGCGCGCCTTCCCGATGATGTACGTTCCCGCGGCCCCGCCGGTGGCCGCCCTCAATCGTGGGGTTTCTCCGTGATCCAGGCTGTTGGCCTGCGCAAGCAGTACGGCCCGACCGTCGCGTTGGACGGCGTCGACCTGCGCGTGCGCGAAGGCGAGATCTATGGCGTGCTCGGTCAGAGCGGCGCCGGCAAGAGCACGCTCCTGCGCTGCGTCAACCTGCTCGAACGTCCCACCGCGGGCACCGTCACCGTCGCCGGCCAGGACCTGACCGCGCTCGGCGACCGCGAGCTGAACCGCGCCAGGCAGCGCATCGGCATGATCCACCAGCACTTCGCCCTGCTCTCCTCGCGCACGGTCGCGGGCAATGTGGCCTTCCCCCTGGAGGTCATGGGCGTGCCGAAGGCCGAGCGCGCGCGCCGCGTCGGCGAACTGCTGGAGCTCGTCGGCCTGGAGGGACGCGGCGGGGACCGCCCGCACCAGCTCTCCGGCGGCCAGAAGCAGCGCGTCGGCATCGCCAGGGCGCTGGCGGGCAACCCGTCGGTGCTGCTGTCCGACGAGGCCACCTCGGCGCTCGACCCGGCCACCACGCAGTCGATCCTCGCCCTGCTCAAGCGGCTCAACACCGAGCTGGGCCTGACGATCCTGCTCATCACCCACGAGATGACCGTGGTCAAGAGCGTCTGCGACTCCGTCGCGATCATGTCGCGCGGCCGTGTCGAGGAGTCCGGCGGCATCGCCGAGCTGATCAGGACGCCCGGCTCCCGCCTGACCAGGGAGATCTTCCCGCTGCCCGAGCCCGCGCCGGCCGGGTCGGTGACGCTGACGTTCACCGGCGACCCGCGCCAGCCCGTGGTGTCGGAGGTGGTGCGCAGGTTCGACGTGGACCTGAGCATCCTGGGCGGCTCCATCGAGGACCTCGCCGGCGGCTCCGCCGGCCGCCTGCGCGTGGCGCTGGACGGGGCCGACGCGGACGCCGCGCTGGCCTACCTGCGGGGCACGGGGCTGATCGTCGAGGCAGCCGGGGAGGCGGCGTGACCTGGGAAGAGATGCTGCCGCTGCTGTGGCCGGCGACGCTGGAGACCGCGCAGATGGTGGGCTGGTCCACGCTGTTCACCGCGCTGCTCGGGCTGCCCCTGGGTGTGGCGCTCGTGGTGTTCGACCGGGGCGGGCTGCGGCCGGTCCCGGCGCTGAAGTCGGCGCTCGGGTTCGTGGTCAACATCGGGCGGTCGCTGCCGTTCATCGTGCTGATGATCGCGATCATCCCGTTCACCCGGCTGGTGGTCGGCACCACCATCGGGACCGCCGCGTTCGTGGTGCCGCTGACCGTGGGCGCGGTGCCGTTCTTCGCCCGGCTGGTGGAGACGGCGCTCAGGGAGGTCGGCACGGACGTGGTGCAGGCCGCCCAGGCCATGGGCGCGAGCCGGGCCGCCGTCGTGCGCAAGGTCCTGCTGCCCGAGGCCCTGCCGGGCCTGGTGGCGGGGCTCACCGTGACCGTCGTCGCGCTGATCGGCTACTCCGCCATGGCCGGCACGCTCGGCGGGGGCGGCCTGGGTGACCTGGCCGTCCGGTACGGCTACCAGCGGTTCGAGACGCTCCTCATGATCGTGACGGTCGTGCTGCTGCTCGTGATCGTGCAACTCCTGCAGAGCCTGGGCGACTGGGTCGCCCGGCGCCTGTCGCACAAGTAAGGAAAGAGAACCATGAAGATTTACCGCCTGGTAGGCGCCGTCACGCTGGCTCTGTCGCTCGCCGCGTGCGGCACGTCGCAGTCCGCCACGCAGGAGCCGTCCGGGACGAAGCCGGCCGAGTCCGCCGACACCGTGCTGAAGGTCGGCGCCAGCCCCGTGCCGCACGCCGAGATCCTGAACTTCGTCAAGGACAACCTGGCCCCGGCCGCCGGCGTCAAGCTGGAGGTCGTGGAGTTCACCGACTACGTGCAGCCGAACGTGCAGCTCGACGAGGGCCAGCTCACGGCCAACTTCTTCCAGCACAAGCCGTACCTCGACGACTTCAACGCCACCAAGGGCACCAAGCTGAGCTTCGTCACGCCGGTGCACCTGGAGCCGCTCGGCCTGTACTCCAAGAAGCTCACGGACGTCTCCGCGCTGGCGAACGACGCCACCGTGGCCCTGCCGAACGACGCCACGAACCTGGGCCGCGCGCTCAAGCTGCTCGCCGACAACGGCGTCATCACCCTCAAGGAGGGCGCCGGCACCGCCGCCACCGAGCGCGACGTGACGGGCAACCCGAAGAACCTGCAGTTCAAGCCGCTTGAGGCGGCGCAGCTCCCGCGCTCGCTCGAGGACGTGGACGCCGCGGTGATCAACGGCAACTACGCCATCGAGGCCGGTCTCAAGCCCGCTTCGCAGGCGCTGGTGCTGGAGCGGACCGAGGGCAACCCGTACGTGAACGGCCTGGTCGTCCAGGCCGGCCACGAGAAGGACGCGAACATCGTCACCCTCGGCAAGCTCCTTCAGGACCCGAAGGTCAAGGACTTCATCCAGCAGAAGTACGAGGGCTCGGTCATCGCCGCCGAGTGACGCCCTGCGAGCCCCGGCCGCGGTCCCCTTCGCGGGGCCGCGGCCGGGGTCGTTCCGGTCTGACGTGCTGGCGTGGCGGGCGATCAACCGAATACTGTTCTGGTCATGTATCCGGGAGCCATCGCAGCAGTCACCCCCGACAAGCCCGCTGTGATCATGGCGGGCTCCGGACAGGTGATCACGTACCGAGAGCTGGACGAGGAGTCGAACCGGCTGGCCCACACGTTCCGCGCGGCGGGGCTGCGGCCGGGTGACCACATCGCGTTCATGCTCGGCAACCATCCCCGCTTCCTGGCCGTCGCCTGGGCGGCGCACCGCTCGGGCCTCTACTACACGCCGATCAGCTCGCGGCTGGGGAGCGACGAGCTGGCCTACATCGTCGGCAACTGCGGCGCGCGGGCGTTCGTCTCCAGCGCCGACCTGGCCGGCGTCGCCACCTCGATCACCGCGGCCACGCCCGGCGTCGAGCTGCGGCTCATGCTGGACGGCGTCGCCGAGGGCTTCACCTCGTACGAGGAGGCGGTCGCCGCGCAGCCGGTCACCCCGGTCGAGGACGAGTGCCTGGGCGCGGACATGCTCTACTCCTCGGGCACCACCGGCCGCCCCAAGGGCGTCAAACTGGCCGCCACGCACGGCCCGCTCGACGAGCCCGGCCTGCTGTTCAAGCTCATCCAGGGCCTGTTCGCGCCGTCGTCCGACAGCGTGTACCTCTCGCCCGCGCCGCTCTACCACGCCGCGCCGCTGCGCTACTGCCTGACCTTCCAGCGACTCGGGGCCACGGTCGTGGTGATGGAGCGCTTCGACCCCGAGCAGTACCTCGCGCTGGTGCAGCGCCACGGGGTGACGCACACGCAGCTCGTGCCGACGATGTTCATCAAGATGCTCAAACTGCCCCCGGAGAACCGGGCCCGCCACGACCTCTCCTCGCTCCGGTACGCCATCCACGCCGCCGCCCCCTGCCCCGTCCCCGTCAAGCAGCAGATGATCGACTGGTGGGGCCCGATCATCCACGAGTACTACGCGGGCACCGAGGGCAACGGCTTCCTCTACGCCGGTCCGGAGGACTGGCTCCGGCACAAGGGCACGGTCGGCCGCTCGCTGCTCGGCGTCGTGCACATCTGCGACGAGGACGGCGACGACCTGCCGGCCGGCGAGCACGGCACGATCTACTTCGAGAACGGCGGGCGCTTCGAGTACCACGGCGACCCCGGCAAGACCCGCTCGGCCCAGGACCCGCGCGGCCGGGGCTGGACCACGCTGGGGGACATCGGCTACCTGGACGACGACGGCTTCCTGTACCTCACCGACCGCCGCTCGTACATGATCATCTCGGGGGGTGTGAACATCTACCCGCAGGAGGCCGAGAACGTGCTGTCGGTGCATCCCAAGGTGGCCGACGTGGCGGTGTTCGGGGTGCCGGACGAGGAGATGGGCGAGCAGGTCAAGGCCGTGGTCGAGCCGGCGTCCATGGAGGAGGCGGGGCCGGAGCTGGAGGCGGAGCTGATCGCGTACTGCCGGGAGCGGCTGGCGCACTACAAGTGCCCCAGATCGGTGGACTTCCGGACCGAGCTGCCCCGTCATCCCACGGGCAAGCTCTACAAGCGTCTGCTCCGGGACGAGTACTGGCCGCCGGCGACGTAGAAGCGCCGTAACGATTGGCGCCCCAGCCGTTTCCGGTCTGGGGCGTCGCCAGACTATCGACCTCGTGTCCGTTTTGTACAGGTTTTATCTGCGACGAATCTTTGTCGGGAGTCTAGGCAGGATCTCCCGGCCGGCCCTAACCTTTGTCATCGATATCGACAAGGACTCCGGGAGGCTGGGCGTGGACGTCAAGAGGTACCTGAGCATGAAGGACGTCGGCGAGCTCTTCGGCGTCCCCGCCGCCACCGTCTCCAAGTGGCGCGGACGCTACGCCGGCACCGGCCACCCCACCCCCGTGCCCGCCGTCTGGATCGGCGACCCCTCCGACGGAGGCACCCCCGGCTGGGACGACGCCGCCGGCTGGAGGGCGTGGAAGGAGACGCTGCCCGGCCAGGGACACGGCGGCGGCCCGCTCCCGCTCGGAGCCGCCGCGGAGGAACTGGCCCGTGCGGTCGCGCAGGCCGGCGAGCAGACCCAGGGCGACCCCAGCGAGGTGCGCCGGATCGCCCTCGGCATCGCCGCCGCGCGGTACGGCGTGGACGCGGTCACCGTCATGGCCGTGTGGTCCGGAATCGCCGAGGAGACCGGCAACATGGACGTGGAGGAGCTCGACCTGCGGGCGGTGGCCACCGTCATGCGCGGTCGCAAGCGGCTCGAACCCGGCGGGTGAGGCGGGCGGCCCGGCTGCGTGGGCAAAACTTGTGCAGATCTTCAGCGCGCGACAGGGCTGTCTAGCAGCGCTGATAAGCCGTGAGTGAGCCGTCTCATGCTGTTCCGATCAGGTGCTTAACGTGCGCTTACGCGCTTCTTGACACCCTTGGAGCATCGGGACTCGAGGGAGATGACAGATGAACGCGAACGAGCCTCACGAGCAGGACACCGGTGGGTGGAGCCAGTTCGGCTCCACGCCGCCGGCCGCCGGGGGCTTTCCCCGACGGGACACGATCGCGATGGAGACGCCCCCGCCGCCTCCGCCCGCCCCGCCGAAGGACAAACTGCGGCTCAACACCGCGCAGAAGGCCATCGCGGGTCTCGCCCTGGCCGCCATGGCGGTCGGCGGCGGCATCGTCGGAGCCGTCGTCGCCACCTCGTTCCAGCCCGAACCGGTCGCCAGCAGCAGCCCCAGCGCGCCCAGCCCCGTCTTCAGGTCGGCCTCCGACCAGCTCACCGTGGCCGAGGTCGCGGCGAAGGTGCAGCCCTCGGTCGTGATGATCCAGGGGCAGACGGGCGAGGGCTCCGGCGTGGTGCTGTCGGAGGACGGGCTGATCCTCACCAACAACCACGTCGTCGTCGGCGCGGGCCAGGGCGGTCAGATGACCGTCAAGTTCAGCGACGGCAAGACGGCCAAGGCCACCGTCGTCGGCACCGATCCGGCCACCGACCTCGGCGTCATCCGCGCGGACGGCGTCTCGGGGCTGACCGCGGCCACGCTCGGCGACAGCGACCAGCTCAAGGTCGGCGACTCCGTGCTCGCCCTCGGCAGCCCGCTCGGCCTCGACGGATCCGTCACCGCCGGCATCGTCAGCGCGCTGGACCGCACGCTCAACCTCGGCGACGACCAGCCGCAGGTCCCGCCCGGCTGGGGCCGGCAGCAGCAGCAGAGCGCGCCCACCACGATCGGCGGCGCCATCCAGACCGACGCCTCGATCAACCCGGGCAACTCCGGCGGCGCGCTGGTGAACGCCGCCGGCCAGCTCATCGGCATCAACACCGCGATCGCCTCGCAGGCCCAGGGCGGCGGCGTCGGCTTCGCCATCCCCGTCAACACCGCCAAGCAGGTGGCCGACCAGCTCATCGACACCGGCAAGGTCACCCACGCCTTCCTCGGGGTGAGCGTCACCGACGCGACCGGGGACGTGCCCGGGGCCCTGGTCAGGCAGATCACCGCGGGAAGCCCGGCAGAACAGGCCGGACTGCGGGAAGGCGACCTCATCACGAAGATCGGCGACAAGGCGGTTGACGGAGGCGATACGGTTGTCGGGCAGGTCAGAGGTTTCAAACCGGGCCAAGAGGTCAAGATCACATATATGAGGGACGGCTCGACCCACGAGGTCGATGTCACACTCTCAGAGAACAAGTAACACAGACCCCCTCATGGACGGGTGTGCCGTCGAGATCGCTGCGGACTCGGCGGCACACCCCCCCATTTCTCAGGAGAAACGCCGGCCCTCGTCACGCCGGTAGGCCCAGACGGCCCCCGCCGCCGACGCCACGGTCCACACCGCCAGCGAGACCAGCGCCACCACGTTCGGCGTGGTGCCCGCCGTGATCGCCCACAGCACCTCGGCCACACCCCGCGTCGGCACGAACGGGGAGATCGCCTCGACGAAGTCGGGCAGGATCGCCGGCGGCATCAGCAGCCCGCCCACGATCGCCATCGGGAAGAACACCACCTGCGACACCGCGATCGCCGCCTTGGCCGTCAGCAGGAACCCGATGAACAGCCCCATCAGCATGAACGGCACCACGCCCACCATCAGCGCCACGATCCCCAGCAGCAGCCGCAACGGAGTGGTGGTCGCCTCGGTGAAGAACACCGCGACCAGCAGCACCGGCACCACCGAGATCAGCATCACGGCCAGCGTCGCGAGGATGCGGCCGGCGAAGCGGGGGAACGGGCCCGCGGGAAGCGTGCGCAGGTACGGGTTCCACGGCTGCTCACGGTCCTGGGCCACGGTGATGCTCAGGCCGATGAGCGCCCCGGACATCGCGCCGAAGAACATCAGCGACCCGGTGGCCATCGTCGCGGCCTGCGGATCGTCGCCCGCCAGCGGCACCACGAACGCCACCATCGAGATGGCCGGGAACAACGCGCCCGCCAGCAGCCCGATCGGCACCCTGAGCTGCTCCAGCAGCAGATAACGGGTGTGCGCGACGATCAGCTCAGACATGTGCGGACTCCTTCGAGGTGAGGGCGAGGAAGGCCTCCTCGAGGGTGGTCGGCCTGATCTCCAGGCCGGAGAACGGCACGCCACTGCGGACGAGCTCGACGACCAACTGGTCGGGGTCGGTGGTCATCAGGCTGATCCGGCCCTCGGCCCGCTCCGTGCCGAGCACGCCGGGCAGCTCGGGCAGGTCGTCCGCGACGAGCGAGACGTGCCGCACGCCCACGATGCCGCGGACCGCGCGCACCGTGTCGTCGGCCAGCACCCGGCCGGAGCCGACCACCACGACCCGCTCGGCCAGCGCCTCGATCTCCTCCAGGTAGTGGCTGGTCAGCAGCACCGTGCCGCCGTCCTGGTGGAAGGACCTGATGCCCTCCCACAACGAGCGGCGCGCCTCGACGTCGAGCCCGGTGGTCGGCTCGTCGAGGAAGACCAGCCGCGGCTTGCCCGCGAACGCCAGCGCCACGGCCAGCCGCCGCCGCTGCCCGCCGGACAGGCCGCCGATCTGCCGCTTGACCAGGTCGTCCAGCCCGAACCGGGCCAGCAGCTCGCCCTTGGGCTCGCGGTCGGGGAAGTGCGCCGAGACGAAGTCGACGATCTCGCCGACCCGCAGCGTCTCGGGCAGCCCCGTCTCCTGCGGGGTGACGCCGATGCCGCGGCGCACGGCGGCGTCGAGCGGCGAGCCGCCGAGCAGCTCCACCGTGCCGGACGTCGGCCGGCGCAGGCCCACGAAGAGGTTGATCAGGGTGGACTTGCCCGCACCGTTGGGGCCGAGCAGCCCGACCAGCTCGCCCGCCCGGATGTCGAGCGAGACACGGTCGAGGGCGAGCACGTCGCCGTAGCGGCGGGACGCCTCGATCGTCCGGGCGAGGATCGTCATGGGTTTCCTCCAGCATTGTCGAGCAAGGTACGGATCGCCTTGGTGTAGTCGTCGAAGGCCAGCCGCCCGCGACCGGTGAGCGCGGCGAACGTGACCGGTGTGCGGCCCCGGTGCGTCTTGTTGATGCGCACGTAGCCGGCTTCCTCGAGTTTGGTCAGGTGGACCGACAGGTTGCCCGCCGTCATGCCGAGCAGGTCCTTCAGCGAGTTGAAGGCCATCTCGTCGCGGTCGCCGAGGACGTTGAGCGCGGCCACCACCCGCAGCCTGGCCTGGGCGTGGATGACGGGGTCGAGTTCGGGCAGCGCTTTCTCCGCGGTCATGAGCGGCGCCTCAGGAACACCCCCACGCCGATGAAGCCGCCGCCCAGCAGCACGGCCGTCAGCAGCGCGTGCCAGCCGGCCCCGAGCAGCACGCCCAGCCCGTTGACGCCGGCGATCCAGGTGCCGAAGAAGAACATCGGCCAGTTGAGCCAGACGGCGCCGCCGGCCATGTGCAGCGCCGCGACCAGCATCAGCGAGCTGCCCGCCCACAGCAGGCCGCTCTCCTCCGGCGGGAGTTGCGGGCTGATCCGCACGCAGATGATCACCATGAGCGCCATCCCGGCGAACCAGGCGTAGCCGAACATCGTCCCCCTGGCGTTCGCGTCGCCGCGCAGGACCCTGCTCAGGCGGACGAACCCGTAGGAGGCGATGGCCCCCGCGACCATCTGGCTCGTCAGCAACACGCCCACGGCCTGCATCTGGGAGATCGGCGCGTACGGCCGGCCGTCGAGGCCGTAGTGCAGGAACAGCGCCGTGAAGCCGAGCACCCAGGCGACGCCCCAGGGGATGTAGAGCAGCAGCGGATCGCCGCTGAGCCATCGCGAGGTGGCGACGCTCTGCTTCTCGATGACGCGGAGCATCTCCTCCGGGCTCGGCGCGCGTTCGTCGTTCACCATGCAGACTCCTTGACTACTCAAACTAGTTTGTATCGTAAACCTGATGGCGTCGCAAACTCAATTCGGGATATACACCCTGAAACAGCGCCGTGCCGTCCGGCATCGGACGCCCGCGCGGCCGGGGGCGTCACCGCCTGGTCAGCACCTCGGACTCCCACAGGTCCCGGTAGTAGCCGGGGACGGAGACCAGCTCGTCGTGCCGGCCCCGCTGCGTGACCCGGCCCTCCTCCAGCACGACGATCTCATCGACGCCCTCCAGCCCCTTGAGCCGGTGGGTCACGAGCAGGGTCGTGCGGTCGCGGGTGACGTCCAGCAGGTCGCTCATCAGCCGGTCGGCCGTCTCCTCGTCGAGCGCCTCGGCGGGCTCGTCGAGCAGCAGCACCGGCGGGCCGTACAGCAGGGCCCTGGCCAGGGCCAGGCGCTGCAACTGCCCGCCGGACACGGTCCGGCCGTCCTCGCCGAGCTCGGCGTCCCACCCGGTGCGCGCCACCCAGCCGTCGAGCCGGGCATCGCGTACGGCGCGGTTCAGCTCCTCCTCGCCGGCCTCGGGCCCGGCCAGCCGCAGGTTGTCGCGCAGGCTGGCGCGGAAGATGTACGGGTCCTGGGTGAGGCCGGTCATCAGCGCCCGCACGTCGTCGCCCGCCAGCTCCCCGATGGCGGAGCCGTTGATCCTGATGGTGCCGGACTCGGGCTCGACCAGGCGCATCAACGCGGCCAGCAGCGTGCTCTTGCCCGCCCCGCTGGGCCCGACGACGGCGACCCGCCTGCCGGGCGTCAGCCGCAGCGACACCCCGTCCAGGGCGGGCCGCGGGTGGTCGCCGTCGCGGGCGGTGTGGCGGACCACGAGGTCGTCGATCTCGACGGTGAGCGGGGCCTGCGGACTGGGCGCGGGGGCGGCGGGCTCCGTGACCGCGGGGGCGGCCGAGCGCACCTCGCGCAGCCGGCGTAGGGCGGCCGTGATGCCCGCCATCCGCTCCCCGGCCGCGGCCAGCGGCAGCACGGGCTCGAAGGCGACCAGGGACGTCAGCGCCAGCACGGCCGTGCCGACCGAACCGGCTCCGGCGGCCTGAGCGAGCAGCACGACGGCCGCCACGGTCAGCCCCTGGATCAGCGTGCCCCCGGCCAGGGCGGCGGCGTGCACCCGGGCCTGGCGGCGCTCCAGGGCGGCCAGCGATTCGTCGGCGGCCAGCGCCTTGGCCAGGGCCTCGTCGTCGGCCCCGTACGCGGCCAGGTCCGCCGAGCCGTGCACCAGGTCGGCCACCCGCCCGGCCAGCGCCGCCCGCGCGGGGGCGATCCGGGCCGCCCAGCGGCGCGCCGCGGCGGCCGTGCCCGCCGGGAGCAGCACCCCGGCCAGCACCAGCCCGGCCACCAGCGCGAGCGCGGCCACCGGCAGGATCGTCAGCCCGACGACGACGGCGGCCAGCCCCGTGATCGCCGCCGCGGCGGCGGGGAGCAGGCAGCGGACGAGCAGGTCCTGTACGGCCTCGGTGTCGTCCACCATGCGGCTCAGCAGGTCCGCGCCACCCTGGCGGGGCTGACGGGGCGCGACGAGGGACTCGTAGAGCCGCTCCCGGGTGCCGGCCTGGGCGCGCAGGGCCACCTCGTGGCCGGTGAGCCGCTCGGCGTAGCGGAAGACGCCCTTGCCGGTGGCGAACGCCCTGGTGGCCACGATCGCCACGCTCAGCGCGGCCAGCTCCGGCTGCTGGGCGGCCCGTGTGATCAGCCACGCGGCGGCGGCGATGAGCCCCAGCC